>DAIQQA010000005.1:0-86340 GCA_036787045.1 Burkholderiales bacterium | reverse complement strand
TCGGGCGTGTTCAATTTCGCCCAGGGCGCCATGGTGTTCTTCGCCGCCCTGATCTTCGTCGGCCTGCAGGAGCGCTTCGGCCTACCCTTCTGGGCAGCGTTCGGTCTGGCTCTGGTATTCATGGTCGTGCTCGGCGTGGCTACCGAACGCATCGTGCTGCGGCCGCTGGTGAACCAGCCGCAGATCTCCCTGTTCATGGCCACCATCGGCCTGGCCTTCTTCATCGAAGGCCTGGCGCAGATGGTGCAGCTGTGGGCGTTCAAGGACCTGAGCCCGCGCCCGTTGACCCTGGGCTTCGAGGACCAGCCCATCGCGTGGGCGCTCGAGCGCTTCGACATGCTGATCAGCAGCTTCGACCTGTTCGCCGCGGCGGTCGCAGGCGTGCTGGTGGGACTGCTGGCGGTGTTCTTCAACAAGACGCGCATCGGCAGGGCGTTGCGGGCGGTCGCCGACGATCATCAGGCGGCCCTGGCCGTGGGTATCCCGCTGAAGCAGATCTGGGCCATCGTCTGGTCGGTCGCGGGCTTTGTGGCCTTGGTGGCCGGTCTCATGTGGGGTGCGCGCGGCGGCGTGCAGTTCGCCCTTACGCTGGTGGCGCTGAAGGCGCTGCCCGTGCTCATCCTGGGCGGGTTCGAGTCGATCGCCGGCGCCATCGTCGGCGGGCTGATCATCGGCGCTTCCGAGAAGCTCGCCGAGGTGTATCTGGGGCCCTCCGTCGGCGGAGGCATCGAAGGCTGGTTCGCCTACGTGATGGCGCTACTGTTCCTGCTCGTGCGGCCGGAGGGATTGTTCGGGGAGAAGCGCATTGACCGGGTGTGATGCGGTGAGGCGTGAGGCGAGAGGCGTGAGGCGATTACACCGACGCTTTGTGGCGGCCTTGCCGCCTGCCTGTCGCTCGTCGGTTCACTGTGGCAGCTTTCGCGTTCGCCGCGGCGCCTCACGCCTCACGCCTTACGCCTCGCGCCTCATGCCTCTCGCCTCACGCCTTACCCCGCTCGCCTCACGCCTCACGCCTCACGCCTGACCATGCTTTACCGCGAAGCCGGCCAGTTCAAGACCTCCTATGCTGCGGACCAGCAGCTGTTCCCGATCCTGCAGGACCGGATCGGCGTGCTGGCGCTGCTCGCGGTCGCGTTCCTGCTGGTACCCGCGCTCGCCGACGACTATTGGTTCTCGGCGATTCTGATTCCGTTTCTCGTGTTCTCGCTGGCGGCAATCGGGCTCAACATCCTCACCGGCTACGCGGGTCAGCTGTCGCTGGGATCGGCCGCCTTCATGGCGGTGGGGGCCGTGGCAGCCTACAACTTCCAGCTGCGGGTGCCCGGGATCCCGATCCTGGTGAGCTTCCTCCTGGGAGGCGTCACGGCCGCAGCGATCGGCGCCCTGTTCGGGCTGCCGAGCCTGCGCATCAAGGGCTTCTACCTCGCCGTCGCCACGCTCGCGGCACAGTTCTTCATCCCCTGGCTGCTGGTGAAGGTCGACTGGTTCTCCAATTACAGCGCGTCGGGGGTGATCACCGCGCAGCCGATCGAGATCCTCGGCTACGCGTTCGAAACCCCGCTGCAGAAGTATCTGCTGGTGCTGACCATCGTGGCCGTTCTTGCCCTCGCTGCGAAGAATCTGGTTCGCAGCGCCGTGGGGCGGGCGTGGATGGCGGTTCGGGACATGGACGTCGCTGCCGAGGTCATCGGCATCCGGATCATGCGCACCAAGCTGACTGCCTTCGCGGTGAGCTCGTTCTATTGCGGGGTGGCCGGGGCGCTGTACGCGTTCGCCTACGTCGGGACGGTGCAGCCGGAGGATCTGAACCTGGACCTGTCCTTCCGCATCTTATTCATGGTGATCATCGGCGGCGTCGGCAGCATCCTGGGGTCGTTCCTGGGGGCCGCGTTCATCACCCTGCTGCCGATCTTTCTGGAGGTCGTGTTCACGAGCTTGTCGCAGGGCTTCGGCCTGAACCTGCCGCCGGGCGCCACGTCCATGGTGCAGCTCGTCGTGTTCGGCGCCCTCATCATCTTCTTCCTGATCGTCGAGCCGCAGGGGCTGGCTCGCCTGTGGCAGATTGGCAAGGAGAAGCTCAGGCTGTGGCCATTCCCTTATTGAGAGTCCGGGTCAACGCAGTCGGCGCGGCTGCGCGTTATTGGAAGTGACCGCCAGGCCGAGGCGGCGCAGTCACTGGAATACGAACGCTACTGAGGAGGCAATCATGCAAGGATGGAAGGCAACAACGGTCGCGCTGCTGGCCGCAGCAGGGGCGGTGCTGGTCCCGACGGCAGCGCTGGCCCAGGAAGGCACCCAGTTCATCGGCATCACCGGGTACCGCGTCGGCCCGTATGGCGCCAACGGCGCCGCGTTCTTCAGCGGCTTCATCGACTATCTGACCCTGGTCAACGAGCGGGACGGCGGCGTCAACGGCGTGAAGCTGTCCTGGGAGGAGTGCGAGACCGAATACAACAACACCAAGGGTGTGGAGTGCTACGAGCGCTTGAAGACCAAGGTCTCCACCGGGCCGACGGCGATCCATCCGATGTCCACCGGGATCACCTATTCGCTGCTCGACCGTGCCCCGGTCGACAAGATCCCGCTGATCACGTACGGCTACGGCCGAACCGACGCAGTGGATGGGCGCGTGTTTCCCTGGGTCTTCCCGCTGGTGTCCAACTACTGGGACTGCGCCACCGGCATCGTCAAGTTCATCACCGATCGGGAGGGCGGGGCGGACAAGGTCAAGGGGAAGAAGGTCGTGCTGCTGTACCACGACTCGGCCTACGGCAAGGAGCCGCATCCGGTCCTGGAAGCCGAGGCAGCCAAGCTCGGCTTCGAGCTGAAGATGATCGCGGTGCCGCACCCGGGCAACGAGCAGCAGTCGCAATGGCTGCAGATCCGGCAATACCGCCCCGACTGGGTGATCCTGTGGGGCTGGGGCGTGATGAACGCCACAGCACTGTCGACTGCGCAGAAGGTGGGATTCCCGCGCGAGAAGATGGTGGGCAACTGGTGGTCCGGTTCCGAGATCGACACGGAGGCCGCCGGCGCCGCGGCGACGGGCTATTACGCCGCCAGCCTCAATCTGGCTGGCAAGGACTTCCAGGTGGTGCGCGACGTGCAGAAGCACGCGATCGACAAGGGCAAGAGCCAGACGCCAGCCAAGCTGGTGGGCACGGTTCTGTGGAATCGCGGACTCGCGGCTGCCATGCTGACGGTCGAGTCTGTCCGGACGGCCCAGGGCAAATACGGCAAGAAGCCACTCAGCGGCGAGCAGGTGCGCTGGGGCATCGAGAATCTCAACGTCGACACCAAGCGGCTGAACCAGCTCGGCTTCGGCAGCATGGTGCCTACGATCAAGACCTCCTGCACCGACCACAGCGGCAGCGGGCTGGTGCGCTTCCAGCAGTGGGACGGCAAGCGCTGGAAGGCCGTGAGCGACTGGATGAGCGGCGACCGCGAGATGGTGCAGAAGATGGTGGAGCGGTCGGCCGCAAGCTTCGCGGCGGAGAAGGGCATCAAGCCGGCTTGCCTGGGCGGTTAAGTTCGACAGCCTACACTCCAACGCAGAGGCGCAGAGGACGCGGAGGAATGCAGGTTCAGAAAGACACCTACGTAAGTCAGGGCTCTCGCGCGTGGAAGCGGCGTGTTGCAGGAGCTTCTTCTGCGGTCGCTGCGTTCTCTGCGCCTGTGGTTGAGATGGCACACTAGATGAGCGAAGCGAATAGAGCATTACTGAGGGTCAACAACGTCGAGGTCATCTACGACCACGTGATCCTCGTGCTCAAGGGCGTATCCCTCGAAGTGCAAGAGGGGCAGATCGTGGCCCTGCTGGGTGCCAACGGGGCAGGCAAGACCACGACGCTCAAGGCCATCTCCAACCTGCTCGCCTCCGAGCGCGGCGACGTGACCAAGGGCTCGGTGGAGTACCGCGGCGAGCGGGTGGACCAGCTCAACCCCTCCGAGCTGGTCAGGCGTGGCGTAGTCCAGGTCATGGAAGGCCGGCACTGCTTCCAGCACCTGACGGTGGAGGAGAACCTGCTCACCGGCGCGTTCACGCGCAGTGGCGGCCGCGCGGAGATCCGCCGGGACCTGGAGCTGGTATACACGTACTTCCCGCGACTGAAGGAGCGCCGCCGAAGCCAGTCGGGCTACACCTCCGGCGGCGAGCAACAGATGACCGCGATCGGCCGTGCCTTGATGGCACGCCCGAGCATGATTCTGCTGGATGAGCCATCGATGGGGCTGGCGCCGCAAGTGGTCGAAGAGATCTTCGAGATCGTGCGGATGCTCAACGAGAAGGAGAACGTCAGCTTCCTGCTGGCCGAGCAGAACACGGCGGTTGCCCTGCGTTACGCCGATTACGGGTATATCCTGGAAAATGGCCGCGTGGTAATGGACGGGCCGGGTGCGGATCTGGGCAGCAACGAGGATGTGAAAGAGTTCTACCTCGGGTTGTCCGCCGGCGGTCGCAAGAGCTTTCGGGATGCGAAGCACTACCGGCGGCGCAAGCGCTGGCTTGCATAACTGCGTGAGGAGTGAGGCGTGAGGAGTGAGGCGTACAGGGCTCCAAGGCCTCAGACGTCTTTACCCCGCCCTCAGCCAGGGGCCCAGCGGCGCGAACGCGCCGCTCGCCTTTGCGCCTCACGCCTCACGCCTCACACCTCACGCCTTCTATGAAATACTTCGACGACCTGGAAACGCGAGACCCCGAAGTGCGCGAGCGCGCGCTGTTCAAAGCGCTCGAGGAACAGCTCCTCAATGCAAAGAAGAACGCGCCGTACTTCGCGGAACTGCTCGAGGAGGTGCAGCCGCATCAGGTCAAAGACCGGGCGGCGCTGGCGAAGCTGCCGGTCACGCGCAAATCAGACCTGATCCAGCTGCAGAAGGGACGGCGCCCCTTCGCAGGAATGACAGCCATCCCGGTCGGCCAGCTCGGCCGCATCTTCGCTTCGCCCGGACCGATCTACGACCCGCAGGCGGACAAGCGCGATTACTGGGGCATCGCCCGCGCGCTGTACGCGGCGGGGTTCCGCGAAGGCGAGCTGGTCCACAACACGTTTTCGTACCATTTCACCCCGGCCGGCTTCATGTTCGATCTGGCTGCGCAAGCGCTGGGCTGTCCGGTTTTTCCTGCCGGCGTGGGTCAGACCGAGCTGCAGGTGCAGACCATCGCCGACCTCAAACCCACGTGCTACGCCGGCACGCCGTCCTTCCTGCGGATTTTGTTGGAGAAAGCCGACGAGATGAAGGTCGACATCTCCAGTCTGCGCAAGGCCTCCGTGAGCGGCGAAGCATTTCTTCCGCCCGTGCGCCAGTTGCTCGCAGAGCGTGGCATCGACGGATTCCAGTCGTACGGCACCGCCGATCTGGGACTGGTCGCCTATGAAACCGAGGCGCGCGAGGGCATGGTGGTCGACGAGGGCGTCATCCTGGAGATCGTGCGCCCAGGCACCGGCGACCCTGTCAGCGAAGGTGAGGTCGGGGAAGTGGTTGTGACCACCCTCACGCCGGAGTATCCGCTGATCCGCTTCGGCACGGGCGACCTCTCCGCCCTTCTCCCCGGGCGCAGCCCCTGCAGCCGCACCAACCTGCGCATCAAAGGCTGGATGGGACGCGCCGACCAGACCACCAAGGTCAAGGGCATGTTCGTGCATCCGTCCCAGGTCGACACGGTGGTTAAGCGACACCCGGAAATCCTCCGCGCGCGCCTGACCGTCAGCCACGATGCCGACAAGAACGATGTGATGACCCTGCAGTGCGAGGTGGCCGAACCCGCACCGGACAGCTTCGCGCAGGCAGTGGAAGAGACCCTGCGCGAGGCCACCAAGCTGCGCGGTCATGTCGTGCTGAAGCCGCAGGGGACCCTGCCCAATGACGGCAAGGTCATCGAGGATGTGCGCAAGTACGACTAGGGCAAACACAGGCGAACACCTCAACGCAAAGGCGCAGAGCGCAAAGGAAAACCGAAACCAGTCCTGATTCGGCTCCAGACCGAAATGCCCTGCAAGACTCGGGCATAAGCGCTACTCGCTTGGGCCAAGCCGTCGGGTCCTCTTGGAGCAAACATCACGGTTCATACGCAAGACTTTCTTTGCGCCCTTTGCGTTCTTTGCGCCTTTGCGTTGAGGTTTTCCGAGCCACCATTGTGGAGCGCGCATGTCTACCCAGATCAGCAGACACCCCGTCCCGAACCTCGACGATTTGCCGCAGGACATCAAGGACAAGATTCTGCAGGTGCAGGAGAAGGCCGGTTTCGTGCCCAACGTGTTCATCACCCTGGCCCACCGGCCGGACGAGTTTCGCGCGTTCTTCGCCTATCACGACGCGTTGATGCTGCGCGAGGCCTCTGGGCTCACTAAGGCCGAGCGGGAGATGATCGTGGTCGCCACGAGTGGCGTGAACCACTGCCTCTATTGTGTGGTGGCGCACGGCGCGATATTGCGCATCTACGCGAAGAACCCGCAGATCGCGGACCAGGTGGCCGTCGACCACCGCAAGGCGGACATCACGCCTCGGCAGAAGGCGATGCTGGACTTCGCAGTCAAGCTCGCGCGCACGCCCGAGGCGCTGACCGAACCCGACTACCAGAGCCTGCGCGACCACGAGTTCAGCGAGGAGGACATCTGGGACGTCGGCGGAATCACCGCCTTCTTTGCCTTGTCCAACCGGATGGCGCACCTCATCGCCATGCGCCCGAACGACGAGTTCTACCTGCTCGGCCGCGTGCCGCCGGCGAAGAGGTAAGACCTACTGCCTACCGCTCACCACGAAGACACGAAGAAAAACAAAAGGGAAGATACACCGCGATCGCAAGCAGTCAGGGGCTGGTCCGGTAACCAGTCCTGATTGCTCCCGCTGGAGCCAAGGGCTCCGATGCCGCGCTGTTATCGCAAGGTTTCTTCTGCTGTTCTTCGTGTCTTCGTGTCTTCGTGGTGAGCGGTAGGGGTTAGGAGTTCGACGCAGCCGCGAGCGAAGCGCGTTCGCGGTATACTTTTGCCGAATTCTGCTTGCATCACAAATGCATAGCAGCAAGTCGAACCTCACAAGGGACCACCATGCAAATGGCTGCTCTGCCGGATATCGATCCACAAGAAACCGAGGAATGGCTCGAGGCGCTGGACGGCGTGCTCGAAGTGGAGGGGCCGCAGCGCGCCCACTACATTCTCGAGAAGCTGATCGAGAAGGCGCGCCGCTCCGGGGCCTATCTGCCCTACAACGCCACCACGGCGTACATCAACACGATTCCGCCCGGCCAGGAGGAACCCTCCCCGGGCGACCATGAGCTCGAGCATCGCATCCGTTCCTACGTTCGCTGGAACGCGATGGCGATGGTGGTGCGCGCCAACAAGGTGTCCTCGGAGCTGGGTGGCCATATCGCGAGCTTCGCCTCCGCCGCGACGCTCTACGACGTCGGCTTCAACCATTTCTGGCACGCGCCGAGCGAAAACCACGGCGGCGATCTAGTCTTCTTCCAGGGTCACTCGTCTCCGGGCGTCTATGCGCGCGCCTACCTGGAAGGCCGCATCAGCGAAGAGCAGCTGGACAACTTCCGCCAGGAGGTGGATGGCGAGGGTCTGCCCTCGTACCCGCATCCCTGGTTGATGCCGAACTTCTGGCAGTTCCCGACGGTGTCCATGGGGCTGGGGCCGATCATGGCCATCTACCAGGCGCGCTTCATGAAGTACCTGAAGGACCGCGGCCTGCTGGACACCGACGACCGCAAGGTATGGGCCTTCATGGGCGACGGAGAGATGGACGAGCCGGAGTCGCTCGGCGCCATCTCACTGGCCTCGCGCGAGAAGCTCGACAACCTGGTCTTCGTGGTCAACTGCAACCTGCAGCGGCTCGACGGCCCGGTGCGTGGCAACGGCAAGATCATCCAGGAGCTGGAGGCGGACTTCCGCGGCGCAGGATGGAACGTCCTCAAGGTGATCTGGGGGTCCTACTGGGACTCCCTGATCGCGCGCGACACGGCCGGGCTGCTGCTCAAGCGCATGGAGGAGGCGGTCGACGGCGAGTATCAAGTGTTCAAGTCCAAGGACGGCGCATACGTCCGCAAGCACTTCTTCGGCAAGTACAAGGAGCTGCTGGCCATGGTCGCGAACATGTCCGACGACGACATCTGGCGACTCAATCGCGGCGGCCACGATCCGCACAAGATCTACGCCGCCTACGCGGCCGCCGTGAAGCACAAAGGCCAGCCCACCGTGATCCTGGCCAAGACCATCAAGGGCTATGGAATGGGCGAGGCTGGTGAAGGACAAATGATCACCCATCAGCAGAAGAAGATGGGCACCACGTCCATCAAGGCCTTCCGCGACCGCTTCAACATTCCCATCCCGGACGACAAGCTCGAGGAGGTGCCGTTCTATAAGCCGGCGGACGACAGCGCGGAGATGAAGTATTTCCGCGAGCGCATCGCAGCGATGGGCGGCTCCATCCCGCAGCGGCGGCAGAAGGCTGCACCGCTGGAAGTTCCCGACCTGTCCGCCTTCCAGGCCCTGCTCGAGGCGAGCGGTGAGCGCGAGCTGTCCACCACCATGGCCTTCGTGCGGATCCTGAACATCCTGGTGCGGGACAAGACTCTCGGCAAGCTCGTGGTGCCGATCGTGCCCGACGAGTCACGCACGTTCGGCATGGAGGGCATGTTCAGACAGCTCGGCATCTACTCCTCCGTGGGGCAGCTGTATCGGCCGGAGGACGCCGACCAGCTCATGTATTACAAGGAGGACAAGAGCGGGCAGATCCTGCAGGAGGGGATCAACGAAGCCGGCGCGATGTCGTCGTGGATCGCGGCGGCCACCTCATATAGCACGCACGGGATCTCCATGATCCCCTTCTACAGCTTCTACTCCATGTTCGGCTTCCAGCGGGTGGGCGATCTGGCCTGGGCCGCGGGCGACAGCCGCGCCCGCGGCTTCCTGCTGGGCGGCACGGCGGGCCGCACAACGTTGAACGGCGAGGGCCTGCAGCATGAGGATGGGCACAGCCATCTGCTGTCCTCCACCATTCCCAACTGCGTGTCCTACGACCCGACCTTCGCCTATGAGCTGGCGGTGATCATCCAGGACGGTCTGCGCCGGATGGTGAAGGACCAGGAGGACGTGTTCTACTACATCACCGTAATGAACGAGAACTACACGCACCCGGCCATGCCGGAGGGTGTTCGCGAAGGGATTCTGAAGGGGATGTACCTGTTGCGGGAAGGGACCGGCGACAGCCGCGGGGCGACCGTGCAACTGCTCGGGAGCGGGACGATTCTGCGCGAAGTCATCGCTGCTGCAGACCTGCTCGAGCAGGACTGGGGTGTGGTCGCCAACGTGTGGAGCTGCCCGAGCTTCACCGAGCTGCGCCGGGAAGGCATGGAGACGGAACGCTGGAACCTGCTGCATCCGGAGGAGCCGCAGCGCAAGCCTTACGTCGAGCAATGCCTGGAGGGGCGCGCCGGCCCGGCGGTGGCAGCGACCGATTACATGCGCACTTTTGCGGATCAGATCCGGCCCTTCGTGAAGCGCACCTTCAAGGTGCTCGGGACCGACGGTTTCGGGCGATCCGACTTCCGCAAGCAGCTGCGCAAGTTCTTCGAGGTAGACCGGCACTACGTCGCCGTCGCCGCGCTGAAGGCACTCGCCGAGGACGGCCGCGTGCCCGCCTCGAAAGTGACGGACGCGATCCGCAAGTACGGCATCGATACCAACAAGCCTTGCCCGTGGCTCGTCTAGCACGGCAGCGATAACGACGCGGAGAGAACCTTGGGAGCGATCAAGGAGGTGGTGGTACCCGACATCGGCGACTTCAACGATGTGCCGATCATCGAGGTCATGGTCAAGCCGGGCGATGCGGTCAAGCCGGAGGACTCCCTGATCACGCTGGAGAGCGACAAGGCCACCATGGAGGTGCCGGCGCCGTTCGGTGGTGTGGTCAAGGAGATCAAGGTCAAGCTCGGCGACAAGGTCTCCCAGGGTTCGCTTATTCTGACTCTGGAGGCTGCGGGAGAAGTCGCCGCGGCACCCGCAGCCAGGACCGAGACTGCCCCGCCACCGGCCCCGCCCGCGCAACCGCAGACCGCACCAGCGCCTGCAGCTGCCCCGGCACCTGCGCCCGCGCCAGTCCCTGCATCGCCCGCCTCGGCAGCCGCCCCCGTGCCGGTCGACGAAGCGGGCTTTGCGCGGGCACACGCCAGTCCAGCAGTGCGACGCTTCGCTCGAGAGCTGGGGGTAGATCTCGGACGCGTGAGGGGCACGGGCCCGAAGGAGCGCATCCTCAAGGAGGATCTCCAGTCGTTCGTCAAGCAGGCGCTATCCAGGCCGGCGGCCGCTGCGGGGCCTGGCCTGGGGCTGGCACTGCCGGCCATGCCTAGCGTGGATTTCGCGAAGTTCGGGCCCATCGAGGCCAAGCCGCTGTCGCGCATCCAGAAGATCTCCGGCGCCAATCTCCACCGCAACTGGGTCGGCATTCCGCACGTCACGCAGCAGGACGAGGCCGACATCACCGAAATGGAGGCGTTTCGCAAGCAGCTCTCCGAGGAGGCGCAGAAGCAAGGGGTGCGGCTCACACCGCTCGCGTTCATGATCAAGGCCTGCGTGGCGGCACTGCAGCGATTCCCCACCTTTAATGCGTCCCTGGCTTCCGACGGCGAGAGCCTGATCCTGAAGCGCTACTATCACATCGGCGTCGCCGTGGATACGCCGAACGGGCTGGTGGTGCCAGTGATCCGCGATGCCGACAAGAAGGGCGTGCTGGCTCTGGCCAAGGAGTTGGGCGAGGTGAGCGCGCGCATGCGCGATGGCAAGATCTCGCCCGCCGATATGCAGGGAGGGACCTTCTCCATCTCCAGCCTCGGCGGCATCGGCGGCACCCACTTCACCCCGATCATCAACGCGCCGGAAGTGGCGATCCTGGGCGTGTCGCGCTCGAGCATGAAGCCGGTGTGGAAGGACGGCCAGTTCGTCCCGCGGCTGATGCTCCCGATTTCCCTGTCGTACGATCACCGTGTGATCGACGGAGCGGAGGGCGCCCGTTTCATCACCTATCTCAACAGCGTCCTCGCCGACATACGTCGGCTGATCTTGTGAGGCGTGAGGCCGGGCGGGTGAGGCGTGAGGCGAGAGGCGTGAGGCGGACGGACGGTGCGACACGCCATGCTGCTCCACCTGCGCCGGCTCCGATGCAGGAACGAGGGACGGCGCGCTATCACGCGCGCTAGAACTACGTGGCAAAACGCACTCAACCGGGACCGAGCACCGACGGCTCGCCCCACGCCTCACGCCTAACGCCTCACGCTTCACCCCACTCGCCTCACAGCTCACGCCTCACGCCTCACCCCGTAGGTGTCTTCGGCGGTACCTTCGATCCGATCCACTACGGCCATCTGCGGCTGGCCGAGGAGCTAGCCGACCGCCTGGCGCTCCGGGAAGTCCGTATCGTTCCGGCACGGGTCCCGCCGCATCGGGGCACACCCCGGGTTACCAGCGCACACCGGCTGGAGATGGCGCGCCTCGCCTGCGCCGGGAATCCGCGCTTCCGGGTGGACGACCGGGAATGCCGCAGGGAGGGCGCCAGCTATACGGTGGACAGCCTTCTCGAGCTGCGCGGGGAATTGGGAAACGAGATCCCGCTCTGCCTGCTGATGGGCGTGGATGCTTACCTGGCGCTGACCACCTGGTCCCGCTGGGAGCGGCTGTTCGAGCTCGCCCATCTGGTGATCGCGCACCGACCCGGATTCGAGCTGGACACCGGGGACCTGCCGGCGGCCCTGGCTGAGCAGACCTCGGCGCGCCTGCTGCGCGAGCCGCCGCTGCTGCAGGCTCGCCCGGCCGGCGGCGTGCTGGCAGTGGACATCCCACCGCTGGATATCTCCGGGACGGCCATCCGTGCTGCACTGCGCGAGGGCCGCAGCGCCCGCTATTTGCTTCCGGACTCTGTTCTCGATTATATTGGCCAGAACCATCTCTACAAGGGATTCGATGCAGGTTGAAGAGCTGAAGAACGCCGTCGTGGCCGCACTGGAAGAGATCAAGGCCCGCGACATCGTGGCGCTGGATGTGAGGAAGCTCACCTCACTGTTCGATTACATGATCGTTGCGAGCGCCGAGTCGACCCGGCAGACGAAGGCTCTGGCGCGCAACGTACACGACAAGATCAAAGCCGCCGGCGGCAGCGTGATCGGCATCGAGGGTGAGCAGACCGGCGAATGGGTGCTGGTGGATCTCGGTGACATCGTGGTCCACATCATGCAACCGGCCGTACGCGACTACTACAACCTGGAACAGCTGTGGGGCGGCGAGGGCTCGCGGCGCGTCGTGCCTTTGCGACGGCCCGCGGAGCACCGGGCGTCCGAGCCCGGCGCGGAGGCCCACAGCTGAGCGAGAACGGGCAAGGCCGCATCGGGCGACCTGTCCCGGCATGAAGCTGCTCATCCTGGCGCCGGGGCACAAGGTGCCCGCCTGGGTGAGCATGGGATTCGAGGACTATGCGCGGCGCATGCCGCGTGACACCCCGCTGCAACTGGTCGAGATCCGCCCGGAGCCGCGTGGTGCTGGCGCGACCACGCCCGCGCAGATCGACCGCATCCTGAAGCTCGAGGCGCAGCGGCTGCGTTCGGCGCTGCCTGCCGGCGCAACCTGCGTCGCGCTCGACGAGCAGGGTCGGACGGTCAGCACCGCTGAGCTTGCGCGGCTGCTGGAGGGATGGCGGCGCGAGGGCAACGACGTGGCCTTCTTGATCGGTAGTGCCGACGGCCTCGATGTGCAGCTCAAAAAATCGGCCCGGCTTATGCTTTCACTGTCCGCCATGACTTTGCCCCACCAGCTCGTGCGCGTGCTGCTTGCCGAGCAGCTCTATCGTGCTGCGTCCCTGCTGCAGGGACATCCTTACCATCGCGCCTGATGCTCCCCGCCAGCCGTCACGTCTACCTGGCGTCGCGCAGCGCGCGCCGTCGCGAGCTGCTCAAGCAGATCGGGGTCAGCTTCGAGATCCTGCTGCTGCGCGAGGGACAGGGGCGGCCCGCGGATTTCAACGAGACTCCGCTGCCCGGCGAGGCCGCGGTCGACTATGTACAGCGCGTGGCCACAGCGAAGGTCGAGGCGGGCTGGACGCGTCTGTCGCAGCGGCGCCTGATGCGCTCCTTCCCAGTGCTGTCCGCCGATACGACGGTCGCAGTCGAGGGGGAGATCCTCGGCAAGCCCGCCGACCGGGAGCAGGCAATCGCCTTCTTGAGACGGTTGTCGGGCAAAGCCCATCAGGTGCACACGGCAGTGGCGGTCAAGTTTGACCAGCGGACCGAGGTAGCGGTCTCGAGCACCACCGTGGAGCTCCGCGAGCTCACCGACAGCGAGATCCGCCAGTACGTCGCCGGCGGCGAGCCACTGGACAAGGCCGGCGGGTATGCCATCCAGGGCCGTGGGGCGGTGTTCATCCGCTCCATCAGCGGAAGCTACACCGGCGTGATGGGGCTTCCTTTGTTCGAGACCAGCCAGCTGCTCGCACGCTTCGGTCACGCCACGGTCTGAGCGCCGCGCGTGGAAGAGGAGATCCTGATCAACGTCACCCCCCAGGAGACCCGGGTGGCGGTGATCCAGCAAGGCGTCGCCCAGGAGCTCCATGTGGAGCGCCTGAGCGGCCGGGGGCTGGTGGGGAACATCTACCTCGGGGTGGTCAGCCGCGTCCTGCCCGGCATGCAATCGGCCTTTATTCACATCGGGCTGGACCGCGCCGCCTTCCTCCATGTGGCGGACATCTGGGAGCATCGCCAGCCCGGGCAGGAGCCCAAGCCGATCGAGAAGCTCCTGCACGAGGGCGGACGGCTGCTGGTGCAGGTGATCAAAGATCCCATTGGCAGCAAGGGCGCGCGCCTGTCCACCCAGGTCAGCGTCGCCGGTCGGCTGCTCGTCTACCTGCCGCAGGAGTGCCACATCGGCATCTCGCAGCGCATCGAGGACGAAGCCGAGCGCGCGCAGCTGCGCGAGCGATTGCAGCAGTTGCTCCCGGAGGGCGAGACCGGCGGCTTCATCATCCGCACGATGGCGGAGACGGCCACCGATCGCGAGCTCACGTCGGACATCGAGTACCTGCGGCGAATCTGGGCGGGGATCCAGGAGAAGGCCAAGACGGTTGCCGCACCTGCGCTCCTGTACCAGGACCTCAACCTGAGCCACCGCGTGCTGCGCGACGTCGCCAATGACGAGACTGCCCGCATCCTGGTCGACTCTCGCGAGAACTACGTCAAGCTGCAGGCATTCGCCGGGGAGTACACGCTCAACTTCGTCGACCGGATCCACCACTACAGCGGGGACCGGCCGCTGTTCGACCTCTACGGCATCGAGGAAGAGATCGAGCGAGCCCTGGCACGCCGCGTGCCGCTCAAGTCCGGCGGCTATCTGATCATCGACCAGACCGAGGCGCTCACCACTGTAGACGTCAACACCGGCGGCTACGTCGGCGGGCGCAACTTCGACGACACGATCTTCAAGACCAATCTCGAGGCTGCGCACGTCATTGCGCGCCAGTTGCGCCTGCGCAACCTGGGCGGCATCATCATCGTCGACTTCATCGACATGGAGAATCAGGCGCACCGCGACGCGGTGCTCACCGAGCTGAAGAAGGCGCTCTCCCTGGACCGTACGCGCGTCACGGTCAATGGCTTCACCACCCTGGGCCTGGTGGAGATGACGCGCAAGCGTACGCGCGAGAGCCTGGCCCATACGCTCTGCGAGCCCTGTCCCACCTGTCAGGGGCGCGGGGAAGTGAAGACGGCGCAAACGGTTTGTTACGAGATCCTGCGTGAGGTCGTGCGCGAGGCGCGTCAGTACGATGCCAGGGAGTTTCGCATCCTCGCGCACCAGAAGGTCATCGACCTCTTCCTCGACGAGGAGTCGCAGTCGCTCGCGATGCTCGGCGACTTCATCGGCAAACCGATCTCGCTGCAGGTCGAGAGCTTATACACGCAGGAGCAGTACGACATCGTTTTGATGTAGCGCGGCGCGTCTGGGGAGAGCCCGCCAAGTCCGATGCCGCCAGGGAGCTTTGCCAGGAGTCGACCGGGGCACTCCGGAGCCACAGGTTTGCGCACCGCCTCAGCCTTCCTGCCGGCGCCAACGACGTGGTATGTCACCAGACGTACGGCGCAAAGCCTCCTTGTTGCAGGCCCATGTAAGGGTTATTCTTTATCCGTGATCTTCGGCTCGGCTTGCCGGGGAGTGCCGAAGCGCAGCAGCACGCGATGCGCTGCGACGACAACGCCCTCGATGCTGGCTATGGGCGGAGACCTATCCCTTTCGATAGGCGGCGCCGCGCGCCGTGCCGCGCATCCGGCCGACTACCCCAATCCGCCGCGACCCGGCGCCCGCAGCGCGAGGACATGCCGCGCCACCGCCCGGCGCTGCGCCTCATCCATGTGCAGGCCGGCCTTGGTGCGGCGCCAAAGCACGTCGTCGGCTTCCACCGCCCACTCGCGCTGCACGAGGTATTCGATCTCGCGCGCGGTGAGTCCCGCACCGAAGTGCACGCCCAGCTCCTGCGCGCTGCATGCGCGGCCGATCACCGCGTCGGCGAGCGCCCCGTGGCGGCGTGCAATGCCTGCCACCCATTCTGCAGGCAGCCCGGGGTAGCGCGTCCGCAACGCTTCCGCGAACGGTTGCGGACTCATCCCGCCGAGGTCACCGCCGGGCAGCTGGGCCCGGGACGTCCAGGCCGGCTGGAGCGCCGGGAAGGTCCGACTGAGCTTGCCCAAGGCCTCCTCCGCAAGGCGCCGGTAGGTGGTCAGCTTGCCCCCGTACACGGAGAGGATAGGCGCGCGATTCTCCGCATGGTCGAGTTGCAGGAGGTAGTCGCGCGTGACCCGGGACGGGTTCTCCGTACCGTCGTCGTGGAGAGCACGCACACCGGAGAAGGTCCAGGCAATGTCGCGCTCGCTCACCGGTTGGACCAGGTAGCGATTCACCGCCCGGCACAGATACTCCACCTCCGCCTGCGAGATGGCGACGGCCCCGGGATCGCCCGACAGAGGGACATCCGTCGTGCCGATCAGCGCGAACTCGCCTTCGAACGGGACTACGAAGACAACGCGGCCGTCGTCGTTCGGTAGCAGCAGGGCGCGGCCGGCGGGCAGGCTGCGCCGCACGACCAGATGACTGCCCTTGATCAGGCGGGCAGCAACGGCTTGCACCGGGGTGCATTCGCGCAGGAAGCGCTCCACCCAGGGTCCGGTGGCGTTCACGATGGCGCGCGCGCCGACCTCCACCTTCGGGGCGTCCGCGGCAGCCAGCTGTACCGACCACGCGGCGCCGCGAGGGGCTACCGCAACACAGCGCGTACGTGTCATGACGATGGCGCCCCGCATTGCTGCATCCATTGCGTTCGCCACCACTAGGCGCGCATCGTCCGCCCAGCCGTCGTAGTAGCAGAAGCCTCGTCGGCACTGCGGCCGGAGGAATTCGCCTTCGGAAGCGCCGGACAGGTCCAGAGCGCGGCTGCGCGGCAATCCGCTCGCCCCGGCCAGCCAGTCGTACAGAAGCAGCCCGGCGCGGATCTGCCATGCGGGGCGCGTTGCGGGTGCGCGGGGGAGGAAGAAGGGCATGGGCCACACCAGATGTGGCGCGATGCGCATCAGCGTCTCACGCTCGCGCAGCGCCTCGCGCACCAACCGGAAGTCGCCCAGCTCTAGGTAACGCAAGCCGCCGTGAGCGAGCTTACTGGAGGCCGACGACGTCGCGCCCGCGAGATCGCCCTGCTCGGCAAGCAGTACGGTGAGGCCACGGCCGGCCGCATCGCGGGCGATACCTGCACCGTGGATGCCGCCGCCTACTACGAGCAGATCGACGTCGAGCCTGGCCATTGGATGATTCTGGCACACGCACCCGCAGGGCCCGCTGCGCGGGTGGCTTCAGATCGTGCCGGGGGAGACTGTCACGCCGCCTTCGCACGCATGCGCTGGCGGTCGGCGGTGCCAAGCACCTTGTACTTGACGCGCAGCAGCTCCTCGACCTGGCGGCCGAGCGCCATCTTCTGCGCTTCGAGCTGGTGCAGGCGCTCCTGCAGGCTGGACAGGTCGCCGGAGAGCTTCTTCAGGTTGTCCACCCGCCGCTCCAGCAGCGTCTGATGCTCCTTGAGCTGCGTCGAGATCGGCTGCAGCGCGCTCTTGAGCCACGAGTCGAGCTCTCTGCGGGTGTCCTGGAACAGGCCGCGCGCCTCGCTCACCAGGCCGTTGTAGAAGCGCCGCAACAGGAAGTGCTTCTCAGTCATGACATTGACCGGATCGCGGCAGAACTTCTCGGTGGTCGCCTTGAGCGCCTTCATGGCGAGGATGTGCTTCTCGAGGTTGAGCGGCGGCGGCGTGAGGTTGGCGAAGCCGTAGCGCTCCTGGAACTCCTTGTACACCTTGTCCACGAAGGCACGCGTCTCGCCGGCGAAACCCAGGATCTTCTCGGCCAGGCGCGAAAAGGTGTCGAACAGCGAGTTCATGCTGCGCATCAGGCCGGCAGTGGTCCAGCTGCCCTCGATGTCCTTGCTGCTGCGGGCGAAGATCTCGTCGATGTGCTCTTCGTCCAGATTCGCCATGAGCGCGTGCCCCTGCTTGAGCACGACGCCGTAGGAGGTCTTGAAGCTCTCCATGTGCTGGATGTACGTGGCGCGATCCTTCTCCAGCCGCGCCAGCATCGTCTTGGCAAGCTCCCTGTTCTTGCCCGACAGCTTGGCCAGCTCCTGCAGCTCCGCCTGGTTCGCGGTGAGCTGGGCCATCACGCTCTGCAGGCTGCCCTCGACCATCGCACCCATTTCCTTCACCACCGCCGAGCGTAAGATTTCCTGCTTGGCCGGCACGATCTCCTTGGCCAGCAGGTCTTCCAGATCGCGTATGCCACTGCGTTCCAGCAGCACGTCGTCGCCCCGGATGCGGGCGAGCAGCCCCTTCTGGGCGGACAGCGCAATGACGTGGTTGGGTGGAAGCTCAAGGAGCTGGCAGGTGCTGGTGACCTGACGCACGATCGCCTCCTCGATCTGGTCCTCCGTCTTCAGCTCGTCCCACAGCAGGTCGATCTTGTTCAGCACAGCGATCCGGCGAGTCTGGTAGCTCTGCACGTAGCGCTGCCAGATCTCCATGTCCGACTTGGTCACGCCGGTGTCCATAGCCAGCAGGAACAGGATGGCGTGGGCGCTGGGGATCATCTTGAGCGTGAGCTCGGGCTCGGTACCCAGGGCATTGAGGCCAGGGGTGTCCAGAATCACCAGCCCGCTCTTCAGCAGCGGGTGCGGATAGTTGATCATCGCGTGGCGCCAGGCCGGGATCTCGACCTTGCTGCCCCGTGTGACGACCGTGGTAGTCACGAAGTCCTTCTCGTCGATCAGGCCGAGGTCGGAGGCCTCTTCCACCCGCACCTGTTTGGTTTCGGCCAGGCTCGCCATGGCCTGTGCCATCTCCTCCTGCGACTGCAGGTTGAGCTTGATCTTCACCCACTCTATCGGATGCTGCTTTAGCGAGGCGATGCTGTCCTCGCGTTTGCGCGTCTCGATGGGCAGGAGGCGGATGTACGGTTCCTCGGCGGCGTCGTAGAAGACCTCGGTCGGGCACATGGTGGTCCGGCCCACGTCAGAGGGCAGCAGGCGCTGCTTGAAGTCGGCGAAGAACATGGCGTTGATCAGCTCGGTCTTGCCGCGCGAATACTCGGCGAGGAAAGCCAGGACCATGCGGTCGTTGCGCAGGCTCTCGAGCAGGTCGTAGATGCGCAGGCTGCGCTGGATGTCCACGTGCCCGTGCTGATCGAGCCAGGCCTGGTAGGCCTCGATGCCGCTGCGAATGTCTTCGCGCCAGCGCTGGTAGCTCGCGATCTGATTTTCGAGCTGGTTGGTCATCCCTGTTCCCACTCGCGGATGGTCCGCAGAGCTGTCTCGCCCGGCGCTGCGATCTCGATCAGTTTGTGGCGGCTGCGCCCACCCCGGCTGATGCGGATCCGGCTGCCCGGAACGCCTAAGGTTTTCCCAAGAAAATCAATAAGAAGCTGGTTTGCCCGATCGTCCAGCGGGGGTGCGGCCACGCGCACCTTGAGCGCTTCCCCGTGCGTTCCCGCCAGCTCGGTGCTGCGCGCGTTCGGCTGAACGTAAAGATTTATGCAAAGAACGTTCCTGTCGCCGTCGAGGCGGTACCAGGTCATGACGTGGGCAACGCGTTACGGGGGTTTACGACAACCCGCTGGAAAAGCACAGGCGGGTCGGCGTGCAGGATGGTTCTGGATCAGGGTTGGCCGACTGCTGCACGCAGCAGTCCGCCCTCGACCCAGTTGACCAGGAACAGCCCGAGCTGACAGCCCACGATAACGAAGATGGGGGACAGGTCGACATTGCCCACCGGCGGGATGCGCTTGGAGAACACCAGCAGAAATGGGCGCGTGAGGCTGTTGAGTATCGGCATGGCGGGGCTGTAAGGCGCGACCCAGCTCAGCACGGCCTGGACAATCACCGCCACCATCAGGATATACAGGCTGAGCTTGACCACCTCGACCGCAGCGACCAGCGCCAGCACGAGCAGCGCGCCGAGCAGTGCGGCGAAGCCCGCCCCGCGCAGCAGCGTGATCCCGCAGAGCAGGACGAGCTCGGTCAGCCATGCCAGCACGAGGGTCGACAGGTCGACGCGGAACAGTCCCGGGATCACGCGTCGGGCCGGGACGACGATCCAGTTCGTCAAGGCGGCAAGAAAGGTCGACACCGGGTTTCGCGCCGGGGCACGCAACAGCTGCAGATAAAAGCGCAGAAGCAGGGCCAGTGCGAACAGTCCCAGGAAGGTCTCCAGCAGGAAGGCTGCCGCTTGGGTCAACATGGGCTCGACGGGATGTCTCAGTCGGCAGAGCCCAACTGCTCGCCCAACTCCCGCGAGCGGGCGGCAGCCTGTTTAACGGCATCGACGACGTGCCGCTGGATGGCTGCTGCTTCCATCGCGCTCACGGCTCGTTCGGTCGTGCCGCCCTTGGAGGTTACCCGGATACGCAGCGCGGCAGGCGGCTCGCTGCTCTGGCGTGCGAGACTGGCAGCGCCGTAGAAGGTCTCCAGCGTGAGCCGGCGCGCCTGTTCCGGTGACAGCCCGAGCTCCTCGCCTGCCCGCATGATGGCCTCCATGAAATAGAACACGTAGGCCGGCCCGCTGCCCGACACTGCCGTGACGGCGTCCATCAGCTCCTCGCGCTCGACCCAGATGGTGGCGCCCACTGCCGAAAGGATGCTGTCGGCGTGCCGCCTCGCATCCACATCCACGGCCGGCATCGCATACAGCGCCGAGATCCCCGCCAGCACCAGGGCGGGGGTGTTCGGCATCACTCGCACGATGTGCTCGTACCCGCCCAGCCAACGGGACAGATCCTGCGTGCGGATACCCGCCGCGATCGTCACCACGAGCTGGCTGCTGAGCCTGGGACGCAGATGGCGCGCCACCTGCAGCATGTGCTGCGGCTTGACCGCGAGGACGACGACTTCCTGCGGTTCCAGCCGCTCGGGTACAACGGCACCCGTGCTGACACCGAACTGTCTGGACATTGCCTCGCGGGCTTGGGGGTCGATCTCCACTACGCGCAGGTCGTCAGCCGGCCAGCCCTGCTTGAGCAGTCCACCGACCAGCGCGCTGGCCATGTTACCCCCGCCTATGAATGTTGCCCGCATGCACGCTCCATCGGAGGCGAAAAGACAGCCCGCCCGCGGCGCGGGACGGGCCTGCATGATAACCCCGTCGGCAGCTTCAGCGGCCCTCGACGATGCTCTTGAGATTCTCCAGACCGGCACGGTACAGGCCAGCCACCCCTTTCATGAGCTCGTCGTCCTTGGTGCCTGGGTTGGATACGAAGCTGCTCAGCCACACCACGGTTGCGCTGTTGCTGCCGGTGGGCAACACCCGGATGGCGGAATCGTAGTTGGTGATGGGCAGCGGCGCCTCGCTGATGATCTTGTAGCGCAGCCTCATGCCCCGCTCGTCGAAGGCGGTCAGCTCTTCGTCGAAGGAAGGACCATCCTTTAACGTCAGCCGACGGGTCGCACCCACGGTGTTGTTCTGGCCGCCGGTGAGCTCCGTGCTGGCGAAAGCGGGGTGCCAGCCGTGCAGATTGTCCCAGTTCTTCACGGCGTTCCACACCTTGCCGGCCGGCGCTGCGATGTCGATGGTCTGGTACACGTTGAGCGTCGACTGCGCCTGGGCAATGGCGGGGGCAAGCAGCAGGGCGACTGCGGCCAGCAGGAACGATCTCCTCATGGTTTTTCTCCTTGGGTTCTGGGGATGCCCAGGACGAGCTGCACCGGGCGGACGCGCAGTATAGCAACCAGGTAGACGTCTGGACGCACCGGCACAGCGCCGCGCAGATCAGGCTTTGCGCGGACGCTCGCCGAAGATCGCGCGGCCGACGCGCACCATCGTGGCACCCTCCGCGATCGCAGCCTCCAGATCCTCGGACATGCCCATCGACAGCGTGTCCAGCGCAATGCCAGCCCCGGCGGCCAGCCGATCGCGCAGCTCCCGCAGCGCGCGGAACTGGGCCCGCTGTGCCAGCGGATCGGTTGTCGGTCGGGGAACCGTCATCAGCCCGCGCAGCACGAGACGGGGCAACCCGACCACAGCCCGGGCAAGCTCTTCGAGCTCCTCGGGCGGCACGCCGCTCTTGCTGTCCTCCCCCCCGATGTTGACCTGCAGGCAGATCTGCAGCGGCGGGAGCGTGCCGGGCCGGGCTTCGCTCAGGCGCCGGGCGATCTTGAGCCGATCGACGCTGTGCACCCAGTGAAAGTGCTCGGCGATCGGGCGCGTCTTATTGCCCTGGATCGGCCCGATGAAATGCCACTCGATGTCCAGATCCGCGAGGCACCCCATCTTGTCCAGCGCTTCCTGCACGTAGTTCTCGCCGAAGGCCCGCTGTCCAGCTGCCCAGGCTGCACGCAGCTCAGGCGGGGCAAAGGTCTTGCTTACCGCGACCAGGCACACCGTTGCAGGGTCGCGGCCGGCCGCCCGCGCCGCCGCCTCGATGCGGCGAACCACCGCTTGCAGCCCCTCTTGGACCGTGACCATAATGCTCCAGTATTCGGGCACAGGATTTGCCTGCTATTTTGCCCGCCGCGACCGGCATTCCGATAGGGTTCCGGCACGCTTTCTTCAGCGTCACGACGACGCGAGCGCCTCTGCAGCAAGCAGGCGACAGGCCGCCCACGCGTTTGATCGTGGGAAGATGCGCACGCTGGCCGTGCGTCCCGGGGTTTGCCCGGCCAACCGGCCGGCCAGCCGCACCGAGAACCGAACAGGAACCTGAAGATGGACATCTCCGAACTTCTTGCCTTCGTGGTCAAGAACAAGGCCTCCGACCTGCACCTGTCCGCCGGCCTGCCGCCGATGATCCGCGTGCATGGCGACGTACGGCGCATCAATCTGCCGCCCATGGAGCACAAGGACGTGCACGCCATGGTGTACGACATCATGAACGATGCGCAGCGTAAGCACTACGAGGAGAATCTGGAGTGCGACTTCTCGTTTGCCATCCCTAACCTCGCACGCTTCCGCGTCAACGCCTTCGTGCAGCAGCGCGGCGCCGGTGCAGTGATGCGGACGATTCCTTCCAAGGTGCTGTCGCTGGAAGACCTCAAGGCGCCCGCCATCTTCAAGGAGATCTCCGAGCAGCCGCGCGGGATCGTCCTGGTGACGGGACCGACCGGCTCCGGCAAGTCGACCACGCTGGCGGCGATGGTCAACTACATCAACGAGAACGAGTACGGCCACATCCTCACCGTCGAGGATCCGATCGAGTTCGTGCACGAAAGCAAGAAGTGCCTGATCAACCAGCGTGAGGTCGGCCCGCATACGCTGTCCTTCTCCAACGCCCTGCGCTCAGCGCTGCGGGAGGATCCGGACTTCATCCTGGTGGGCGAGATGCGCGACCTCGAGACGATCCGCCTGGCACTGACCGCAGCCGAGACGGGTCACCTGGTGTTCGGTACCCTGCACACGAGCTCGGCCGCCAAGACCGTCGACCGGGTCATCGACGTGTTCCCCGCGGCCGAAAAGGAGATGGTGCGCGCCATGCTGTCGGAGTCGCTGCGCGCGGTGATCTCGCAAACGCTGCTCAAGACCAAAGACGGCACCGGGCGCGTGGCCGCACACGAGATCATGATCGGCACGCCCGCCATCCGCAACCTGATCCGGGAGAACAAGATCGCGCAGATGTATTCCTCGATCCAGACCGGCCAGCAATACGGCATGCAGACGCTGGATCAGAACCTGCAGGAGCTGGTGAAGCGCAACGTTGTGGCGTCCGCAGAGGCGCGCGTGAAGGCGGCGAACAAGGATATGTTCCCGGGCTAAGCCGCGGGCCGCAAGGCTCCAGGAGGAAGGACATATGGAAAGAGATCAGGCAATCAAGTTCGTCCACGAGCTGCTGCGCGTGATGGTCAGCAAGAAGGCCTCCGACCTGTTCATTACGGCGGGCTTCCCGCCGGCCTTCAAGGTCGACGGGAAGATGACACCGGTGTCCAACCAGAGCCTGACGCCCACGCACACCATGGAGATCGCGCGGGCCATCATGAACGACAAGCAGGCCCAGGAGTTCGAGGGCTCCAAGGAGTGCAACTTCGCGATCAGCCCTCCCGGCATCGGCCGTTTCCGGGTCAACGCCTTCGTGCAGCAGGCACGGGTGGGCGTGGTGCTGCGGACCATCACCACCCAGATTCCCCGCGTCGAGGATCTGGGCTTGCCCGACGTGCTCAAGGACGTGGTGATGACCAAGCGCGGACTGGTGATCGTGGTGGGTGCCACCGGCTCGGGCAAGTCGACCTCGCTCGCGGCGATGATCGGCTACCGCAACGAGAACAGCTATGGGCACATCATCACGATCGAGGACCCCATCGAGTACGTGCACGACCACAAGAACTGCCTGATCACACAGCGCGAGGTCGGGGTCGACACCGAATCCTGGCATGCGGCGCTGAAGAACACGTTGCGGCAGGCGCCCGACGTGATCCTGATCGGCGAGATCCGCGACCGCGAAACCATGGACCACGCCATCGCGTTCGCCGAGACCGGTCACCTGTGTCTGGGAACGCTGCACGCGAACAGTTCGAACCAGGCGCTGGACCGGATCATCAACTTCTTCCCCGAAGAGCGCCGCGCCCAGCTGCTGATGGACTTGTCGCTGAACTTGAAGGGCATGATCTCTCAGCGCCTGATCCCGCGCCGCGACGGTCCGGGACGGGTGGCGGCGATCGAGATCATGCTCAACACGCCGCTCATCTCCGATCTCATCTTCAAGGGCGAGGTGCACGAGATCAAGGAGATCATGAAGAAGTCCCGCGAGCTGGGCATGCAGACCTTCGACCAGGCGCTGTTCGACCTGTACGAAGCGCGCCTGATCAGCTACGAGGACGCCATGCGCAACGCCGACTCCATGAACGAGCTGCGGCTCGCGATCAAGCTGCATGGCCAGGAGGCCAAGGACAAGGACATCATGGACGGCATCGATCACCTGAACATCGTGTGAGGCGTGAGGGGTGAGGAGCAAAACCATTCGCTTCACCCCGCCGCGCACCTGTGCGCGGCTGCGTCACCCGTCGGTGCGCTGGCGCCGCAGGCTGCCGGCGACCAGCTCGAAGATATATAGCCGGCATTCCAGCGCGCCATTGTAGAGCGGGATACGGCGCGCCGGCTTGAGCCCGATCAGCTTCGGCAGGCGCAAGTCCGCCGTGAAGATGCAGGCGCGCCAGCCGGTAAAACGCTGCTTGAGCGCATCGCCCAGCTTCGGGTAGAAGGCCGCAAGGTCCTGCTGCTCGCCCAGGCGCACACCATACGGTGGGTTGGTCAGCAGCACGCCGCCGGGCACCGGCGGCGATAGCTCCACCACATTCGCCTGCTTGAGCTGCACCGCGTTCTCGAGCCCGGCGGCCGCGAGGTTCTGCCGCGCGAGCTGCAGCTGCGAACCATACAGGTCGCTACCGAAGACCTCCAGCAGGTGCACAGGCTGTTCCGCTTGCTGCGCCTGGTTACGGATGCGCTGCCAGAGCGATGCATCGAAGCCCGCCAGCTTCTCGAATCCGAAGCTGCGCCGCGCCCCCGGCGCGCGACACAGCGCGATCTCCGCCGCCTCCATCAGAAAGGTCCCGCTGCCGCACATGGGGTCGAGCAGCGGTGTGCCGGGCTGCCAGCCGGTGAGCTGGAGAACGCCCGCAGCCAAGTTCTCGCGCAACGGCGCTTCCCCTGCGCTCTTGCGCAGCCCGCGCTTGAACAGAGGCTCGCCGCTGGTGTCGAGGTAGAGAGTGAACCTGTGCTCGTCGAAGAAGGCGTGGATGCGCACATCGGGGCTCGCGGTATCCACGCTCGGACGTCGCCCGGTCTGCGCCCGGAGCTTGTCGCACACGGCGTCCTTGATCTTGAGCGTGATGAAGTCGAGGCTGCGTAGTGGGCTGCCCACCGCGGAGACATTCACCCGGATGGTGTGGTCGGGGCTGAACCAGTCGCGCCAGCTCGGCCCGTTCGCCGCGCGATAGACATCGTCCTCGTTGCGGTAGGGCACGCGCAGGATCTGCCAAAGGACCCGGCTGGCGATGCGGCTTTCCAGGTTGATGCGATAGCAGATCGCCAGGTCACCCTGGAAGGCGACGCCACCGTCGACTCGCTGGAGCGCGTTGGCGCCCAGCCGGGCGAGCTCGCGCTCCAGCGCCTCCTCCAGCCCGCGCGGGCAGGGGCAGAAGAAGCGCTGGAGTGCAGCGGAAGACGAATGCGGGCTGCTCATTGGCTCATTGCATGGGCAGGTAGACCTCGACCTCGAGCCGCCGGCGGTGGTTGCGGTACTTGCCGAGCTGAATAATGCGCGCCTGTAACCGATTGCCGCGATCGATCTGACGGGCCACAGCCTCGTTGTTGTTGCGCGGAAGATAGCCGAGGACGTGCCCGTTCCATTCCACCCGAACTGCGTTCGGGTCATGCTGGTTCGACGGTTCGCGCGCAAGCACCAGAACGTCGCCCGGCTTCATCTGCTCCCAGACCGCTTTGGCCTCGTGGTGTGCGAGGCCGGCGGTGAGCGAGGTCTGCAGCAGGATCTCACTGGTCTGTGCATGACCGCTGCCGACGTGGACGAACACCGCCAGCAGTGCCAGGAGCCGTGCCACGGGTCAGAACGGCTTTACCACGACGAGTATCACGGCGCCGGCCAGGAGCAGCACCGGGAACTCGTTGAACCAGCGGAACCAGACGTGACCGTGGACGTTGCGATCGTCCCTGAACGCCCGAACCAGTCGGCCGCACCAGACGTGATACCCGATGAGGATAGCCACCAACGCCAACTTAGCGTGCATCCAGCCGCCCGCATCGCGGAACCAGCTCAGCCAGAGCCACAACCCGAATCCGACGGTCAGGATCGCCCCGGGCGTCATGATGCCGTAGTAGAGCTTGCGCTCCATCACCTTGAAGCGCTCGGCGCCGACCCCGTCGGAAGCATCGAGACTCAGCGCGTGGTAGACGAACAGTCGCGGCAGGTAGAACAGGCCGGCAAACCAGGTGACCATGAATATGATGTGCAGCGACTTGACCCAGAGCATGTCGAAGGGCGAGATCGTTTGGATAAGGTGTCGGCGCAACCGCGGCTCAGGTCAGCAATCGGCGGCGGGTCAGGACCAGCGCCGCATAGAACCCGACTGCCGCGTAGGCTGCCAGCACGGCTACATGCAGCAGTGCGGCCTGCGGCACCTTACCGTTGATCAGCGGGCGCGCCAGCTCAATGGCGTGAGTGAGGGGGAGCACTACAGAGACCTGCTGCAGGAACGCCGGCAGCTGCGTCACCGGAAAGAACACTCCGCACAGCAGGACCATCGGCGTAATGGCAAGCGTGAAGTAGTAGAGAAAGAAATCGTAGCTCGGCGACAGCGCCGTCATGGTGAGGCCGAGGGAGCCGAAAGTCAGCCCGATCAGCACCGTGAGCGGAATCAGCCACAGCAACAGCGGCGAGTGGGACAGGCCCAGCAGCCAGATGATCAGCAGGATCGCCATCCCCGACAGGAAGCTCTTGGCCGCGGCCCACAAGGCTTCGGCGAAGACGATGTCATCCAGGTTCACGGGCGCGTTCAGGATCGCATCCCAGGTGCGCTGCACGTGCATGCGCGAGAATGCAGAGTAGAGCGACTCGAAGGTCGCGCTGTTCATAGTGCTGTAGCAAACCGTGCCGGCAGCCAGAAAAGTGATGTAGGGCGTGCCGTTCACCTTCGGCAGCAGCGCGCCCAGGCCGTATCCCAGGGCGAGCATGTAGAACATGGGATCGGCCAGGTTACCCAGCATGGAGGGGATCGCCAGCTTGCGCCAGACCAGCAGGTGGCGCCGCCAGACCTGCAGGCTGCGCAGAGACAGGCGAGGTGGGGCGAAGTGCTTGGCTCGCATGGTGGAGTGTGGATCAGTCGCGCAGATCGCGCCCGGTGAGCTTCAGGAACACGTCCTCCAGGTTGGCGCGGCGGTGCAGGTAACGCAGATCGTCCCGCCCCTCGAGCGTGCGTAGCGCCGGCTCCGCCTCACGCGTGTAGCAGAATACCGTCTCGCCGGCACGCTCGCAGCGCTGGCATAGCTGTCGGCCATGGCGCAGCGCCCATTGCTCAGAGCCCTCGCCATAGACCTCGACCACCTGTGGCTCGATATGCTGCGCGATCAGCTGCGCGGGCGAGCCGGTGCAGATCAGGCGGCCGCGGTCCATCACGCTGAGACGGTCGCACAGGCGCTCGGCCTCGTCCATGAAATGGGTAGTGAGCAGGATGGTCTTGCCCTGCGCAACCAGCTGCTTGAGCCGCTCCCAGATGAGGTGGCGTGCCTGCGGGTCGAGCCCGGTGGTAGGCTCATCCAGGAAGATCAGGTCCGGGTCGTTGACCAGCGCCCGCGCCAGCGCCAGCCGCCGCTTCATTCCCCCTGACAACGCTTGGATGCGTGAGCTGGCGCGCGATTCGAGCCCGGCGAACTGCAGCAGCCGGGGAATGCGGTCGCGCACGTCCTGGTCGCGCAGCCCGAAGTAACGGCCATAGACGAGGAGGTTCTCCGCCACGGTGAAGTCGGGGTCGAGGTTGTCCACCTGCGGCACCACCCCCAGGCGCACCCGCGCCTCCCTGGCACGGCGCGGGATCGGCTCGCCGAGCAGGGTGATCTCCCCTGCGTCCGGCTCAGCAAGGCCCAACGCCAGGCGCAGCGTGGTGGTCTTTCCGGCGCCATTGGGGCCGAGCAGGCCGTAGCATTCGCCGGGCACGAGCTCGAGGTCGACGCCGCACACCACCTCGTTGGTGCCATAGGCTTTGCGCACGCCCTGCAGCTTGAGCATCAGCAGGGACAGGATCGCTGCAGGATCCGCGCGAGCTCGATCAGCCGGCCGTGGAAGAAGTGCCCGGCGCCCGGAAGCACCACGACAGGCAGGGATTGGGGCCGTGCCCAGTTCAGCACGTCCGAGAGCGCGACGACGTCGTCGTCTTCCCCGTGCACGACCAGCGTGTGCTCGGGGACCGCGGCCACCGGGAAACGGCCCACTGCCGGGGCCACGAGCACCAGACGATCGGGCCGAAGCTGCTCGGCCACCCGTGACTGCACAAAGGCCCCGAAGGAGAAGCCAGCCAGCGCCAGCGGCAGCTCGCCGAAGCGGGCACGCATGGCTTGCGCAACGACGAGCCAGTCCTGGGTTTCTCCCCGCCCTTCATCGAACACGCCCTCGCTGGCGCCGACCCCGCGGAAGTTCATCCGCACCGCGACGTAGGACTGAGCGAAGAAGCTCTTGGCAAGCGTCTGGACGACCTTGTTGTCCAGGGTGCCGCCATAAAGCGGATGGGGATGCGCGATGAGGGCGAGGCCGCGTCGCCGTTCCCCCGGGTCGTTCACCAGGACCTCCAGGTTCCCTGCGGGACCCGGCAACAGCACGCGCTCCTCCGCCGGGAGTTTCAAATGCGCAACCGCTCGACCAGGCGTCCCTTGCCCAGGTGCTCCTCGATGATCTCGTCCACGTCGGCGCGGTCGACGTAGGTGTACCAGACGCCTTCTGGATAGACCACGAGCACCGGGCCTTCCTCGCAGCGGTCCATGCAACCGGCCTGGTTGACCCGCACCTTTCCCGGGCCGGACAGGCCCAGCTCCTTGACCCGTTTCTTGGCGTAGTCGCGGATGTCCTGGGCGCCGTGGTTGTTGCAGCAGGCCCTGCCGGGCTCACGCTGGTTGCAGCAGAAGAATACGTGATACTGGTAGTAGCTCATGCGAGTTCCCGAGGGGACGCGCGGGATTATAGCCTGCGCCCCACTGACCAAAACCCTACTGCGACGAGGACCGCAAAGGCGCAAAGGCGCGAAGGTGCCGCAAAGGACCCTCTCAGGATACCCAGAAAAGTGGTCAAGGCCGCGCGCGCACCCCTCGGTTGCTTTGCGCAACCTTTGCGCCTTCGCGGTGAGGCTTTGACTCTAGGCCGCGGCCTTGGGATCGTCGGCGCGCGCGCGCGCGACGGCGGCAGGATCGAGCTGTTCGAGCCGGTAGCCGTAACGATACACCGCCGCCAGCCGCCAGCCGTGCTCCGGAGTGAGCCCGAGCTTGTTGCGGATGCGGCTCACGTGCGTATCCAACGTACGCGAGGTCACCACGGCATTGGGCCCCCACACGGTCTCACGAATGTGGCCGCGGGAGAGCAGCCTGCCGACATTGCGCAGGAACAGCACCGAGAGGTCGAAGTCCTTGGCCGTGAGGTCGACACCCTGGCCCTTGCGCAGCACGGTGCGGGTCTGACAGTCGACGCGGAAGGCATCCACCTCCAGGACTTCGGCCTGGTCGTTGGCATGACGCCCGCGGCGCGACAGGGCCTCCAGGCGTGCGAGCAGCTCGAGGCGCCGAACCGGCTTGACCATGTAGTCGTCTGCCCCCTCGCGCAACGCCGTTACCACGTCGTCTTCGCGGTTGCGCGCGGTCACGAACAGCACGGGCACGGACGAGTGCAAGCGGCTGCGCACGCGCTTGAGCACCTCGACACCGCTCAGATCCGGCACGTTCCAGTCCAGCAGCAGTGCGTCGAAGCTTTCGCGCTCGAGTGCACGCAGCAGGTTGGCCCCCTGCTCGAAGGCGTGGGGATGGTGCCCGGCAAGCTGCAGCCAATGGCTGAGAAGCTCGGTCTGGGAAACATCGTCTTCCAGGATCGCGATTCGCATGATGTGGGGGCGGAAGGCGTCCGCCTGCAGGTGCGGCTGCGCTACTCGAAGCGCACCTGCAGGCGGCCGAGATAACGCTCCATGGTTGCGGAATGGGCTGCGACCTGCTCGGCGTCACGCGCCTTGGCCGCGAGTTCGAGTTTGGCGCCAAGGATGGAGAGCTCGGGGAACCCGAACCCCTCGCCCGCACCCTTCAGGTCGTGCCCCAGCCGGCGGATAGTTTCAAAGTCCGAGGCCGCCAGGGCTTCTCGCATCAGTACGAGCTCCGCCTGTTTGCGCTTGAGAAAGCGGGTAACCAGCTGTTCCAGGTCCTTCTCGAGCCATACTACGCGTGGCTGCAGGCTGTCGCCAAGGCGTCCGGTGGGTGTCATGCCTGTGTCCCCGGCGCGGCTTGCGCGAGCACCTGATTCACCCTGGCTCGCAGCACATCGCTGCAGATCGGCTTACCCAACAGCCCGTCGCAGCCGCTGGACAATGCGCGCTCGGCTTCGGGCCCTTCGTTGTACCCGGTGAGCGCGAGGATTGGCTTGGTATAGCCGCGCAGGCGCAGCTGTGCCACCGCCTCGAACCCGCTCATGACGGGCATATCCATATCCATGAGCACCAGTGCCGGCTGTTCGGCGAGGGCCAGATCGATTGCTTGACGACCGTTGCCGGCCTGTAGAACCTGTACCCCCATGCGTCGCAACTGGTGGACGACCAGCTCCCTGATGTCTTCGTTGTCTTCGGCCACGAGTACCGCCGATCCCGGCTGTGCCATGTGCATGACCCACGTTGGTCTCTCGATGGGCACCCGTCGTTGCACCGCCAAGGGCGCCCTTTCTTGTTCTGCGTGCGGACTTTTGCAAGAGCCGTGCCACGGACGGGCGCCTGGGGAGGGGCACCCGGCGCGGGGGCAATGGCACCCGCACGCCTCTGGCGACGCGGGTAACCCGGCTCGAGGGCGGCCAAGACCCGGGACGCACAGCGCCCGGCCGCGCCGCTGAGGGTCAGCCCCTCGCCTGTTGCCGTTCACAATCGCTTGACCATCGCTACCGCCGCGTCAGACCGGTGTACCCCCCGTGCACATGAGCAAGGTCTTGCGACGCGCGCTGCGGTCACCCGTCTCGTCGGACAGCCGCAGCAATCGACGCACGTGCCCGTTGACCGTCTGCCGACCGGCGAATTCGGGGAAGCTGCGTGCCACTGCTTCTATCGGAGCATTGAACAGCAGTCCATAGTCGTCCCCATTGCCGCCGCGCCCGGGCGAGAAATAGAACGCGTTGATCAGCAGCCCCCGCACCGCGCCGCCATTCGGCAGCGCGATCACGACCCCGTCGCTGGCCGCATCCACTATGGCCCGATAGCGCGCCATCTCCAGGCTGCACCCGCTCACGCCACGGAAAAAATCCTCGAAGCTCGGCGGCTCGGCGCGCAGCGGCAGCGCCGCCGCCGCGAGCAGCACGCCAGCCGCAGCGATAATCCTCATCCCGACGCCCATGCGCACAGGTGCACAGGTCTCTAGCATACTGTATTCCCGTGAAGTGTCAGTCCGGGTGCAGGCGTACCCGCAGCAGCCAAAGCAGGTAGGCGGAGGCAACGACAGGCCATGCGCTGGAAACGAACTGCGTCAGCCCGTTGAAGCTCAGGAAATGGCCATAGCGCCAGGTCTGGACCGCCGCCTGGATGTATGGGTTCTCTGGAGCGCTGTTGAGCAGCGCAGCCCCGGCAAGCAGCAACGCGATGGCCGATAGGATCGCGCCCCGGCGCGGCAAGCGGGCGAGGACCAGGTAGAGAATCAGCCCGGCGGGGATCCCGAGCATGGAGCCCGGAGTGAGCCAGAGCGCTGCATCGCCAGGATTGAACAGCGTGAGCGCCGCGAAGCTCTTCAACGCCAACGCCACGGTGATGAGCGCGAGCAGCGGGCCGGCCAGGCTCTGCCCGGGACGGGCCAGCGCAAGCGTGAGCAGACAGATGCCAGCGAGGTTGAACGCCGCGACCCCGGTTTCGATCCAGCGATAAGTCGCCGGGCTGAACTCCAGGTTGGCGGTCCCATGCAGCAGGGTGCGGATATCGCCGTTCCCGAACAGCCATAGCTCCGGGTTGAGCTGAGTGAACAGCCACAGCAGCACGACAACAAAACCGAGATCGACAGAGGCGCCTGGCAGGAACACCCGCTGCCGCAGCTGATAGAGGGTTCCGCTGAGAACCCAGCGCGCGCCCATGGTCACCGCGAGCAGGGCACCCAGCATCGCCCCCAGACCGTTGTTGAGCAGATCCAGATTGGACGATACCCGCCCCGGTATGAGGCCCTGTGCTGCCTCGAGGGCCAGGCTGAGGGCGGTCCCCGCCAGGGTCGCCGCGATCGCCGCCCAGCGTGGCGCCATCCAGGGCAGCGCGGTGAGCGCGAGCAGGAACCCGAGCGGCAGGTACGCCAGTACGTTGACCAGCAGCTCGAAGAACGTGTAGTAACGCGGCCACGCAGCGAGAATGAAGCTGAAGGGGCCGTCTACCGGCGCCCGCCAGCTGCGGAAGGGGTACAAGGTGGCATAGGCCACCAGTAGGGTGTAGCCTACGCCCAGGTAGGATACCAGCCGCGAGCGTCGGGCTGATCCCCTGTGCCGGATCGGGCCGTGCCCGTGTGCCGCTGTCCGTGATCGGTTCATGATGCGTCATCAGCTCGGACCTCTGCCCGCCGGCCCGCTGTCGAGCTGATAGCGCTATTTGACCAGAGCGCTCCCCGCAGGTCGATAGTCAGGGTTGTGCCCGCCTACGACATCTTCAACGGCGATGCCGACGGTCTTTGCGCGCTGCGCCAGCTCAGGCTGCATGAGCCGCTCGCAGCTGAGCTCGTTACCGGTGCCAAGCGCGAGATCGCGCTGGTCGGGCGGGTCCACGCGCAGGCGGGCGACCGGCTGACGGTCCTCGACGTATCGCTGCACGATAACCGGGACGCGCTGTTGGCGGCGCTGGAAGCCGGAGCCACCTGCCTGTACTTCGACCACCACTTCCCAGGCCCGGCGCTCGTGCATCCGGGGCTGCAGGCACATATCAGCTACACGCCCGAGGTTTGCACCAGCTTGCTGGTGGACGCGTGGCTGGGAGGTCGGTTCCGGGCGTGGGCGGTGGCGGCAGCCTTCGGAGACAACCTCCCACGCCAGGCGCTGGAAGCGGCGAAGCCGCTACAGCTCACGGCGGCTCAGCTCGATACCCTGCGCAGTCTGGGGGAGTGCCTCAACTACAACGCCTATGGCGATTCGGTGGACGATCTGCACTTTCACCCGGCGGCGCTGTATCGCCGCCTGGCAAGCTTCGACGACCCCCTCGAGTTTGCGGCGCACGATCCCGCGTTCGAGGAGTTACGCACCGCCTACCGGTCCGATCTCGGACGTGCGGCGGAAGCGGATCCCCTTCTGGCTACCGCCACACACCTGTTGACCCTCTTGCCGGACGCGAGCTGGTCGCGGCGGGTCAACGGTCCCTGGGCGAACTACCTCGCCACCGCCAACCCCGAACGTGCCCATGCCGTGCTGGTGCAGAAGGGCGACGGCTTCACCGTGAGCGTGCGCGCGCCCCAGGCCCGCCCCCAGGGCGCGGATGTGCTGTGCCGAGGGTTTACCACGGGCGGCGGGCGGCCCGCAGCGGCCGGCATAACCCTGCTACCGGCACGCGACCTGGAGCGCTTTATCGCCGCATTCCAGAGCGCGTTTCTGTCGGGCCCGCCGGCGAACTAGTCTGCCCCGCTACTCGGCCTTGATCTCGGTCCAGATCTGGTTGGCCATGCGCCGCTCGTCGGGGTTCATCGGCTTGAGCATTTCCAGCTTCTTGGCAGTCTCCTCGTCCGGAAACACCGCCGACATCGCCTTGATCTCGGGCTTGATGAACTCCATGGCCGCGGTGTTGGGGTTACCCGAACCCAGCATGTTGGTCAGGTCGGCCGAGTTCTGCCCCTCCAGCATGAAGTCGATGAACTTGTGTGCCAGGTCGGCACGCGGCGCGTCCTTGGCGATGACCATCGCGTCGAGCGCCAGCACCGCCCCCTCCTTCGGCATGGCATGCTTGATCCGGAAGTCCTTGCCGGCCTGTTGCGCCCCGAGGTCGGCCTGGTAGACGTCGTTGGAATAGCCGTGTGCGATCCAGATGTCGCCGGCGGCCAGCAGCTCGATGTAACCCGAGGCCTTGAACGCCGCCCAGTAGGGCTTGGCCTTGAGGATGACCTGCTTGGCTTCTTCCCACTTCGCAGGATCGCGCTCGTTGACCGAGTACCCCAGGTACTTGAGCGCGGCGGCAACCAACTCGTCCTGGCTGTCGAGCACCGTGACGCGTCCCTTGACCTTCTCTAGGATCGCCGGATCGAAGATGGCCGCCCACGAATCCACCGTCACGCCCAGCTCCTCCATCTTCTTGTCGTTATAGCCGAGCATCGTGACCGTATAAGCGTAGGGGACAGAGTACTGGTTGCCCGGATCGAACTCGGTGTCGAGATAGGCCGGGCTGATGTTCTTGAGGTTGGGGACCCGCGCCTTGTCGATGGGTTGGAGGTAGCCGCCGTTGGCGAGATCGGAAACGTAGTTCGAGGTTGGCACCAGCACGTCGTAGCCCTTCGATCCGCCGGTGATCTTGGCCATCAGCTCGGAGTTGTCCGAGTAGTAGCTCTGCTCCACCTTGCACTCGCAGAGCTTCTCGAACCGCTCCACCGTCTCGGGCGCAATGTACTGGTTCCAGTTGTAGAGGTGGAAGACCTCCTCCTTCTTCGCGCAGGCGCCCAGCGCGACAGCCAGTCCCAGCAGCAGCAGCTTGGTGAATCTCATCCGGGGTCTCCTTTTGGGTTGGTTGTTGAGGGAATGCCGAAAACGATTTCGGCCGGCGTCAACCGGCGGCTGTGCGCACGCTGCGGCTGAGGTCGGTCCGGCGCTCGCGTGGCGGGACTTCCCGCAACCGGCTAAGCATACGTCAAGTACCGCCGCGGCAGCAGCGCCCGGGATCACCGGCTGCGCAGCGCGCTCGGCGAGAGTCGGGAGGCCACCAGGATCAGGACGAGCGTGACAAGCATGAGCAATGTCGACACGGCGTTGACCTCCGGTGTCACCGTGATCTTGACCATGGTGTAGATCGCCAGCGGGAGAGTCTTGGAATCCGGCCCCGCGGTGAAGAAGGTGATGACGAAATCATCGATCGAAAGAGTAAACGCCATCAACGCGCCGGCCACTACCCCGGGCATGATGAGCGGAAGGGTCACCAGCCGGAAGGCCTGCCACGGCGTCGCGCCGAGGTCTCTGGCGGCTTCGGTGAGGCTCTCGTCCATCCCCGCCAGTCGCGAGCGCACGACGATGGCAACGAACCCGATGCAGAACGCGATGTGCGCCAGCGCGATGGACAGCATGCCCAGAGTCAGATTGATCATCACAAAGAACAACAGCAGGCTCACCCCCATGAGGATTTCCGGGATCGCGATCGGGGCGAGCACCAGGACGGGCAGCAAGCGAAGTCGGTAGCGGTACAATGCAAAGCCGGCCATGGTCCCCAGGACCGTCGACACCGCACTCGCGACCAGGCCGATCACGAGCGAGTTGCGCGCTGCCGTCAGCATCTCCTCGTTACGGAACAGCTTGCGGTACCAGTCCAGGGTGAAACCCACCCATTGCGCGTTCATGGTGGAATCGTTGAACGAGTAGGCCACCACGATCGCCAGCGGCGAATACAGGAACGCGTAGCCGCCGATCGCAGCCGCCCACAGCCAGCGGGAACGCCTCACAGCCGCGTTCTCCGGGCAAACCAGGCTGCCACGCCGGCGAGCACGATCGCCATCGCAGTCAGGACCATCGAGAGCACGCTGCCGAAGGGCCAGTCTCGGCTGTCCAGGAACTGCTGCTTGATCACGTTGCCGATCATGGTCCCGCTGGTCCCACCGAGCAGGTCCGGGATGGCGAAAATGCCGAACGCCGGGATGAAGACCAGCGCCGCCCCTGCGTACACACCGGGCAGCGACAGCGGGAAGGTAACGCGCCAGAACCGCTCCCAGGCGCCCGCGCCGAGGTCCTGGGCGGCGTCGAGCAACGCCGGATCGTGCTTCTCCAGGTTGGCATACAACGGCAGCACCATGAACGGCAGATGGACGTAGACCAGGCCGATCACCACTGCGGCAGGCGTGTAAAGCAGGCGGACGGGCTCCAGCCCCAGAGCCCCAATCGCGACGTTCAGGGCGCCCACGAACACCGACTGGGGACCGAGGATGATGATCCAGGCATACACGCGGATCAGGAAGTTGCTCCAGAACGGCAGGATTACCATCAGCACGAGCAGATCGCGGTGGCGCTTCGGGCTGCGGGCGATGAGCAGAGCCAGTGGATACGCGACCAGCAGGCAGACCATTGTCGTGATCAGCGCATACAGGAGCGACTTGAGGAACAGCTGGGTATAGAGGAGGTTGCCGAAGAAGCGGGAATAGTTCTCGGTGGTCAGGTTCAGGCTCGCGCGCCCGTCCACATCCAGCAGGAGCGGCGCCAGGCCGCCGAACTGCCCGGGCTCACGGAACGATGCCACCGCCATGATCAGCGTGGGGATGGCAAAGAACACCAGCAGGTAGACCAGCGGCGGGCCGCTGATCAGCCACCTGGAGGTGCGCCCGCCGGTCACACCACGCACCTCAGTCGGCAAGGAATCGGCCGGCATCGACGCACCAGCCGATCTCCACGGGGTCGCCGGGTTCGAAGAACTTGGCGCGGCCGGGCGCCGAGTTGGGCAGCATCGCCTCGATCCGGCTCCCATTGGCCAACTCCACCACGTACACCGTCACGTCCCCCAGGTAGAGGAAGTCGAACACCTTCCCGGTGAAGCGGTTCTCGTCCGAATCGGGCGCAAGCTGCCGGCTGATCGCGACCTGCTCCGGCCGAAGTGCCAGCGCACCTTTGGCCCCCGCCGGCGCCCTGGCGCTGTCCACAGCATCGACCTCGCCCAGCCCGGCGATGCGCAGACGCAAGCGTCCGCCGTCGGCGCTCAGCACTTCGGCGTCGAGGATGTTGCACGTCCCGATGAAGTCCGCCACGAACCGGTTCTTGGGATAGCCGTAGAGCTTGGACGGCTCGTCGAGCTGCTCCACGCGCCCCTTGTTCATGACCGCGATCCGGTGCGCGAGCGCGAGCGCCTCCTGCTGGTCATGGGTCACGTACACGAAGGCGATGCCGATCTCTTTCTGCAGGGTGATCAGCTCGAGCTGCATCTTCTCCTTGAGCTTGGCGTCCAGCGCGGCCAGCGGTTCGTCCAGCAGCAGCAGCTTGGGGCGGTTGACCAGCGCGCGCGCCACGGCCACACGCTGGCGCTGCCCGCCGGACAGCGCGTTGGGGTAGCGCGCGCTCATCCCGGCCAGAGACACATCCTCGAGCGCCTCCTCGACGCGCGCCTGGATTTCGGCCGGCGCGAGCCCCGCCATCTTGAGCGGGAATGCGATGTTCTCCGCCACGGTCATGTGCGGGAACAGCGCGTAGCTCTGGAATACCGTGTGGACGTTGCGCCCCTCCGGTGGAATCCCCGTCATGTCGCGGCCGTCCAGCCAGATGCTGCCGCCGTCGGTGGCGTCGAACCCGGCGATCATCCGCAGCAAGGTGGTCTTGCCGCAGCCCGAGGGCCCGAGCAGGCAGAAGAACTCCCCTGCTTCGACCGATAGGCTGACGTCATCCACCGCCACGAAGTCGCCGAAGCGCCGTGTGACGTTGCGAATCTCGAGAAGGGCCATGCCCGAGCTTGCAAAAAGCTCGGATTCTAGTGCATTTCCTGCGAGGGAATACGGACGTGGAGCACGGCAGCCCCGTTTGGCCGGGTGTCCGGCCGACGCGGGCACTGCCGAAGGCGAGAAATACAAAGGGCGCCTGACCCGATCCGGCCGGGCGCCCTTCCGGTTCGCCGCCTTCGCACGCGCCGGGGGTCAGAAATCCAGCTGCCCGCGGAAGATGATTGCTTGTTCTTCGTCGAAGCTCTGGGGCGTGCCCGCCGTGGTCCCACCGGCCGGCGTGAAGGTGACCGGCGTGTCGAAGTTGGTCTGCACGTAGTTCAGCATCAGCCGCGTGTTGGGCGTCATGATCCACTTGAGGCCCAGGGTCCACGCGTTGGCCTTCAGAGTCGATGCGCAGGCAGCACCAACCGCACAGTTGACTGCACCCGTACCCGCAGGGTTCGAAGCCGACACGAAGCCGAAGTCGGTACCGTCGAACTGGCTGTAGCGCAGGCCCAGCTCCCAGGCGCCCCAGCCGCCCCCGCCGAGGGCGAAGTTACTCTTTGGGATGATCCGTCCCCAGCCACCGTCCTTGTAGGACGACGCGTACTGCTCGCCGCTGATTAGCCAACTCGCTGACAGATAGGACGCCTTGAGGTCTTTGTCGTAGTCTGCCCCTGTACCCGACGTACCTTGGTAATTGGACGTGATGTATTCCCCCTGCAGCTTGACCGGGCCCAGGGCAACCGCTGCTTCCAGCCCGTAGCGTCTGCGCTGGACATCCTCGCCCGTGAAGGCTGTCGGGGTGAAGAAGTTCACGCCGCGCGCTTCCGTCCGGAAGGTGGGGGCAGCGTTGTTGGCAGTGGTCCCGGACGACGCATTGACGGTAGGGATGGTGCCGTCGGTAAAGGCGCCGCCCAGATGCAGGACGCTGTCCTTGAGAGAGAAGAACTGCGCGAAGTTTCCAGTCACCCGGCCGATGACTTCCTTGCCGTCGACAGTCTGGTTCACGTCGTTGGCGTTCTTGCCGTTCAGGTTCGAATACGCCAGCGCATAGGTCAACCCACCCAGCGGCGCACCATGCACCATCACGCCGCGGGTCTTGGCCGGAACCAGCGGGTTGCCGATGTCGCGCTCGAGGTAGTCGAGGTACAGGTCGCTGGTCAGCTCGTCCATGCTGAACGGCATCTTGTACTGCCCGATGCGGAACTGCACCGGCTTCCACCACTCCGCATTGAGCCAGGCGACGTCGAGAAAGCTAGATGGGCTGCCGGACGGGCTGGCGAAGTCCGCGGTAATGTCGAATGTGTAGTACTTCGCAATCCGCCCCTGTCCCGTGAGGAAGGCGCGACGGATGTCGAATGTGTCCGCCGCGATGTCGTCACTGAATGTACGGTAGTCGGCCTGGACCCGGCCGCTGAACTGCAGCCGGTTCTCTTTGTCCTCGGTCTCGAACACGAAGCCGTTGGCGAACTTGCCCTTCAGCGTGGTCTTCGCCTCCTCCTTGGCCTTCTCCTGCTTTTCCGCCTCCTGCGCCTCCCGCAGGGCCTGCCGGCGACGCTCGGCACGCTGCTCCATGTTCTCCTCGTCGCGTGCGGCCTTCAGGGCATCGTATTCGTCCTGGCTGAGGACACCCTTTTCCTTGAGCCTTTCGAGCAGGTCGTCGAAGACGCTGCTCTGCGCCTGGGCCGGCCCGGCAAGCACCGCAAGCAGCGAGGCGGCGATGGTGGCAAGCGAAAGCTGGCGCAAGCTTCGCGGCGCATAGGGGGAACGGGGAACCGCCATAAGTCTTCTCCTGGGTCTGGGTCGCAGTAACGTGGCCGGGACGCTGGCCGGCCGTGTCGGGTCCGCGCGGGCGCGTCTAGACGGACCGGATTCTGGGACGCCGACATGACAGTTTGATGAACCGTCATGCGCCGGCGAGCCAGCGCGGGCTCAGCGGCCAGAAGACAGGAGGGCGTAGAGCTGCAGCAGGAGGGATAAGACCAGCAGCACGGTAGCGACTGCGAGCCAGCGCGTTTGCCGCCTGACGCGATCGGCCAGCTCCCGCCTGCCTGCAGCCACGCCGGCCGAGCCGCCTTCAGTCAGGGCGCGGTGCATCAGGCGTGGCAGTTGCGGAAACAGCACGCCCCACGCGGGTGCTTCTTCCCGCACATGCCGTAGCAGGCCGCGCCAGCCGAGCTGCTCGGACATCCAGCGCTCGAGGTAGGGCTTGGCGGTCGTCCACAGGTCGAGGTCGGGATCGAGCTCGCGGCCGAGGCCTTCGATGTTGAGCAGGGTCTTCTGCAGCAGGACCAGCTGGGGTTGAACCTCGATGTTGAAGCGCCGGGAGGTCTGAAACAGCCGCAGGAGCACCTTGCCGAACGAGATCTCGCGCAGCGGCCGGTCGAACACCGGCTCACACACCGCGCGGATGGCCGACTCGAACTCGTCCACCCGCGTGTCCTGCGGCACCCAGCCGGCATCCAGGTGCGCCTGAGCCACCCGCCGGTAGTCGCGGCGGAAAAACGCCAGGAAGTTCTGCGCCAGGTAGTTCTTGTCGACCTCGGTGAGCGTGCCCATGATCCCGAAGTCGAGCGCGATGTAGCGTCCCTGCGCATCGACCAGGATGTTGCCCGGGTGCATGTCCGCATGAAAGAACCCGTCGCGGAACACTTGCGTGAAGAAGATCTCCACGCCGCTGCGGGCCAGTTGCGCCAGGTCTACGCCTTGCGCGCGCAGGCTGCCCACGTGGCTGATGGGCGTCCCGGCCATGCGCTCCATGACCATGACCTGGCTCCAGCAGTAGTCCCAGTACACCTCGGGCACGCGCAGCAAGGGCGAGCCCGCGAAGTTGCGCCGCAGCTGGCTGGCGTTGGCCGCCTCGCGCATCAGGTCCAGCTCCTCTTCCAGGTGCTTCTCGAACTCGGCCACGACCTCGCGCGGCTTCAGCCGCTTGCCATCCCGCCACAGCCACTGGACCAGGCTCGCCGCGCTGTAGAGCAGCGCAACGTCGTGCCCGATGACGCCCGCGATCCCTGGGCGCAGCACCTTGACCGCGGCCGCGGTCCCATCCTTGAGCGTGGCAAGATGCACTTGCGCGACCGATGCGCTCGCCACCGGGTTGAGGTCGAACTGGGCGAACACGTCTTCGATGCGCTTCTGGTACACCCGCTCGAGCGTCTGACGCACGCGCCGCGACTCGAACGGCGGAACGCGGTCCTGCAGCTTGGCCAGCTCGTCGGCGATGTCGGCAGGGAGCAGGTCACGGCGGGTGGACAGGACCTGGCCGAACTTCACGAAGATCGGGCCGAGGGTCTCCAACGCCTGGCGCAGCCGCACGGCGCGCGGAGCGTCCAATCGGCGCCAGAACAGCAGCGCGTTGATGACCGGCCGCAGCACGCGCACGCGTTCGTGCCCGAGCAGGAACTCCTCAAGGCCGAAGCGCAGCGATACGAACAGGATACGTAGCAGGCGGAGCAGGCGCATGCGCGCCCTCAGCCGCCACGAGACGAATCGAGGCGCGCGATGCGCTTCTCGAGACGCTCCGCGGCGTCGCGCAGATCGTCGACCGCGCGCAGCCAGTGCTCCAGCTCGTGGCGTTGTGCGAGAACCGGCCGCTCTTCGGTAAGGTACTCGGTCAGTGTCTGGAACAGGTTGCTTGCCGTTTGCCTCTGCCACGCCACGAACGACTGCCCGGTCTGCACGATGCGCCGGGCCGCGACGTCACCCACGACACGGCTCAAATCCTCCTCGATGTCCCAGCGCAGCTCGCGCAACACTCCCCCAAGCGCGGCCGCAAAGGCGGGGTCCCCGCTCAATGTGATGCGCGTGCGTGCGCGCTCGTCACCCGCGACAAGACTCAGCGCCGCAGATGGCGGGATGTGAACCGCGACGTCGGGGGTTGCACCGCTGGCAACCGACCCGAGCTCGCCGTCGGCGGTCACACTCACCAGCAGCTCCACGGGGAAGACCTCGAGAGCGGCGACCCGGCCGGCGAAGGGCTGGAGGCGTTGGCGCAGCCACGGCTGCCCCCGGAGCAGATGATTGACCGCGGTGAGGATCTGCCCCGCCAGGAGCGGGGCCGGGTTGGGCAAGGTCGCCACGTGACGGAGTCCGGCAGGGAGGCGAGTCAGCTAGAAGCGAAAGCCGCGATGCAGCGCCACGACACCGGCAGTGAGGTTGAGGTAGTCGACGCGCTCCAGGCCGGCGCCTTCCAGCATCTGCTTGAGTGTCTCCTGATCGGGATGCATCCGGATCGACTCGGCGAGGTACCGATAGCTTTGCTCGTCGCCCGCTACCAGCTTCCCGAGCCGCGGCAGCACCTGGAAGGAGTACGCATCGTAGACAGGGGCCAGCGGCTTCCACACCTGCGAGAACTCCAGGACGAGGAGGCGCCCACCGGGACGGAGCACTCGCGCCATCTCGGCGAGCGCCCGTTCCTTGTGCGTGACGTTGCGCAGCCCGAAGGCGATCGCCACGCAGTCGAAGCTGCCGGACGGGAACGGCAGGACCTCCGCATCGCACTGGACCATCGGCACAACCGCCCCAGCGTCAAGGAGGCGGTCGCGCCCGTGCACCAGCATGTTGCGGTTGATGTCGGCCAGGACCACCGCACCGCCCGGACCCACGCGCCTGGCGAAAAGTCGCGCGAGGTCTCCGGTGCCGCCCGCCAGGTCCAGGACACGCTCGCCTGCTCGCACCGCACTGCGCTCGACCAGGCAACGCTTCCACACCCGGTGCAGGCCGGCCGACATCAGGTCGTTCATCAGGTCGTACCGGCCGGCGACGGAGTCGAAGACCCCCGCCACGCGACGGACCTTGTCTCCCTCATCGACCTTCTCGAACCCGAAATGGGTGCTCTTGCTCATGGCTGGCGCCGGACTTGCCGCCTCACAGCTTCTTCCAGCCCGTCGCGCTGGCGCCGGAGGCACGCAGCGGGACCGCACCGTCGCGGCTGGCACCCGCCTGGCGCAGGCGCTCCAGATACGCTTGCCAGAGACGTTCCTGGTCCTTGCCCAGCTCGTACAAATATCCCCATGTGTACAGTCCGGTATCGTGGCCGTCCGAGAACACCAGCTTCACCGCATAGCTGCCGACCGGCTCGATGGCGTCGATGCCGACGTCCTTCTTGCCTGCCTGCAGAACCTCCTGCCCCGGCCCGTGCCCGCGCACCTCCGCGGAGGGCGAGTACACGCGCAGGAATTCGCAGGGAAGCCGGAAGACCTGACCGTCCGCAAAGGTGACTTCCAGGATGCGTGAGGCCTGGTGCAGCTTGATCTCGCTGGGAATGGGACCGCCTGTCTCTGCCACGCCGATCTCCGAGTCGGTACCGGATGATAATAGCCGAGCATGGCCTGCGGCTGGAACCCCGCACCTTGGCGGTGCCGGATCCGGCCGTGTCATTGCCGGTTTTCAGACGGCATTGTAACGGTACGGTAACATTGCTTTCATACGATCAGGCTCAACGGAGTGATCCCGGGGGACAACGCATGGCTGCCACTGTTCTGGTTGTAGAGGATGAGCCGGCAATCCAGGAGCTGATCGCCTACAACCTCAAGCAGGCCGGGCACCAGCCATTACGTGCCGACAATGCGGAGCAGGCGCTGCGCCTGGTGCAGGACGCGCTTCCCGACCTGGTGCTGCTCGACTGGATGCTCCCCGGATTATCCGGCATCGAGCTGGCCCGACGGCTGCGAGGCGACAAGCGCACCCGCGCCATACCCATCATCATGTTGACCGCGCGTGCGGACGAGCAGGACAAGCTGACCGGGCTGGACACCGGGGCAGACGACTACATCACGAAGCCGTTTTCGCCACGGGAGCTGAACGCGCGGGTCAAGGCAGTGCTCAGGCGCCGGGCACCCCAGATGACCGACGACCTGGTGCAGATCGGCACGCTCCGGCTGGATCCGGCAACCCATCGCGTCGCAGCAGACGGCGAGCCGGTGCATCTAGGACCCACGGAGTTTCGCCTGCTGCATTTCCTCCTGACCCACCCGGAGCGGGTGCACTCGCGCACCCAGCTCCTCGACCAGGTTTGGGGCGATCACGTCTTCGTGGAAGAACGTACGGTGGACGTGCACATCCGCCGCCTGCGCAAGGCGCTGGAGCCCTCCAACCATGACCGCTTGATTCAGACCGTGCGCGGCACCGGTTACCGCCTCTCGAACGACTGATCCATCCAGGCTGGCTGCGAGCCCGGCACGCAACCAGCGTCCGCCTTTCTGGGATAATGCTCGCGGCTCTGCGGGGAGCAGCCGCTGCATGGCGCTCACCGCCAGTCAGGAACTGCCAATCGGAAGGGACGCCGTTGACCAAGCTGTGGGGCAGACCGGTGGCGGGCGTGGTCCTGGTGACCGTCGCCGGGTTCCTGCTGTGGCCCGTGCTCGGCGGGGTCAAAGCGCTGATTGCCTACTGTGTGCTGCTCCTGCTTCTGCTCGCGCACCACATCCTCTACCTCTCCCAGCTCTACCGTTGGCTACCGGCGGCGGCCAGCCAGACGGTGCCGGAAGGCAGCGGCGCCTGGGAGGAAATCTTCGCCGGGCTGGCGCGCCTGATGCGCAGGCAAACCCACATCGAGTCGCGCTTGTCCGCGGCGCTTACCCGTTTCCAGCAGGCCGGCGCCGCGCTGCCGGAGGGTGTGGTCGTGCTGGACGAAGCAGACCGTATCGTCTGGTGCAACCCGCGCGCGGAAGTCTACTTCGGCCTGGATAGCCAGCGCGACCGCGGTCAGCAGATCACTTATCTCATCCGGCAGCCCCAGTTCGTGCAATACCTGGAGGCGGGCCGCTTCAGCGAGCCGCTCGTGCTGCGCCTGAACCGCAGCGACACCGAGCTGATCCTGTCCATCCAACTCGTTCCTTACGGCGACAGCGAGAAGTTGCTGTTGTCCCGCGACATCACCCGCTGGGAACGGCTGGAGACCACACGACGCGACTTCGTCGCCAACGTCTCACACGAGCTGCGCACGCCGCTTACGGTTCTCAACGGCTTCCTCGAAACCCTCGCGGACATGACCGAGCCAGACCCGGAAATGACCAGACGGTCGCTTGCGCTCATGATCGAGCAGACCACCCGGATGCACCGCCTGGTGGAGGATCTGCTCACGCTGTCGAAGCTGGAAAGCGCGCAGACACCCCTGCGCGAGGAGGTCGTGGACATCGGCGAGCTGGCGCGCACCCTGTATCGGGATGCGGTGGCCCTTTCCGCCGGTCGCCATCGCATCACGCTGCGGATCGAGTCCGAGGTGGGTCTGACCGGCAGCGCCGAGGAGCTGCGCAGCGCGCTGGGTAACCTGATCAGCAACGCCGTGCGCTATACGCCTGAGGGAGGTGAGATCGAGATCCTGTGGACGCAGCGCAACGGCATGCCGACCTTCGCCGTGCGCGATACCGGAATCGGCATCGAGCCCCAGCACATTCCGCGGCTCACTGAACGATTCTATCGCGTGGACCGCAGTCGCTCGCGCAGCACCGGCGGCACCGGGCTGGGGCTGGCCATCGTCAAGCATGTTCTCTCCCGCCACCAGGCCCACCTGGAGATCGAGAGCGAGCTTTCTCGCGGCAGCACCTTCAGCGCCGTGTTTCCGGCTGCGCGGGCCCTGAGCGGAACGGACCGCCGCGACCACGAGGCTGCCGCGTAGCGGTCAAGACATCCGGCCTCTTCAGCGCCTCGAGAGCCGAATCGGGCGTCGCGCAAGCGTGACGCGCCCAGCCGGTCACCTCCGGGACTTGAGAGCCTCATCCAGGGCGCGCCGCATGTGCAGCGCGAAGTCGGCCGGGAGTGGATGGCCGTCCTGCCGCAGCTTTTGCCCCCAGATCGAGTTGGGGAAATGCGGGTCATCCCGGAAGCGTGGTATCACGTGCCAGTGCACGTGCGGCACCTGGTTGCCGAGGCTGGCCAGGTTCACCTTATCCGGCGCGACCACTGAGATCAGCGCTTGCTCGGTGGCGAACACCACCTTCATGACGTGGCTGCGCTCGGCCGGTTCGAGAGCCGTCATCTCTCCGACGTGCCGGTCCCAGATCACGCGGCACAGACCGGGGTAGTCGTGCTCATAGGCCCACACCACGCGGCAGTAGTCGTCCTCCCAGAGGATTTCCCCGCCGGCTTCCTCGCAGAATACACACCGCGTCATGTTAGCCCCTTGAGCAACACCTCAACGCAAAGAGCGCAAAGGACGCAAACACATCAGATGCGAGTCGGGCACAAGTCCATGGGCACCAGGTAATGGGTAAAGCGATTAGGTGACGACCTGCGTGTCCATTGACCCGGGTTTTCTTTGCGAACTTTGCGTCCTTTGCGCCTTTGCGTTGAGGTGTTGCTTTGGAGAACGTCAGAGAAGCACCCGTTCGATCCCGCCGCGGTTCGCGCTGTCTACATACTGCCGCATCCAGTCCGGCCCGAGCAGGTGCCGGGCCATCTCCACGACGATGTAGTCGGCGGTAGTACCGCTATCGCTGTCATAGCGCGACAGGCCTTGCAGGCAGGACGGACACGAGGTCAGGACCTTGATCTCGCCCGCATGCCCTAGGCGGCGCAGCTCCTCCGCGCCCTTCACCATCTCTTCCTGCTTGCGAAAGCGCACCTGGGTGGAAATGTCGGGCCGCGACATGGCGAGCGTCCCCGACTCGCCGCAGCAGCGCTCGCTCAGCTTCACCTCCTGACCCATCAGTTGATTGACTACGTTGCCGGGCTGGTGAGTCTTCATCGGCGAATGACAGGGGTCGTGGTACATGTAGCGCACACCGTTGACACCCGCGAGCTTCACGTCCTTTTCCAGCAGGTACTCGTGGATATCCAGCAGCCGGCAGCCCGGAAAGATCTTGTCGAACTCATAGCCCTGGAGCTGATCGTGGCAGGTGCCGCAGGACACGATCACGGTCTTGATATCCAGATAGTTGAGCGTATTGGCCACGCGATGGAACAGCACACGGTTGTCGGTGCTGATCTTCTGCCCCATCTGCCCCTCGCCAGCCGCGACCTGCGGGTAACCGCAGCACAGATAGCCTGGCGGGAGCACGGTGATGGCACCCACGTGATAAAGCATGGCCTGGGTGGCGAGTCCCACCTGCCCGAACAGCCGCTCCGAGCCGCACCCGGGGAAGTAGAAGACGGCCTCGGACTCGTCATTGACCTTGCGCGGATTGCGGATTACCGGGACGATGGAGCGGTCCTCGATGTCGAGCAACGCCCGCGAGGTCTTCTTCGGCAACCCACCCGGCATGGGCTTGTTGATGAAATGGATCACCTGCGCCTTGACCGGCGGCCTCCCCAGCGTCGCGGGCGGTTTGCGCACCTGGTCCTGCACCAGGCCGAAGTGTCGGGCCGCCTGGTGACCGGCACGCTGCAGACGGTAACCCCACTCGATCATGACCTTGCGCACGAGCTTGATGGTGTTGGGGTCGGTCGCGTTCAGGAACAGCATGGCAGCTGACGTGCCGGCGTTAAACTTTTTCCGGCCCATCCCGCGCAGCATGTTGCGCATCGCAATGGACACGTCGCCGAAGTCGATGTCCACGGGGCACGGGCTCTCGCACTTGTGACACACCGTGCAGTGCGCAGCAACGTCGTCGAACTCGTCGAAGTGGCGGATCGAGACGCCGCGCCGGGTCTGCTCTTCGTACAGGAAAGCCTCGATCAGCAGCGAGGTGGCGAGGATCTTGTTGCGCGGGCTGTAGAGCAGGTTGGCGCGCGGCACGTGGGTGCTGCACACCGGCTTGCACTTGCCGCAGCGCAGGCAATCCTTGATGGAATCGGAGATGCTGCCGATCTCGCTCTGCTCCAGGATCAGGCTCTCTTGCTCGAGCAGGCTGAAGCTCGGGGTATAGGCGCTGTCCAGATTGGCGCCTGCCAGCAGTTTGCCCTGGTTGAACCGGCCTTCGGGGTCGACCGCACGCTTGTAGGCTGCGAAGGCCTCGACCTCCCCCGGCTCGAGGTAGTCGAGCTTGGTGATGCCGATGCCATGCTCGCCGGAGATCACTCCCCCCAGCCTCTTGGCCAGCGCCATGATGCGGGTCACGACCTGATTGGCCTCCTGCAGCATGGCGTAGTCGGCCGAGTTGACGGGGATGTTGGTGTGCACGTTACCGTCGCCGGCGTGCATGTGCAGCGCGACGAATACTCGGCCTGTCAGCACGCGCCGATGGATGGCCTCGATCTCCCGGCAGATCGGCTCGAAGGCACGGCCCGCGAACAGCTCGAGCAGCGCCTCGCGCACTTCCCTCTTCCAGGACACGCGATGCGTCCCATCCTGGAGGACATCTACAACGCGCTGCGGATTACCGGTCGCCTGCAAGTCGCGGCCAGGGATCTTGCACGCAGGTGCATCCAGGTTGTCGAACAACCACTGCCAGCGCGACCGCGTCTCTCGCACCAAGGCGACGGCCTGCTCGACGCGGGCGCCGAGCAGTTCCCGGGGCGAGACCTGCTCGGCCTCCTGGTGCACCGGCAGCTCGCCCGCAAAGAAGCTCTCGAGGGCGTCCATCAGGCGGATCTTGTTCTTCAGCGACAGCTCGATGTTGATGCGCTCGATGCCGTCCGAGTAGTCGCCCAGGCGCTCCAGGGGGATCACGACGTCCTCGTTGATCTTGAAAGCGTTGGTGTGCTTCGCGATGGCTGCGGTGCGAGCCCGATCGAGCCAGAAGCGCTTGCGTGCCTCGGGGCTCACGGCGACGAAGCCCTCCGCGCCACGCAGGTTGGCGATGCGCACGACCTGGGACGCCGCCTCGCCTGCCGCGCCCTCATCGTCGCTGACGATATCGGCCAGCAGCACCATTCGGGGACGCGTGCCGCGCTGCGCTTTGGTCGCATAGCCGACAGCCCTGACGTAGCGCTCGTCCAGGTGCTCGAGACCGGCGAGAATGGCGCGGGGATGGCCGTCGAGGTAGCGCTTGATCTCCACGATCGAAGGCACTGCCTCGCGCACCTGGCCGAAAAACTCCAGGCAGACGGTGCGCGAATGGGTCGGCATCCGGTGCAGCACGAAACGCGCGGACGTGATGATTCCGTCACAGCCTTCCTTCTGCACCCCGGGCAGCCCGGAGAGGACCTTGTCGGTGACGTCCTTGCCCAGGCCGGGCTTACGGAAGCGTGGTCCGGGGATCTCCAGGAGCTGCGCCGGGCCGTAGGGGGTTTTTCCGTCCCTGCGGAACCGCTGGATGGAAAAACGCGCGAGCTCGGCGTCGTGGATCTTGCCCAGGTTGTGCCCGAGCCGGGTCACCTCCATGAAGTAGCCGTTGGCATCGACCATCCGCCAGGACACCAGATTGTCCAGCGCCGTGCCCCACAGCACCGCCTTCTTCCCACCCGCGTTCATGGCGATGTTGCCGCCGATGCACGACGCGTCCGCGGAAGTCGGATCCACGGCGAACACCAAGCCCTGGGCCTCCGCTGCTTCCATGACGCGCCGGGTCACGACACCTGCACCACAGCGAACGGTGGGCACGGAGTGGCTCACGCCGGGTATCTGGTCTCGCTCTATCGCACCGAGCGCGTCGAGCTTCTCGGTGTTGATGACAGCCGAGTGGCGCACGAGTGGCACTGCCCCGCCCGTATAGCCGGTGCCGCCGCCACGGGGGATGATGGTCAGCCCGAGCTCGATGCACACCCGCACAACCGCAGCGACTTCGTCTTCGCTGTCTGGATACACCACGACGAAGGGGTATTCGACGCGCCAGTCGGTCGCGTCGGTCACGTGCGCGACCCGGGCAAAGCCGTCGAAGCACACGTTGTCATGCCGCGTCACGCGCGCGAGCTTGCGATGCGCCCGCCGCCGCAGCTCGGCCATCCGCTCGAACTCGGCTGCGAACGCGTCGACTGCGCTGGTGGTGGCTGCGAGCAGCTCGGATACGCTGTCCTCGCGGTTCAGGCGGCGTGCCTCGATCTCGCGTAGGCGGTGGCGCATCGCCTCGATCAGCGCACTCAGTCGCCTCCGGTTCGCGAGCAGATCGTCCTGAAGGTAGGGATTGCGGTCGACCGCCCAGATGTCCCCGAGCACCTCGTAGAGCATGCGAGCCGAGCGGCCCGTGCGCCGCTGCTGACGCAGCTCGTTGAGCAGATCCCAGGCACGAGCGCCCACGATCCGGATCACGATCTCGCGATCCGAAAACGATGTGTAGTTGTAGGGGATTTCCCGGAGCCTGCTGGTCATGCCGCATACCGCCGATGCTGTGCTGCATCATACACTGCAGGCACGCTCAGGTTAGCGCCGCATAGCCGACCACCACGTACCGCAAACCCTTGCCGGCTGCCAGGTAGAGAGTGGCCTTCGCAGGACCCACGCGCAGCCAGCCGGCTGCAGCGCAGAGGGCGTCCCCAACCAGCGGTGCCCAGGACAGCAACAGGAGCGGCGCGCCGAAGCGCCGCAGCCAGACCACCTGCCGGGCCGGGACCTTGCGCTGCGGAACCAGGCGCCCGAGCAGATACGAACTCAGGCCACCGAGCGTATTGCCGAGCGTGGCCACGACCAACGCTGGCCAGAGCAGCACCGGGCTCTGGGAAACCAGAGCGAACAGCAGCAGCTCGGATCCTCCGGGCAGCAGTGTGGCGGAAACGAAGCTGCTGAGAAACAGCGCACCAAGCCCAACCGGACCGTCCAACTAGCGCCTCCCATCAATCCTCATCGATCGAGGGAGGATTCTTGCACAACGGGGCGGCCTGGCAGCGCGCGCCGGGGAGCAGCGCGTCGGGTGACGCAGTTTCAGCTAGCGGCTGTTGAAACCGCGACTGCGCGGGCGCCCGCGGGATTTCTGCGGGGCGGACACGTGCCTACACTGCTTGATTCAGCGTAACCGAGCATTGGTTCAGCGGCTGAACTGGAGTGCGAACCTGCGATCTTCAACATGCTGCTAGGGGACCGACGAGCCGAACACCCTGCGCAGCAGGTTGGTGCTCTGCTGCAGCGGATCGCGGCGGATCGCCTTCTCCTCCTCCGCGATCGTGAGGTAGAGCCCCTCCAGCGCCTTGTGTGTGACATAGCCGTTGAGGTCCGCATCTTCCTTCTTCATCAGGCCGAAGCGCGCTGCACGCCCCGCATACTGGCTGTAAGCCTCGGCTACTCGCACGCGCTGTGTCGCTTGCCGGATGATCGGTTGCAGGCGCGCGCTAAGGGCGGTCTCAGTATGGCGACGGAAGTACTGCGTAGCCGCGTCCTCCGGTCCGTTCAGGACGTTCTTGGCGTCCTGGATTGTCATGCGATTGACCGCATCGACCAGCAGTGCGCGGGTTTCGGGCACGGCCTGCTCGGCGGCGCGGTTCATCGCGGTGATCAGCTGATCGGAGTACGTGCCCATCCGCACCCTGCGCAGCACACCGTCTACACGAGTCAGGGTGGGTGGAAGCGGGATGCGAACAGCCTGGTTCGCCAGGAATCCGTTTTCGCGGCCGAGCTGCAATACCGCGCGGTCCGCGCCCTGGGTGAGTGCCTGCTTAAGTCCGCGCGCAACCTCGGCATCGGTCAAGGCAATCGGCGTCGCGCCACCATACAACGGTATCGACAACAGCACCAGGGACAACGCGCCACGCATAACTCAGGCCTGCCTGGGAATGGCTCAAGCGCCTACGATGCAATCCATGTGCCCAACGGGCCCTGCAACTGAACAGGGTCGAAATGCACTGGGGAGAAGAGCGATGCAGCGCAGATCAGCGCGCGGCAGCATGCGTGATCGCGCGTGGGCCGCGCCGGACTGCGCGCCGGGTGAGGGACTGGCGCGCCCGGCGGGACTCGAACCCACGACCCCTGGCTTCGGAGGCCAGTACTCTATCCACTGAGCTACGGGCGCACGGTGGCCCGCAATGATAGCTGCTTACCGGCCCCTGCGTCCACGCGGGTCTCCTCCAGGGCGTTCGCGCGTACCCGTATAATTACGCCTTTGCCCGCCGCCTCAGGATACAGCGCATGACAGAAATCCATATCCAGGAGCATTCGTCTCCGATCAAGAACTGGAAGCAACTGCTGGTCGTCGGCGTGCTCGCCTTCGTCGTGCCGGTCTTCCTCATCATCGCGATCGTTCAGATCGTCACCGGAGGGCTGAAGGTGGATCCGGGGTCGCTGGCGATGTCCGAGGAGGCGATCGCCGCACGCCTCAAGCCCGCAGGCGAAGCCAGGCTCACGCTGGGTGATGCCCCAGCGGCGGCCGCGCCGAGTGTGGCAGGCGTTCAGTCGGCTGCGGCCGTGCCTGCCGCGCAACCAGCGACCACGGCAAGATCGGGCAACGAGGTCTATCAGCAGGCCTGCGCCATGTGTCACGCCGCCGGGCTGGCCGGTGCCCCCAAGGCAGGCGATGCTGCGGCCTGGAAAGCGCGGGTCGCGCAGGGTGTGCCGACGCTACACAACCACGCCATCAACGGTATTCGGGCGATGCCGGCAAAAGGAGGGAATCCGAGCCTGTCGGATGCCGAGGTCAAGGCCGCCGTCGACTACCTGATCGCCCAGGTCAAGTAGCGGCGGAGGCCTCGAGCGGCAGGCGCGGCGGCCCCGCGCCTTTCTCTTTTCCCTGAAACCGAAAAGATGAACCGCAGAGGACGCGGAGGACGCAGAGAAAATCAATCTCGGGTCCAGGCCTCCGCCCTCTGAATATGGCTGAGGCCGCGGACGCAGAATCCCATCGCTCTTCCTCAGCGTCCTCTGCGTCCTCCGCGGTGAATTGTCTGCCCTGGGCATCCTCGCCACCACCATGGCCACTTACGCGATCGGCGACGTCCAAGGCTGCTTCGGCGCGCTGCAACGCCTGCTCGACCGGATCGGCTTCGACGAGCAGCGCGACCGGCTCTGGTTCGTGGGTGACCTGGTCAATCGCGGCCCCGACTCGCTCGCCACACTCCGGTTCGTCCACGCTCTCGGCGACGTCGCCACGGTGGTGCTCGGCAATCACGATCTGCATCTCCTGGCGGTCGCTGAAGGCCTGGAGAAGCTCAAGCGTGACGACACGCTGGATGATGTCCTCGCCGCACCCGATCGCGAGGCGCTGCTGGACTGGCTGCGCCATCTTCCGCTGGTGCACTTCGAGGACGGCTATGCGATGGTGCACGCCGGGCTGCTGCCGGACTGGAGCGTAAGCCACGCCCTCGAGCTTGGCGCAGAAGTCGAGGCCGCGTTGCAGGCTTCGAGCTATCGCAGCTTCCTGGCGAAAATGTACGGCAACCGCCCGGCACAGTGGAGCGAAGACCTGGCGGGGTTCGACCGGCTGCGCGTGATCGTGAACGCAATGACGCGGCTGCGCGTGTGTACCAACGACGGCACCATGGAGTTCAGCCACAAGGGCAGGCCCGCGAATCTGCCCCCCGGCTATGTGCCCTGGTTCCAGATCGCCGGGCGACGCAGCCGCGACACGCCTGTCATCTTCGGCCACTGGTCGGCGCTGGGGCCGCTCAGCGTGCCGAACCTGTTCGCTCTGGATACGGGCTGTCTGTGGGGCCGGCACCTGACTGCGCTGCGGCTGGAGGATCGGAAGCTGTTCCAAACCTCCTGCCGGGCGCGGGCAGGTGGAGTGCGCGGGCAATGAGCTGCTCGCACTCGCGCGCGATCTCGCGCCGCGTTTTTCCAGAGATCTCGATTTCCCCCGCAAAGGTGAGCTCCACGCGCATGCGCCGATGGCTCAGGATCAGGCGCAGGGATTCCACCAGCGTGCGGTCTCCGGCATAGGCAGCGTCCAGGTTGGCGGAGCCGTCGCGCAGGGGATAGCGGATGCCGGCAGTCGCAACCCGCGCGCCAGCGCCGAGTGCGGGTTGGAACAGCGAAGCGTGAAAGGCGCGCAGGTGTGTGCCGTCGGTGGTGGTGCCTTCCGGAAAGATGCCCACCCGTTCCCCTCGGGTCAGGGTGTCGACGATCGTGCGGTTGGTGCGGGCGGTGTCGTGGCGCTTGCTGCGCTCGATGAAGATGGTCCCGGAGCGCGCCACCAGCCAGCCGATCACTGGCCACCGGCGGATATCGGACTTGGCCACGAAGCGCACCGGGCTTACGCCATGGATGACCCAGATGTCGAGCCAGGATACGTGGTTCGCCACGATCACCGTCGGCTGACGCCCACTGGGCGGGCGGCCTTTCACATGCAACCGGATCCCCAGGATGGCGAGCACCTTGCGCGACCAGCGCTTGATGATGCGCAGCTGCCGGTGGCCGTCGATGAACGGGAACACGACGCCGGCCACGGCACAGCCGTAGACCAGGTGCACCAGCAGACGGATCAGCCGATAGGCGCGGGCTAGCGGAGGCGTCGACTGCTCGGGCCCGTCAGGCGGCATCCCTCATGAAATGCTTGGCGTAGCGCTGGTCCACCCGGGACAGCGAAAGCATCATCAGCAGATCCGCAGTGTTGAAGTCCGGGTCCCAGGACGGCTCCCCGCACACCCAGGCGCCAACCCGCAGGTAGGCCTTGATCAGGGGTGGAAGCACCGGGCTGGCCGAACGGTCCAGATCGTGCAGCGGCAGCGGGCAGCGCGGAAAGACCCGATACTCGGCCGGGCTCATGTGCTTTTCGGCCAGACGCGCATAGGCGCTCGCGGCGGAGCGGCCGCCGTCCACCATGCTCATGCTGGCGCAGCCGATGATGTACTCATAGCCGTGTCTGCGCATGTACTGCGCGAGCCCTGCCCACAGCGAAGCGATTACGCCCCCGCTGCGATGATCCGGGTGGACGCAAGAGCGACCGAGCTCGACGGCGCGCTCGCGCAGATGGGCCAGGCGGGCCAGATCGAACTCCTGGTCCGAGTAGAAGCCTCCCAGCCGCTTGGCGGTCAGGCCGCTCAGGATGCGGTAGGTGCCGAGCACATCGCCGGTTGCCGCGTCCGTCACCACCAGGTGATCGCAATACGGATCGAACAGATCCTCGTCGATGCCATCCTCCGAGCCACGCAGGTGGGCACCCATCTCCTCGCCGAACACCCGGTAGCGCAGGCGTTGCGCTTCGCGGATCTCCGAGCGGGTGCGAGCGAGATGAACGTTCAGCTTCTGTTGCTTCTCAGACTGGCCGTGTCCCGGCTGCAGCATACTTCCGCTCCACGAAAGAGAACCAACCGAAGTTAAGCCGCCCCGGTGACAGACGGGTTACGCGCGCGTGACCGTTTGACGAACCGCCTCGCACCGCGACCGCACCGGCCGGCCTGGCCATCGAGTTTGCGGAGATATTACAGCTTCGTGACGCCGCTTGCTCACCACAGCGCCGTGCCGAAGGCCTCGCGATAGCGCAAGCCGATCTCCTCCCGGGTCGGGTGATGGTTCTGGCCCCCGCGGCTGGCGATCTTGATCGAACCCATGAGCGAGGCGAGGCGCCCGGTGCTCGGCCAGTCGTAACCTTGAGCGATGCCGTAAAGCAGGCCCGCCCGGTAGGCGTCGCCGCAGCCGGTGGGATCGATCGTGCTGGCTGGCGGGACGCTCGGAATCTGGATGGTCTGGCCGGACGAATAGATCGTCGACCCTTCCGCGCCGCGGGTGACCACGAGCGCTTTGACCCGGCGCGCGAGCGTTTCAAGGTCCTGGCCGATGCGCTCCTGAAGCATGCGGCCTTCGTAGTCGTTGACGGCCACGTATGCGGCCTGGTCTACGAACCCGAGCAACTCCTCTCCGCTGAACATGGGCAGCCCCTGCCCAGGATCGAAAATGAACGGGATGCCCCCCTCCGCGAGCTCGCGCGCGTGCTTGAGCATGCCGTCCCGCCCGTCAGGGGCAACGATGCCCAGGCTCACGTCGCTCGCGTCGTCAACGTGATTCAGATGCGAGTAGTTCATCGCGCCGGGGTGGAACGCTGTGATCTGGTTGTCGTCGAGATCGGTGGTGATGAAGGCTTGCGCTGTAAAGGTGTCCTTGACCTCGCGGATGTGAGTCTGGGCAAGCTTCAGGCGCTCCAGGCGGTAGGCGTAAGGCTGGTAATCCTCCCCGACGGTCGCCATGATCAGGGGATTCCCGCCCAGCAGCTTGAGATTGTAGGCGATGTTGCCCGCACACCCGCCGAACTCCCGGCGCATGTCCGGCACCAGAAAGGCGACGTTGAGAATGTGAATCTGGTCCGGCAGGATGTGGTTGCGGAATCGGTCGCGGAACACCATGATGGTGTCGTAGGCGATCGATCCGCAGATGAGGGTGTTCATGGCTCGCCTTTGTTGGTGGTTGGACGTTCCTACCGCGTGCGCGCCGGCGCGCCGCGCTGCTAGCGCGTGATGACGACGGGCTTCAGATCGAGGTTCTGCTCGATGCGAGCCGCCGCCTGCAGCGCCTCCTCGCGGCTGGCATAGGGTCCGGCCTGGACCCGGTACATCCCACTACTCGGATAGATCGCTGCGAGTTGGGCGAGCCAGCCCACCTCCACCTGCAACCGGGTCAGCAAGGTGGCAGCCTTCTCCCGCAGGCTGAACGCGCCAAGCTGGATGTAAACACCGGCGGCATTCTCGGGTGCGGGGGAGGCAGGCGGCGTCACAGCCGCGGCGGGCAGTGCGGACGGGGCGTCCCGACGAGCCGGGACCGGCTGCAGATCCCCAGCGGGGAGAATGCTCTGGACTTCTACCATCGCGCTGCCGTTGGCCAGGATGCCGAGCTTGTACGCAGCGGTATAGGACAGATCGATCAACCGGTCGGAGTGGAAGGGACCACGGTCGTTGATCCGCACCACCACCGAACGCTCCGTGCTCAGGCTTCTGACCCGCGCGTAGCTGGGGATCGGCAGCGTCGGATGCGCCGCCGTCATCGCGTACATGTCGTAGATCTCGCCCGACGCCGTTTGCCTGCCGTGGTAGCGCTTGCCATACCAGCTCGCCAGACCGGTTGCACGGTATTCGCCAAGCTCGGTCATGGGTACGTAGGTCCGCCCCATTGCGGTATAGGGGCGTGCGTTGGCGACACGGATCGGCTCCGGCTTCGGCTGCGCGTCCGGCACCTGGCGCAGGTCGGCTGGCGGGTTGGCGTGCGGACCGTCATCGAGGTAGTACCCGCCCGGTTTGTGCGGCGCCTCTGCCCTTGGCTCGCGGGTGGGCGCAGTACCGCACGCGGTCAGGGCCAGGGTTGCAGCAAGACAAGGCAGCACCAGCGCAGCACCACGCGCCCCCCGCCTCGCGCCTCTCTGCCGTCGCCTCACGTCTTCACCAGCCGCTTGTGGGTATGAATGCTCATCAGGATACCCATTCCGAACAGCACGCTCACCAGGGAAGTCCCGCCATAGCTGAGCAATGGCAGCGGGACGCCCACCACGGGCAGGATCCCGCTCACCATGCCCATGTTCACCGCTACGTAGGTGAAGAAAGTGAGGGTGATGGCGCCAGCAGTCAGCCGGGTGAACAGCGTCGAAGCGTTGTAGGTGATGAACATGCCCCGGCCGATAACGAACAGGAACAGCGTTACCAGGATGACATTGCCGAACAGGCCGAACTCCTCGGAGAAGACGGCAAAGATGAAGTCGGTGCTGCGCTCGGGCAGGAAGTCCAGGTGCGCCTGGGTACCGTTGAGCCAGCCCTTGCCGAAAAAACCCCCGGAACCCAGCGCAATGGCCGCCTGGATGGTGTGATAGCCGGCGCCGAGCGGATCCTGGTTCGGATCCAGCAGGGTGAGCACTCGCTGGCGCTGGTAGTCGTGCATCAGTGACCACAGCAGGGGCAATGATGCGAGCGCGACCACGGTCAACCCGACCAGGATTCTCCAGCTCAGACCGGCCAGGAAGATCGCGAACAGCCCTGCCGAGGCGATCAGCAGCGCGGTGCCGAGGTCGGGCTGCTTGGCCACCAGCAGCACCGGCACCAGCACCATGATCGCAGCGATCGCATAGTCGCGCAGCTTGAGGATCGCCTCGTAACGGTCGAAGTACCATGCCAGCGCCAGGGGAACCGCGATCTTCATCAGCTCGGACGGTTGGATTCGCGTCACACCGATGTGCAGCCAGCGCCGCGCCCCGTTCACCACTTCCCCGAACAACGCAACGGCGACGAGCAGGATCAACCCCACGAGATATACCGGCAGCGCAAGACGCAGCAGATAGTGGGGCGGGATGTTGGCGGCGATCCACATGATCGCGAAGGCCACTGCGATGTTGGCGAGCTGAGCCCCGACCCGGGCGAAGCTCTCCCCCGAGGCGCTGTACAGCGTGATCAGCCCGACCAGCAGCAGCGCGCCCAGGGCCGCGAGCAGATAGGCGTCGACATGCCTGCCGAGGTAGGCGAACAGGCGGTTAATCACCTTCCGGCTCCTCTTTGCTGCTGGCCGGCGTGATCTCCGGTTCCTTGCCCAGCAGGTAGAAGTCCATCACCTTGCGCGCGATCGGTGCCGCCGCCGTGCTGCCATGGCCGCCATTTTCCACCAGAATCCCCAGCGCAATGGTCGGGGCGTCGGCGGGCGCGAAGGCGATGAACAGCGAATGGTCGCGGTGGCGCTCGTGCACCCGTTTCTCGTCGTAGCGCTCGTTCTGCTTCATCGCGATCACCTGGGCAGTGCCGGTCTTGCCGGCGATCTTGTAGGTCGCTCCGGCGCCGGCCCACGCCGCCGTGCCTCCCGGCCGCGTCACATCGACCATCGCCTCCCTTACCAATGCCAGGTTCTCCGGGCGCAGTGGCACCGTGCCGATTGGCTCGACCTCGATGCTGGTCAGCTCATTGGTCTGGCTGTTCTGGATGTGACGCACGATGTGCGGGCGGAACGTCACACCGTTGTTGGCCAGGATTGACGTCGCAAAGGCGAGCTGCATGGGCGTGGCAAGGTTGTAGCCCTGCCCGATGCCCACCGAGATGGTGTCCCCGACGAACCACTTCTGCTTGAAGCGGCGCATCTTCCAGTCCTGCGAGGGCAACAGCCCGGCGACCTCGCCGTCGATATCGATGCCGGTCTTGGCGCCGAAGCCCAACTTGCTGATGAAGCTGTGGATGTTATCGACACCCAGTTCATGAGCCAGCCCGTAGTAGTAGGTATCGCAGGACACCACGATGGATTTGTGCATGTCGACCATGCCGTGGCCGCCAGCCTTCCAGTCGCGCCAGCGGTGACCGCCTGCCCCGCCCAGCGCGAAATAGCCGGGGTCGGCAATGGTATAGCGCGGCGAGCGCTTGCCGAGCTCGAGCGCAGCCATGGCCATGAACGGCTTGAACGTCGAGCCTGGCGGGTATACGCCCTGTAGCGCGCGGTTGTTGAGCGGATGGTCCGGGGAGTTGTTGAGCATCTCCCAGTTCTGCGGGTCGATGCCGTCGACGAACAGGTTGGGGTCGTAGCCGGGCTTGCTCACCAGCGCCAGCACGCCGCCGGTGGAGGGCTCGATGGCAATCAGTGCCCCGCGCCGATCGCCGAAGGCGCGCTCGGCAACGTCCTGCAGGCGCGCATCCAGCGACAGCAGCAGGTTGTTGCCGGACACCGGCAGGGTGCTGCGCAGGGTGCGCACCGCGCGCCCACCGGCATCGGTCTCCACCTCCTCGAATCCGGTGGTGCCATGCAGCGCGCGCTCGTAGCGCCCCTCGACCCCGGCCTTGCCGATGAAATCCGACCCGGTGTAGTTGGCCGCCGCCCCCTCGGCTTTCAGGCGGTCGACGTCGACCTGTGTGAGACGCCCGATGTAGCCCAGGACATGCGAAGCCACCTCTCCATTCGGATAGTGCCGGAACAGCCGCGCGCGGATGTCCACGCCGGGGAAACGGTACTTGTTCACGGCGAACCGTGCGACCTCCTGGTCGTTGAGCCGCGTGCGGACCGGCAGGCTGGCGAAGTCGTGGCCCTCGTCGAGCAGCTTGCGAAAGCGCTTACGGTCGCGCGGGGTGATCTCCACCACCTGCGCAAGGTCGTCGATCAGGGCGTCCAGCTCGGTGGCCTTGTTGGGCGTGATCTCCAGCGTGTAGGCCGCGTAGTTGTGCGCCAGCACCGCGCCGTTGCGATCGAGGATGAGCCCCCGGTTGGGAATGATCGGCACGATCGAGATGCGGTTGTTCTCCGCCAGCGTGTGGTAGTAGTCGTGCTGCAGCACCTGCAAATAGACGAAGCGGGTGAGCAGGACACTGAACATCGCCAGCACCAGCCCGGCGGATACCGCCAGGCGCACTTGGAAGTTGCGCAGCTCCTTCTGATGATCGCGCAGCTCGGCCCGGCGCGCACCCGCCAGCACAATGGGTGCGGTGTCCACGCGGCCAGCGAATCGGCGGAACAGCCTCACGGCGGCGTCACACGGCGTCGGGATCCGTGCGCGGGCGCAACGGAATACGGATCAGGCTGGACAAGGCTGGCCACAGCAACGCGCCGAGGATGCTGGGCGCGAAGTACAGCGGGCCGGGGAACCCCGCGCCAGCCATGACGCGCACCAGCAACATGACCAGCTGGGCCGCGCCCAGGATCGCCAGCACATGCAGGACCTGATGCCGCATCCCGAACATGACAATGCGGCGGTGGAGCAGGATCGCCAGATACATCATCACTGCGTAGGCCAGCGCATGCTGGCCGAACAGGCTCCCATCGGCCACGTCCATCGCCAAACCGAGGAGCCACGCGGGCAGGAAGCCCACCCGACGTGGATGGTACACGACCCAGTAGATGAGCGTGAGCGCGATGAAGTCCGGGCGCAGCAGCTGCAGAGATCCCGGCAACGCAACCAGGTTGACCAGCAGCGCCGCCAGCAGCGTGAGCCCGATATAGCCGATCCTCACCGGCCGCAAGATCTCGGGCGGGCTGCCGCCGCCGGACTGCAGCCGGATCACTCGCCCCCCTTTCTGGCTTTGCGCGCCTTGCCACCCGCCTCCTGCGTGGAAGGCATAGCGGGAAACCCGTCGTCACCGGAGAGGATCAGCACCTGGCCGAAGTTGCCGACCGCGGCCGCAGGCGTGCACGTGATGCGGGCGAACGCGTAAGCAGCGTTGCGCTCGATGTTGGACACCACCGCGACCGGCAAGCCGGACGGATAGGTGCCGTCGAGGCCGGAGGTCACCAGCACATCGCCGTTCTGGATATCGGCATTCACCGGCATGAAACGCAGCTCCAGCGCGCCGTCGTAGCCGATGCCGAAGGTCACCCCGCGCAGCCCGCTGCGCAGAACCTGGATCGGCACCGCTTGCTCCTTGTCGGTTACCAGCGTGACCTCGGACAGCCAGGGGAACACACGGGTAACCTGGCCCACCACGCCGATGTGGTCGACGACCGCTTGCCCGGCCTTCACCCCGTGCTGGAACCCCTTGTCGACCACCACCCGGCGTGTGAACGGATCGCGCGGCGCGTACACGATCTCCGCACCGATGGCATCTCGCGGGATGCGTCCACGCAGCCCCAGCATCTCGCGCAGGTGCTGGTTCTCGGCTGCAACCGCCTGCTGGTTCTGCAGCACAGCCGCGTCCAGCAGAGTCTGGCGCTTGAGCTGCTCGTTCTCGCGCTCGAGCCGGGCGTGGGTGACGAAGAATTCGCCGATGCGCTGGGCGAGAGTGCCGGGCAAGGTCGCCAGCCGCTGCAACGGGTAGATCACGACGCCGACGGCCTGCTGAACCACGTGCAGATACCCGAAGCGCACATCGGCCACCAGCAGGGTGATCGACAGCAGCGAGAAGAACGCGAAACGGGTGAGTAGGCTCGGACCGTGCTTGAAGAAAGGAGGGGGGGCGTATTCCATCGCTCAGACAGGACCGGCCAGCGGTGTGGTCAGCTTTCCCAGCGTGCCTGATCGTGCGCGCAGCGGGCTCCCCGCCACATGGTCCTCGTGGCAACAGCCACGCGTGTTGCGACAAATGCGCTGCGGTGGGTCGCCGGGTCTGCGCACAGGGGTCGGGCTTGCGAACGATCGATCCGGCTCGTGCCGGACACCTCCCGGCCGGCGCACACGGGTGCGTCTGTCCCTGCTAGTCGCTGGTGAAGATGGTGCCGAGCTTGTCCATGCGCTCGAGCGCCTTGCCCGATCCCCGCACGACGCAGGTGAGTGGGTCCTCGGCAACGATCACCGGCAGGCCGGTTTCCTCCATCAGCAAGCGGTCGATGTCGCGCAGCAGCGCACCCCCACCGGTCAGCACCATCCCCTTCTCGGCGATGTCTGCCCCCAGCTCAGGCGGAGTCTGCTCGAGCGCAGATTTCACCGCGCTAACGATGGAGTTGAGCGGTTCGGTCAGCGCCTCGAGGATCTCGTTGCTGGAGATGGTGAAGCTGCGCGGGATGCCTTCGGCGAGGTTGCGTCCCTTGACCTCCTTCTCGCGCACCTCGCTGCCCGGGAAGGCGGAGCCGATCTCCTTCTTGATTTCCTCGGCGGTGGTCTCGCCGATCAGCATGCCGTAGTTGCGGCGGATGTAGTTGATGATCGCTTCATCGAACTTGTCGCCGCCCACGCGCACCGAGCCCGCGTAGACGATCCCGCCCAGGGAGATCACCCCCACCTCGGTGGTGCCGCCGCCGATGTCCACCACCATCGAGCCGGTGGCTTCGTCCACCGGCAGATCGGCCCCTATGGCAGCGGCCATGGGCTCTTCGATGAGCTCCACCTTGCGTGCACCGGCGCCATAGGCCGACTCGCGGATGGCGCGGCGCTCGACCTGTGTCGAGCCACAAGGCACGCAGATGACGATGCGCGGGCTGGGCGAGAACAGGCGATTATCGTGGACTTTCTTGATGAACTGCTTGAGCATCTGCTCGGTCACCGTGAAGTCGGCGATGACCCCATCCTTCATGGGACGGATGGCGATGATGTTGCCAGGCGTGCGGCCGAGCATCTGCTTGGCAGCCAAGCCGACGTCCTGGATGACTTTCTTGCCGTTGGGCCCGCCTTCCTGGCGGATGGCGACGACAGAAGGTTCGTTCAGGACGATGCCTTTGCCGCGCACGTAGATCAGGGTGTTGGCGGTGCCCAGGTCGATGGCTAGGTCGTTGGAGAAATAGCCGCCAAGGAATCCGAACATGAAGCTTCCAGTTAGGTTTGGAGTGTAGGTCCCGGAGATCTCGGGACCAAGGAGTTAAAGCGGTTATAATAGCGCAGTTATCGGGCGCCACGAAAGTAACCTTGAGGGTGCCGTGCCTGGCGCGGCGGCGGGCTTTCGTAGCGGCTGGTTTGCTGCGCGCCTACACTCCCTGACCGCTGTCTCGCCAATGGCTCTGACTCTCGACGATGTCAAACGCATCGCTCTGCTGTCCCGGCTTTCGGTCACCGACGAGGAAGCCGGACAGGTGCTCGAGCAACTGGGCGGGTTGTTCGCCCTGATCGAGCAGATGCGCTCGGTTGACACCGCCGGCATCGAACCCATGTCGCACCCGGTCGGCGGTGTTCAACGCCTGCGTGAGGATGTGGTGACCGAGCGCGACGAGCGCGTCGCCAACATGCGCAACGCCCCCGCCCAGCAGGATGGACTGTTCCTGGTCCCCAAGGTCATCGAGTAGAGGGACGGGGATGCACCTCGCTTCGGTGGCCGCGCTCGGCCGCACCCTCGCCTCGCGGGAGATCTCCGCTGTCGAGCTGGCCCAGCTCTACCTCGCCCGTATCCAGAAGCACCCCGATCTCAACGCCTTCCTCGACGTGCGTCCCGAGGTGACCCTCGCGCAGGCCCGCGCCGCGGATGACCGCATCGCCCGGGGCGAGGCCGGGCCCCTGACCGGCGTGCCGGTCGCGCACAAGGACATCTTTGTAACCCGCTACTTCTGCTCGACTGCGGGATCCCGGATGCTCAAGGGCTACATGAGCCCCTTCGACGCCACGGTGGTGGAGCGCCTCGGGCAGGCGGGCATGGTGACGCTGGGCAAGCTCAACTGCGACGAGTTCGCGATGGGCTCCAGCAACGAGAACAGTTACTACGGCAACGTATTGAATCCTTGGGATAAGACGGCCGTCCCGGGAGGCAGCTCGGGGGGCTCGGCCGCGGCAGTGGCGGCGCGTCTGACACCCGCTGCCACTGCCACTGATACCGGTGGATCGATCCGGGAGCCGGCCGCCTTTTCCGGCATCAGCGGCATCAAGCCCACCTACGGGCGCGCGTCCCGCTGGGGCATGATTGCCTTCGCGTCCAGCCTCGACCAAGCCGGAGTCCTGACGCACTCGGCCGAAGATGCCGCGCTGATCTTCAACGCCATGCTGGGGTTCGATCCCAAGGATTCCACCAGCCTCGAGCGTCCGCCCGAAGACTTCACGCGCGAGTTGAATGGGGGGGTGAAAGGGCTGCGTGTCGGTGTGCCCCTTGAATTCTTTGGGCCTGGCCTGGACGCGGACGTGGAGCGGGCGATCCGCGCTGCCCTGACTGAGCTGGAGCAGCTGGGCGCGCGCCTGGTCGACGTCACGCTGCCCAACGTTCGTCTCGGTATCCCGGTCTATTACGTCATCGCGCCTGCGGAGTGCTCGTCCAACCTGAGCCGGTTCGACGGCGTGCGCTACGGCCATCGTGCCGAGCGGTACGAAGACCTCATCGACATGATGAGCCGCTCCCGTGCGGAGGGTTTCGGGCCGGAAGCCAAGCGCCGCATCCTGGTCGGCACCTATGTGCTATCGCACGGGTACTACGACGCCTACTACCTCAAGGCGCAGCAGGTTCGTCGGCTGATCTCGCGCGACTTCGAAGAGGCCTTTCGGACCTGCGACATCATCGCCGGTCCAGTCGCGCCGAGCGTCGCATTCGACCTGGGCGAGAAGACCGCGGATCCGGTCGCAATGTACCTCTCCGACCTCTACACCGTTCCAGGCAGCCTCGCCGGTCTCCCCGGTATGAGCGTCCCCTGCGGATTCAACCCGAAGGGGCGGCCGGTGGGTCTGCAACTGATCGCGAACCACTTCCAGGAGGCACGCCTGCTGGGCGTGGCGCACCGGTATCAGCAGGCCACGGACTGGCACCAGCGCGTGCCGCGCGGCTTCGAGTAAAGCGATATGGGCTGGGAAATCGTCATCGGGCTGGAAACCCACGCGCAACTATCCACCCGCTCCAAGATCTTCTCGGGTGCGTCTACAGCTTTCGGTGCCGCGCCTAACAGCCAGGCCTGCGCGGTGGATCTCGCGCTGCCCGGGGTCCTGCCGGTCCTGAACGAGGCCGCCGTGGTGAAGGCCATCCGGTTCGGCCTGGCGGTGGGGGCGAAGATCAACCGCCGCTCCATCTTCGCGCGCAAGAACTACTTCTATCCCGACCTTCCGAAGGGCTACCAGATCAGTCAGTACGAGGTCCCGGTCGTGCAGGGGGGCGGCATTTCGATCCAGATCGGCGAACAGGCGAAGACCGTCCGCTTGACCCGGGCGCACCTGGAAGAAGACGCCGGCAAGTCCCTGCATGAGGACTTCCACGGCATGAGCGGCATCGACCTCAACCGCGCCGGCACACCGCTGCTGGAGATCGTGTCGGAGCCGGACATGCGCTCGGCCGCCGAGGCGGTGGCCTACGCCAAGGCCCTGCATGGGCTGGTCCGGTGGATCGACATCTGCGACGGCAACATGCAGGAGGGCTCCTTCCGCTGCGACGCCAACGTCTCGGTGCGCCGCCCGGGCGACCGGCTGGGGACGCGCTGCGAGATCAAGAACCTGAACTCGTTCCGCTTCCTGGAGCGCGCCATCGAGTACGAGGTGCGTCGTCAGGTCGAGATCCTCGAAGATGGCGGCGAGATCGCGCAGGAGACCCGTTTGTACGATCCCGACCGGGACGAGACGCGCTCGATGCGCTCGAAGGAAGACGCCCAAGACTACCGCTACTTCCCCGATCCGGACCTGCTGCCGCTCCAACTGAGCGAAGCCTGGATCGAAGAGGTGGGAGCGACGCTGCCGGAGCTGCCGCAGGCGCGGCGTGAGCGCTATGTCAGCGAGCTCGGGTTGTCCGCGTACGATGCGGGAGTGCTCACTTCCAGCCGGGAGATCTCCGGCTACTTCGAGGACCTGGTGCGTGAGCTGCCCGGCCAGGCCAAGCTGTGCGCGAACTGGGTGATGGTGGAGTTGTCGGGACGGCTCAACCGGGAGGACCGCGACATCGCCCAGTCCCCGGTCCCCAGCCGCGACCTCGCAGGCCTGCTACGCCGGATCGCCGACGGCACCCTCTCGGGTAAGCTCGCCAAAGATGTCTTCGACGCCATGTGGGCCGGCCAGGGCGACGCGGATCGGATCATCGCGCAGCGCGGCCTGAAGCAGATTTCCGACGCCGGCGAGCTGGAGAAGCTGGTAGACGATGTCCTCGCCGCCAACCCCACCCAGGCGGCCGAGTATCGCGCCGGGAAGGACAAGGCCTTCAACTTCCTGGTCGGACAGGCGATGAAGGCCTCCAGGGGAAAGGCAAACCCCGCGCAGGTCAGCCAGATCCTCAGTCGCAAGCTGTCCGCGCAGCCGGGGATCGGCTGAACCGGCAGGTCACTGCGGCCGCAGCTCGGTCAGCTCGATGAAGCGCTTGCGGTCTGCGTCGTAGCGGGTCTTGATCGCGGTAATCTGTGCGGCCTGCCGATCCATATCGTTGCGCAGCGTCTGCACCTCCAGCTGCTGGGCTTCGATGTCCTCGACCAGGTATTCCGGGACGGGCTTGCCGGTCTTGGCCAGTTCGTCGCGCTGGGCCTGCAGCTTGGCCAGGCGCGCCTGGGCCTTCTTCAGATGCGGGTCCAGGTTGCGCAGGGTCTGGGTGGGCAGCGCAAGGTTGCGTTCGCGGGCAGCATCGATCTCCTGCGCGCTGCCATAGGTATTGATCAGGGCCCGGTCCCGGCGCCGCTGCTCGGCGAGGCGCTTCTGCTCTTCCATCTCCCGCTGCGCTTTCTCCTCCAGCGCCCGGCGCTCCTCAGGAGTAGTCGCCGGCTCGATCTGGCGCACCGTCATGCCATTGCGGTTCATCTCCTCGGCCGCATTGTCACGGTACTCGGGCGGGATGGCCTGGCCGTAGTGCGTCACACCGTCTTCGTCCACCCACTTGTAGATCTGGCCCGCGCGCTTAGCGGTCTGGCCGGATTTGGGCGCCTGGGTCTTGGCCTTGGCCTTGGGCTGGGCTGCACCCACCACACCCGGCACGGCAAGACACACCGCCAGAGCAAGAATGACGGGGAACGAGCTACGACGGTACATGGCCTGCAACTCCGTACAGATGGCGATAGTCCTCGACCATCTGCAACTCGCGTGCCATTGCTCCCCGCTGCTGGAGATAGGCCACAAGATCGTCAAGAGTTGCGATACTGACCACAGGTATCTGATAAGTCTGCCGAACCTCCTGGACCGCAGAAAGCGGGCCGGCGCCTCGCTCCATTCTGTCCAGGGCGATGACCACTCCTGCGGGGACCGCGCCCCCGCCACGGATGAGATCGACGGATTCACGCACCGAGGTCCCGGCTGAGATGACGTCGTCCACGATCAGCACTCGCCCTGCGAGCGCTGCCCCGATCGTCACGCCGCCCTCGCCGTGGTCCTTGGCCTCCTTGCGGTTGAAGCAGATGGGCAGGGTGCGGCCGTGCTCCGCGAGTGCGATCGCGGCTGCCGTTACCAGTGGGATGCCCTTGTACGCGGGGCCGAACAGCAGATCGAACTCGATTGCCGATGCCAGGATGGCTTTCGCGTAGAATTGCCCCAGCGTTCGCAGCGCTTCCCCGTCATTGAACAGGCCGGCATTGAAGAAATACGGCGACAGCCGACCCGCCTTGGTCTTGAACTCGCCGAAGCGTAGCACCTGGCGCTCCAGTGCGAACTGGATAAACTCCTGCCTGAATTCCTGATCGTCCATCGCGCGCGTGCGTATCATCACGCTCAATCTTAACGGCATCCGCTCCGCGGTCAACAAGGGATTCCTGCACTGGCTCGGTTGGCAGCAGGCCGACGTGGTGTGCGTGCAGGAAGTCAAAGCACAGGCCGCTGACCTCACACCGCCGATGCGCGCACCCGACGCCTATCGGAGTTGCTTTCACTTCGCCCAGCATCCGGGCTATAGCGGCGTGGGCCTGTACTGCAGGCGCGCGCCCGACGCCGTGGTAGAAGGCCTGGGCATCCCCGACATCGACGCCGAAGGCCGCTACCTGGAAGCACGTTTCGGCAAGTTGAGCGTGGTCTCCTTCTATGTTCCGTCCGGCTCCAGCTCCGAGGAGCGGCTGGCCATCAAGTTCAGCTTCCTCGAGCGCGTGATCGAGCCGCTCCACCGGCTCGCGCGCAGCGGGCAGGAGGTCATCATCTGCGGGGACTGGAACATCGCGCACAAGGAGATCGACCTGAAGAACTGGCGCTCGAATCAGAAGAACCCCGGCTTCCTGCCCGAAGAACGGGCCTGGCTGTCGGGCGTGTTCGAGTACCTGGGCTATGTGGATGTGTTCCGCCGTCTCGACTCGCGCCCAGAGCAATACACCTGGTGGTCCAACCGCGGCCAGGCCTGGGCCAAGAACGTGGGCTGGCGCCTGGACTACCAGATCGCCACCCCCGGGATCGCAGCGAAGGCCAGATCGGCATCGATCTACAAGGCTAAACGCTTCTCCGATCACGCGCCGCTCACCATAGACTACGACTACGCGCTTTAGCACCTGCTAAAGGACGATGGCCAAACGCCCGATTAGGCGTCCAGACCAATGACCCGGTACGACCACTCAGCTGGCTGCGCGCCGGCGGAGCGACCAGCAGACCCGTGGGCGCTCGCAACATGGCTTCCAACTGGCCGGTGCATGCGCCGTAACCACACGCGAGACGCGCGGTGAGCCTCAGGCCGCCCGTACGCCGGTGGCGCGACGATCTGCGCGTCTATGCAGAGCCGCGCGTAGCACGGATGCTGCTGCTGGGCTTTTCCGCCGGGCTGCCCTTGCTACTGGTCCTGGGCACCCTGTCCTATCGCTTGCGCGAAGCCGGGATCGATCGCACGACCATCGGCTTCTTGAGCTGGGTCGGGCTCGCGTACGGGTTCAAGTGGGCATGGGCTCCGCTGGTGGACCGGCTGCGGCTGCCCCTGCTTACCCATGCGCTGGGGCGGCGCCGCAGCTGGCTACTGCTCGCACAGCTGGGCATTATCGGCGGTCTGGTCGGGATGGCGGCAACGGATCCCGCGACCCATTTGCACACGTTGGTGGCCTTCGCGCTGCTTACAGCATTCGCGTCGGCCACCCAGGATATCGCGCTGGACGCGTTTCGCATTGAGTCCGCCGGAGTCTCCCTGCAGGCCGCGATGGCTGCCAGCTATCAGGTGGGATATCGGGCCGCTATGATCTCCGCCTCTGCGGGTGCGCTGTGGATCGCGGCCGCCGTCGACCCGGACGAGAGCACCTACCAGCACGCGCCGTGGACGGCCGCTTATCTGGTCATGGCGGCGTGCATGGCCGTGGGCGTGCTGACCGTAATGCTCTCCCGGGAGCCCGCAGCGACCGTGTCACCCGAGACCCTGGACCGCGAGCAACGGACTGCCGCCCGGTTGACCTCCACAGCGCTGCCGCGCCCGCTAGTGCGCGTGTTTGCCTGGTTCTACTCGGCGGTCGCGAGCCCGTTCCTGGATTTCGTGCTGCGCTATCGCTGGCAAGCGGTGCTGCTCCTGGCACTGATCGGCAGCTACCGAATCTCCGACATCGTGCTGGGTGTGATGTCCAACCCGTTCTACCGGGACATGGGCTACACCAAGGATGAGGTGGCCGCGGTGTCCGGGGTGTATGGGGTAGTGATGACACTTGTCGGGGCCGGGATCGGCGGTCTACTCAGCTTGCGCCTGGGAGTCATGCGCGTGCTGTTCCTCGGCGCGCTGCTGTCTGCGGCCACGAACCTGCTGTTCGCCTGGCTTTCCGTGCGGGGCCACGATCTGCCGATGCTGGTGCTGGTCATCTCCGCGGACAACCTGAGCGCCGGAATTGCCAGTGCCGCTTTCGTGGGTTATCTGTCCGGGCTGACCAACGTAGCCTACTCGGCGACCCAGTACGCCCTGTTCAGCTCGCTCATGCTGCTTCTGCCAAAGTTTGTGGCGGGCTGGTCGGGATGGGTGGTCGACCACTTCGGGTACCAGTCCTTCTTCGTAGCCACCGCTGTCCTCGGCCTGCCCGTGATGCTGCTGGTGCTGGCGGCCGCACGCCAGACTCAGCCGGCTGCTTCGCCCGCGCCTAATCCGGGCGCTCCGAATTGAACCGATAGACCGCGAGCGCGCCCAGCAGGTTGGGCAGGAGGGAGATGCGCTGCCCGTCCTCCTTCATCACGATGCGCTCGAGGACGTGCAGGTCGTGCTCCGCGCAGAACACCTCGAAGTCGCGGATGGTGAACAGGTGCACGTTGGGCGTGTCGTACCACTGGTAGGGCAAGTGCTTGGACACCGGCATGCGCCCGCCCACGATCTGCAGGCGATGCCGCCAGAAGCCGAAGTTGGGAAAGGTAACGATCCCTTCGCGCCCGACTCGCAGCATCTCCTTGACGATCCGCTCGGTGTGGCGCACCGCCTGCAGCGTCTGCGACAGGATCACGTAGTCGAAGGAGCCGGACTCGAAGCCGGATAGCCCTGACTCCAGGTCACTCTGAATCACGTTCACGCCGTTGCGCACGCTGGCGATGATCCTGGCGTCGTCGATCTCGATGCCGTAGCCGCTGGCGTTGCGAGCTTCGCGCAGGAAGCGCAGCAGGGAACCATCCGCGCAGCCCAGATCGAGCACGTGCGCGCCGGGGCGGATCCAGCCGGCGATGGCATCGAAGTCGGGGCGGCCCGACAGCGTGCCGTGGCTTTGCCCAGGAGCGCTCATGCCCTCACTCGACATCCATCGTGTCGAAGTAGGCCCGCAGCACGCCGTGGTAGCGCGGGTCGTCCATCAGAAAAGCGTCGTGGCCGTGCGGCGCGTCGATCTCTGCATAGGACACCGGCAGCTTGTTGTGCACCAGCGCCTTGACGATCTCGCGCGAGCGCGCCGGCGAGAAGCGCCAGTCGGACGTAAACGACACGACCAGGAAGCACGCTTTGGCACGCGACAGGGCCCTGGCCAGATCGCCACCGAAATCCGCGGCAGGGTCGAAGTAATCGAGCGCTTTGGTGATGCGCAGATAGGTGTTGGCGTCGAAGTACTCGGCGAACTTGTCGCCCTGGTAGCGCAGGTACGATTCGATTTCGAACTCGACGTCGAAGTTGAACTTGATCGAACCGGTGCGCAGCGCCCGCCCGAACTTCTCGGCCATGGCGTCGTCCGACAGATAGGTGATATGGCCGAGCATGCGCGCCAGCCGCAGCCCCCGTCTCGGCACGACGTTGTGTGCGTAGTAGTCGCCGCCGTGAAAGTCCGGATCGGTGGTGATCGCCTGCCGGGCGACTTCGTTGAATGCGATGTTCTGGGCGGAAAGCTTGGGTGCGGCCGCAATCACCAGCGAATGGCCGACGCGGTCGGGATAGCTCATGGCCCACTGCAATGCCTGCATTGCGCCCAGGCTGCCACCCATGATTGCGGCGAAGCGCTCGATGCCCAACCGATCGGCAAGCCGCGCTTGCACCTCCACCCAGTCCTCGACGGTAACCAGGGGGAAGTCTGCGCCCCACGGACGGCCGGTCGCCGGGTTGAGGCTGGCGGGCCCCGTCGAGCCGTGGCAGCCACCTAGGTTGTTCACACCGACGACAAAGAAGCGGTTGGTGTCGAGCGGCTTGCCGGGCCCAACCAGGTTGTCCCACCAGCCGATGTCCTTGGGGCTGTCGGCGGAAACACCGGCAACATGATGAGAAGCGTTGAGCGCGTGACAGACGAGCACGGCGTTGCTGCGCTGCGCGTTGAGCGTGCCGTAGGTCTCGTAGACCAGCTCGTAGCTGTCGACCGTCGCCCCGCTTCGCAGCCTGACCGGCTCCACGAACCGGGCAACGTGCGGCGTGACGATCCCGACTGAACCGGGCGAAGCCAGCGTCTGCATCGGGCCTGCTGCGGTGTCAGGCCGGCACTTGCGCGGTGGCCAGCCGACGCAGCAACTGGTCGATCGCGTCGTTCTTCATGTCCTCGTAGAGGAACTGTTCCTCGTTCTCCTTGGCGAGCGCTACGTCGTCGTCGTAGGTGAGGTCCCGCTGCAGAGCAATCTCGCTGGGAGGGATCCAGTCGCGGTTGCCGCTGTCGCGCAGACGGAAGGACACCCGGTAACGCAACAGGTACTCGGCCACCGTTCCGGCGGCGGTCAGAGACAGGATCTGCTTCTCGCGCGTCTCGCTGAGGATCTCCAGCACGGCTTGAGCATCCTCGGGTCGGCTGGTGAGTCGCGTCTTGCCGCCGCTTCCAACGTAGCGCTTGAACTCCGCGCCGAACGACGAGTAGTCGGGCGCCGCCACATAGAGGCTCTCGAACGGCATCTCCGCAGGCCCGGCCAGCTTGAAGCCGCAGCCCCCGACCAGCACGCTCGAGAGGACAACACTCAGCGCCAGGCGTCGAGTCCACGCGACACAGGCGCTCAGCGACCGGCGAGGTTCGCCGTCGCGGGCGCCGTTGAGCAGCTCAAAGCTCACTGCCACGCTCCTTACACAACGATATTGACCAGCCGCCCCGGCACCACGACGGTCTTCTTCACGGCCTGCCCGGCAATGTACTTCTGCGCCACCGGGCTGTCGACCGCGAGCCTTTCGATGATGAGCTTGTCGGCCGTGCTCGGCACCATGACGCTACCGCGCGTCTTGCCATTGATCTGCAGCACCAGCTCGACCTCATCCTGCTCGAGGGCCGAGTCAGTGGCCTCCGGCCAGGGCGCAGCGAACACGTCCGCACCGAAGCCGAACTCGCGCCAGAGGTGGAAGCAGATGTGCGGGGTGATCGGCGCCTGCAACCGCAGGAGGATCGACAGCCCCTCTTCCAGGACTTCCGCCTGCGCGCCGCCCCGGCCGCGCGGTACATCCTCCAGGGCGTTGAGGATCTTCATGCAGGCCGAAGCGACGGTGTTGAACTGCTGCCGCTGCATGTCGTAGTTGGCCTGCTTCAGGTTGAGGTGCACCTCGCGCCGGGCCGCCGCCAGAGACTGCTCCAGCTTGGCACCCGCCGCCAGGGTGCGCGCGGCGGGCAGACCCGGCCGCACCGTCTCCGCGTAGGCGCAGGCGAACGCCCACAGCTTCTTGAGGAAGCGAAACGACCCTTCGACGCCCGAGTCGGACCAGGCCAGCGTCTGCTCCGGCGGGCTGGTGAAAATGATGAAGAAGCGTGCGGTGTCCGCGCCGTACTTCTCGATCAGGTCCTGGGGATCGACGCCGTTGCGCTTGGACTTGGACATGGTCCCCAGCCCGGTGTACTCGACCGGTTGTCCGTCGGACTTCGCCCGCGCGCCGGTCACCCGACCGTCGGCATCCGTCTCGACGTCGATCTCCTCTGGGGCGAAGAACGCGATACCGCCCTTGTCGCTCTTGCGCTGGAAGATGTGGTTGAGCACCATGCCCTGGGTGAGCAGGCGCGTGAAGGGCTCGTCGAGCCGGACCAGGCCGAGGTCACGCATGACGCGGGTCCAGAAGCGCGAATAGAGCAGGTGCAGGATGGCATGCTCGATGCCGCCGATATACTGATCCACCGGCAGCCAGTAGTCGACGCGCTCATCGACCATGGCCCGCCGGTTATCCGGGCAGGCGTAGCGGATGTAGTACCAGGACGAGTCCACGAAGGTGTCCATGGTGTCAGTCTCGCGCCGCGCCGGTTTGCCGCATTTCGGGCAGTCGACCCGGAGGAAGTCGGCGCGCCGGCTGAGCGGATTGCCCGTCCCGTCCGGCACGCAGTCTTCCGGGAGCACCACCGGCAGTTGATCGTCCGGCACGGGCACGTCGCCGCAGCCGTCGCAGTGGATGAGTGGAATGGGCGTGCCCCAATAGCGTTGCCGCGAGATCCCCCAGTCGCGCAGCCGCCACTGCACCTGCTTGTCGCCCTGGCCCTTGGCCTTGAGGTCCATGGCGATCGCGTCCACCGCCTCGTGGTAGGCCAGGCCGTCGTACTTTCCGGAGTGGATGCACCTGCCGTAGTCGGCATACCACGGCTGCCACCTATCGGTGGAATAAGCCCGGCCCTCGACGTCGATCACCTGCTTGATCGGCAGCCCGTATTTCTTCGCGAAGGCGAAATCGCGTTCGTCGTGCCCCGGCACACCCATCACGGCACCCTCGCCGTACGCCATCAGCACATAGTTGCCGACCCACACCTCCACCTGCTCGCCGGTGAGCGGATGGGTGACATACAGGCCCGTCGGCATGCCTTTCTTTTCCATGGTGGCGAGATCCGCCTCCATGACGCTGCCGCGCCGGCATTCGTCGACGAATGCCGCCAACTTTGCATCCTGGCAGGCCGCGTGCTCCGCAAGCGGATGCTCGGCAGCGACCGCGCAGAACGTCACACCCATCAACGTATCGGGGCGCGTCGTGAACACGCGCAGCAGCCTTCGCTCTCCATCCAGCTGATAGGGGAAGCCGATGTTCACGCCTTGGCTTCGACCGATCCAGTTCGCCTGCATGAGCTTCACGCGCTCTGGCCAGCCGGGGAGCTGATCGAGAGCGCGCAGCAGCTCCTCGGCGTAAGCGGTGATCCTCATGTAGTACATCGGGATCTCGCGCTTCTCCACCAGCGCGCCCGTGCGCCAGCCCCGGCCGTCGATGACCTGTTCGTTGGCGAGCACCGTCTGGTCGACGGGGTCCCAGTTCACCACGCCGGTGGTCTTGTAGGCCAGGCCCCGCTCGAGCATCCGCAGAAACAGCCACTGGTTCCACCGGTAATACTCGGACCGGCAGGTGGCGAGCTCGCGGCCCCAGTCGATGGCGAAGCCCAGGGACTGGAGCTGCTTCTTCATGTAGGCGATGTTGTCGTAGGTCCACTTGGCCGGCGGCACCGCGTTGGACATGGCCGCGTTCTCGGCCGGCAACCCGAAGGCATCCCAACCCATGGGCTGCAGGACGTTGTAGCCGCGCATCCGGTACCAGCGCGAGATCACGTCGCCGATGGTGTAGTTGCGCACGTGCCCCATATGCAGCTTGCCCGATGGGTAGGGGAACATGGACAGGCAGTAGTATTTCGGTCGCGCCGGGTCCTCGGCGACGCGCGCCGCACCGGCCTGCTCCCACTCGGCCTGGATCTGCTTCTCGATGTCTGCCGGGCGATACTGCGACTGCATTGTTGTGTACGGCCTGGGGTAAAAAGACCGAGATTATACTCACCACGCCATACGACCCGGAATAGCCGGTCTCGCCCGCCATCCGGAGGGCAGCATCCACGCTGCGGGCACGGTCGTATGTGCAACCAACCCCGCGTAGATGCCAAGGAGCCGCAATGCGTACCAATGCCCACCCCATTCTCCCTGTGTGGGTTTGCGCTGTCCTGCTGCTTGCCGTCCTGCGCGTGGAGCCGGCGGCGGCTGCCGTGCCCGACGCCGAGGTGGAAGGCCTGCAACTCCCGGTATGGCTGGTACGCGCCAGCAAGCGCGAGCCGCTTGCGCTCGGGTCACGGCTGCGCAACGGCGATCGCATCGAGAGCGGATCGGGCGCGCGTGTCCTGCTGCGCCTGGGAGACGGCAGCCTGGTCAAGCTCGGCGAGCATGCGCGTTTCAGCCTGGACGGCATGGCCCGCACCCGCCAGGGCGCCGGGCTGTTCAATGCCACCCTGGGCGTGCTGCAGGGCGCCTTTCGTTTCACTGCCACCGCGTTCTACGACTACCGCGGTTCGCGCGAAGTGCAGGTGCGCTTCACCACGGTGACGGTCGGCATCCGCGGCACCGACCTGTGGGGCAAGTCCACCGAGGATCGGGACATCGTGGCGTTGATCGAGGGGAAGGTCACGCTGGAGCGTACCGGCGAGGGGCCAGTGACCATGGATCAGGCACGCACGGTCTATCAGGCGCCGCGCAATGCCCGGGCGCTTCCTATCGAGCCGATCGCCGCCGAACAGCTCGGGCTGTACGCGGCCGAAACGGAGATCGCCGCTGGCCAGGGCGCACTGGGCAAGGGTGGACGCTGGCGAGTCTACGCGGCGCGTGCAAACAGCCAGAGCGAAGCGCTCGCGGTCTACGACCGGCTGCGGGAAGCGGGATATCCCGTCACCATCGACCCGGTGCTTGCAGACGGCCGGACCGTCTACCGGGTGCGTCTCACCGGGTTGCTCAGCGAGCGCGACGCCACGGCTGTTGCGGTGAAGCTCAAGGTCGAGCTGGGCTTGGACGAGGTGAGCGTATCGCTCAACTGATCGCGCAGCGTTGCGGGCACACGATGGATGCTGCCGTATAATGCACCGAGTCTCCTGGCCCGCATCGACGTGTCCTCCAGCAACATCCTCGGCGGTCTGAATCGAGAGCAGCTCGCTGCCGTCACCCTGCCGCACGAATCTGCGCTGATCCTCGCTGGCGCCGGAAGCGGCAAGACGCGGGTGCTCACCACCCGCATCGCCTGGCTGATCCAGACCGGCCAGGTGGGTCCGGGCGGCGTGCTAGCGGTCACTTTCACCAACAAGGCTGCGCGCGAGATGCTGACGCGCATCTCCGCCATGCTGCCGATCAACACGCGCGGGATGTGGGTGGGCACCTTCCATGGCCTGTGCAACCGGTTGCTGCGGGCGCACTACCGGGACGCCGGCCTGCCGCAGACTTTCCAGATCCTGGACAGCCAGGATCAGCTGGCGCTGATCAAGCGCTTGCTCAAGTCCCTGAATGTCGATGACGAGAAGTTCCCGCCGCGCGACCTGCAGTACTTCGTCAACGGCAACAAGGAACAGGGCCTGCGCCCGAGCCAGGTCGAAGCATACGACGAGTTTTCTCACCGGCTGAACGAGCTCTACGCCGAGTACGAGCGCGTGTGCAATCGCGAGGGGGTGGTCGACTTCGCCGAGCTGCTGTTGCGCTGCTTCGAGCTGCTGTCGCGCAACGAGGTGCTGCGGCAGCATTACCAGCAGCGCTTCACCCACGTCCTGGTGGACGAGTTTCAGGACACCAACCGCCTGCAATACCGCTGGCTGACCCTGCTCGCAGGAACGCACAACGCCATCTTCGCAGTCGGCGACGACGATCAGTCGATTTACGCCTTTCGCGGCGCCTCGGCCAACAATATGTTCGAGTTCCAGCGCGACTTCGCCAAAGGCAGGGTCATCAAGCTGGAGCAGAACTACCGCAGCCATGGGAACATCCTGGACGCGGCCAATGCCCTGATCCGGCACAACCGCACCCGGCTGGGCAAGGAGCTGTGGACCGCGGAAGGCAAGGGCGAGGCGCTGCGCGTGTTCGAGGCGGGCACCGATATCGAGGAGGCCGCCTACATCGTCGAAGAGATTCGCGGGCTGCGCAGCGAGGGCGTGCGCCTGTCCGACATCGCGCTGCTGTATCGCTCGAACGCGCAGTCGCGGGTGCTGGAGCACGCCCTGTTCAACGCTGGCCTGCCTTATCGCGTCTATGGTGGGCTGCGCTTCTTCGAGCGCCAGGAGATCAAGCATGCCCTCGCCTACCTGCGGCTGGTAGCGAGCCCGGACGACGACGGCGCGCTGCTGCGCGTGATCAACCTCCCGGCGCGCGGGGTGGGCGCGCGCAGCCTCGAGCAGCTGCAGGAGGCGGCTCGCATGCGCGGCGTAAGCCTGTGGCAGGCGGCCTGCTCGACGCCGCTGGCTGGCAAGGCCGGTTCCGGCGTGGCCGCCTTCGCCCAGCTCATCGAGCGCCTGCGCGCGGGCTGCCTCGGCCTGTCGTTGCGCGAGATGGTCCAGGTGGTCATCGAGGACAGCGGGCTGAAGGCCTATTACGAACCGGAGAAGGACGGCCTGGACCGCATCGAGAACCTCGACGAGCTGGTCACCGCCGCAGCGGGGTTCGAAGCGGAAGGCGGGTTCCCGCTGGCCGATGCAGCGGGAGATCAGGCCGTCGCGCCGCCCGACGAGTCCGTCGACCCGCGCCTGCGTGTGCTGAACGACTTCCTGGCGCATGCCTCGTTGGAAGCCGGCGAGCATCAGGCGGGTGCAGGCGCCGACGCGCTCCAACTCATGACGGCACACGCCGCCAAGGGCCTGGAATTTCACGCCGTGTTCATCAGCGGGCTGGAGGAAGGGCTGTTCCCCCACGAAAACAGCCTCAACGAGCAGGCTGGTCTGGAGGAGGAGCGGCGGCTGATGTACGTGGCACTCACCCGCGCGCGCCGGCGGTTGCATCTGAGTTTTGCGCAGAGCCGCATGTTGCACGGCCAGACGCGCTACAACATCGCCTCCCGCTTCCTGCAGGAGATTCCTGAGGAGCTGGTCCGGCGTGTCAACGCCGGGCGCTCGGCGGTATTCGGCTTCGGTTCGTCGACCGGTCCGACAGCCCGGACCGGCGTGCCCCCACCCTTTGCCTCCGCCCCTGCCTCACCCTGGAAGGTCGGCCAGAACGTGCTGCACCCCAAGTTCGGCCCGGGCGTGATCGTCAGCGCAGAAGGGCGCGGCGCGGATGCGCGGGTGCAGGTGAACTTCCGCAACGCCGGCCTCAAGTGGTTGGCGCTCGAGTACGCCAAGCTCACGCCGGCCTAGCGATAAGTCAAAACCTCACCGCAAAGACGCAAAGGCTTGCGCAACGCAAACCCGAGCGCCGCCTTCACGGGCTGTCGATACCGCGGACGCAGTCCTTTGCGGCGCCTTTGCGCCTTTGCGTCTTCGCGCCTTTGCGCTCATCGGGCGTGAGCCCTATGGGTTGCCGGGCGGCGCGGGGAAAATGTCCCGGTAGCTGGTGTAGCCGCTGATCACGGCCAGCGGCACCCACAACACCAGTCCGGCGAACAGCGGTGCCATGGCCACCACCAGCAGCCCGAACATGATCACCCCGTAGAGCAGGAAGGGCAGCAGGTTCAGCAGGCAGGCACGCACCGACATCTGCATGGCCCGCACCGCGGGCACGTTGTCGAGGATGACCAGCGGCGGCGCGAACCACACTGCCATGGCGAGCGGGACGAACATGGCGCTGCCCACCAGGACCGCGAGAGAGATTCGGTCGCTCGCCGCGGGGCTCAACGGCCCCGCTGTTCCTTCAGTAGCGGCTCGCATCGCTTCCTCAAGCTCGGCACCACCGATGGACAGCATCATGCCCGCGATCACCACTTGGCCCACCAGGTACACGCCGCCGACCGTGACCAGCTGGCTCGCGTTCTGGCGAAACCCGCGAAACAGATGGGCGATCTCGATGTCCCGGCCAACTTCCTGATCCCGGCAGGCACTCATCATTCCGGCCAGGAACATCGGCGTCAGCAGGTGCAGTGCATACACGCCGATCACCGGGACCACGACGAGGGCCAGCGCAATCAGCAGCAGGGCCAGGTTGAGCAGGATCCAGTTAAGGGCGTTGCCGCGGAACAGGGCGAAGGCCCGCGCGATCCAGTACCAGCCATGCACTGACGGGACACGCCGCACGGGCACAGCCAAATCAGTCAAACCACCAGCCCCTGCTGCTCGCGCTCGCCGTTGAGGTGGCCGAGCAGGATGCGGCGGAAACGCTCCGGGTCGTGCCTGTGGGTAAGCGCGCCCGGGCGTGGCAGGTGGTAGTCGTACAGCCGCGAGACCCAGAAGCGCAGCGCGCCCGCACGCAGCATCACCGGCCAGGCCTCGCGCTCGGCCGCGGTGAAATCGCGCACCGCACGATAGGCCTGCAGCAGGGCTCGCGCACGAGCCGGGTCGAGGGCGCACTCGGACGTGGTGCACCAGTCGTTGACCGTGATGGCTACGTCGTAGATGAGGACGTCGATGCAGGCGAAGTAGAAGTCGATGAAGCCGCCGACGGTCGTGTCGTGGAAGAGCACGTTGTCGCGGAACAGATCGGCATGGATCACGCCGCGCGGCAGGGCATCGTGGCGATGCTGGGCCTGGAAGCGGATCTCGGACTTCAGCAGATCCACGTCCTGGGCGGTTAGGAAGGGATAGATCTCGGGCGCGCAGGCGGTCCACCACTTCGGGCCCCTGAGATTGTCCAGCACGCCCCGGTAGGTTTGCCCTGCGAGGTGCATCTCGGCGAGGATCTCGCCCACCCGCGCACAGTGCTCGGGCGTTGGATCGAGCACCGGCACGCCTTCCAGGAAGGTGACGATCGTGGCCGGCCTCCCGTTCAACTCGCCGAGGAATTCGTTCTGCAGGTTGGCGATCGGCTTGGGACACGGGATGCCGTGGTTGGAAAGGTGAGCCATCAGGTCCAGGTAGAAGGGCAGCTCCGCCGGCTTGAGCTTCTCGAACAGGGTCAGAACGAATCTGCCATGACTGGTGGTGACGAAGTAATTGGTGTTCTCGATGCCCGACAGAATGCCCCGCAGCTCCATCAGCACACCGATGGAATAGTTCTTCAGCCAGGCCGACAACTGTTCGGGCGTGACGGTAGTGAAAACGGACATGCTGCGGCCAGGTCAGAGGTTGAGCTGTGCCTCGCGCTCCAGCGCCGAGGGTTCGAAGCCGCGCTTCTCGTAGTGATCGAAGATGGCCCGCACCACCTCAGCCGGCTCATCGATCACCTGGATGAGGTCCAGGTCCTCGCGATCGATCATGCCTTCGGCCACCAGCGTCCCGCGGATCCAGTCCATCAGCCCGCCCCAGTACTGCGTGTGCACCAGGATCACCGGCATGCGGCGGATCTTGCGCGTCTGCACCAGGGTCAGCGCCTCCATCAGCTCGTCCAGGGTGCCGAACCCGCCGGGCATCACCACGTAGGCCGAGGTGAACTTGACGAACATCACCTTGCGCGCGAAGAAATGCCGGAAGGTCTGGCTGACGTCCTGATAGCGGTTGCTGAGCTGCTCGTGGGGCAGCTGGATGTTCAGCCCGACCGAGAGGGAGCGGCCGTGGTAAGCGCCCTTGTTGGCCGCTTCCATGAGGCCCGGGCCGCCGCCGGAAATGACGGTGAAGCCGGCGTCGGACAGCTGCCGCGCGATCTCTTCGGTGAGCTCGTAGTAGGCATGACCGGGGGGGGTGCGTGCACTGCCGAAGATGCTCACGGCCGGGCGCACGCCGTTCAAGCGTTCGGTCGCCTCGGCGAATTCTGCGATAATCCCGAACACTCGCCACGCTTCCCGCCCCGACCAGGGTTTCTCGATCAGTTCGGGTGCGAGCAGTCTCGGGATCTTGTCTCCAGGGTTCATGTGGGTGACCGGTCTTGGCAATCTTGGCGGGCTCGCAATTGGCCCTAAGCTGCGGGCGTGAGCATATTTCACGCCCGGGCCCGCGCTATGAAAACCCTGCTTCTCGTCGACGCGTCGTCCTACCTCTACCGCGCTTTCCACGCGCTGCCCGACCTGCGCAACCGCGCTGGCGAGCCTACAGGGGCCATCTACGGCGTGCTCAACATGCTGCGCCGTCTGCACAAGGAAAACCCGGCGGATTATAGCGCGTGCGTTTTCGACGCCAAAGGCAAGACCTTCCGCGACGATATCTACCCCGCCTACAAGGCCAACCGTCCGCCGATGCCGGACGACCTCGGATCGCAGATCGCACCGTTGCACGAATGCATCCGCGCCATGGGCTGGCCGCTGATCGAGGTCCAGGGTGTGGAGGCCGACGACGTGATCGCCTCCCTGGCGGCTCGCGCCGAGGCACAGGGTGTGCGAACGCTGATCTCATCGGGCGACAAGGACCTCACCCAGCTGGTGGATCCCATGGTGACGATGGTCAACACCATGTCGAACGAGACCTTCGATGAGGCGGGGGTGGTAGCCAAGTTCGGCGTGCGCCCGGATCAGATCGTCGACTACCTCACCCTCATCGGCGACAGCGTGGACAACATCCCGGGCGTCGACAAGGTCGGGCCCAAAACCGCTGCCAAGTGGCTGCAGCAGTATGGGACGCTCGACGAGGTTCTGGCGCATGCCGACGACATCGGCGGTGCAGTCGGGGAGAACCTGCGCAAAGCGCGCGACTGGCTGCCTACCGCGCGCGAGCTGCTGAAGGTCAAGCGCGATCTCGCGCTTCCGGTCGGCGTGACGGACCTTACCCATACGCAGCCCGACAGACCCCGCCTGGCCCAATTGTTCGACAGCCTCGACTTCCAGGGCTGGCGACGCGAGCTGGGCGAGCTGCAGCTGCCGGCCGCACCGCGCCCCCAGCGCGAGTACGAGACCATCCTGACCGCGGAACAGCTGGACGCCTGGCTGTCACGGGTCACGGCGGCAGACCTGGCCTGCATCGACACCGAGACCACCAGCCTGGACCCCCAGGCGGCGCGGCTGGTCGGCATTTCCTTAGCCGTCGAGCCAAACCGGGCAGCCTACCTGCCGCTGGCGCATCGCTACGCCGGCGCGCCGGACCAGCTCCCCTTCGATGCCACGCTCGCTCGGATCAAGGATTGGCTTGAGGATCCCGCCTGCGCCAAGGTGGGCCAGAACGTGAAGTACGACATGCATGTGTTCGCCAACCACGGCCTTGCTTTGCGCGGCGTGCAGCATGACACGCTGCTGCAGTCCTACGTGCTGGAAAGCCACAAGCCGCACGACATGGACAACCTTGCGCAGCGCCATCTCGGCCTCAAGACCATCCTCTACGAGGAGGTGGCTGGCAAAGGTGCGGGGCAGATCGGCTTCGAGCAGGTGAGCGTGGAGCGCGCCACCGAGTACTCCGCCGAGGACGCCGACGTGACGTTGCAGCTTCATCGCAAGCTGCACCCGCTCGTTGCAGCCGATGAGAAGCTCGCCTACGTCTACGCCGGGATCGAGATGCCGGTCCTGCAAGTGCTCTTCGACATGGAGCGGGTCGGGGTGCTGATCGACGCCGGTTTGCTGGAGCAGCAGAGCCAGGAGCTGGGGCGGCGCATGCTCGAGATCGAGCAGCGGGCCAAGGAGCTCGCCGGTCAGCCGTTCAACCTCAACTCGCCGAAGCAGATCCAGGAGATGCTGTTCGAGAAGAACCAGCTGCCCGTGCTGAAGAAAACCCCCAGCGGCCAGCCGTCCACTGACGAGGACGTGCTCGAGCAGCTGGCGCTGGACTACCCGCTCGCACGGCTGATCCTCGACTTCCGCACGCTGTCCAAGCTCAAGTCCACCTACACGGACAAGCTCCCCCGCATGATCAACGCCCGCACCGGACGCGTACATACCAACTTCGCGCAGGCGGTAGCCGTGACGGGTCGGCTGTCCAGCAACGAGCCGAACCTGCAGAACATACCCATCCGCAATGCCGAAGGCCGCCGGATCCGCGAGGCTTTCATCGCACCGCCCGGCCATCACATCCTTTCAGCGGACTACTCGCAGATCGAGCTGCGCATCATGGCGCACTTGTCCGGGGACGAGAACCTGATGGCGGCCTTCCGATCAGGGGAGGACGTCCACCGCCGCACTGCTGCGGAGATCTTCGGCATTCCAGGGAGCGAGGTCGGAGCCGAACAGCGCCGCTACGCCAAGACCATCAACTTCGGGCTGATCTACGGGATGTCCGCATTCGGGCTGGCCTCTCAGCTCGGCATCGAGCGCGGCGCCGCGCAGCAGTACATGGATCGCTACTTCATGCGCTATCCGGGCGTGAAGGCCTACATGGACCAGACGCGCAAGAGGGCGCGCGAGCAGGGTTACGTGGAGACCGTGTTCGGTCGGCGCCTGTACATGATCGACATTCGTGCTTCCAACAACCAGCGCCGCCAGGGCGCCGAGCGCGCCGCGATCAACGCACCCATGCAGGGGACGGCCGCCGATCTCATCAAGCTGGCCATGATCCAGGTGCACCGCTGGCTGCGCGAGCAGCAGCTTGCAAGCAGGCTGGTCCTGCAGGTGCACGACGAGCTGGTCTTCGAAGTCCCCGACGCCGAAGTCGAGCTGCTCGAGCGCGAGCTGCCGCGTCTGATGACCGGCGTCGCACAGCTCGCCGTGCCGTTGGTGGTCGACGTGGGCGTGGGTCCCAATTGGGACCGTGCTCACTGATTCGCTAGGTCCACATCAACGCAAAGGGCGCAAAGGAGAGCAGCGGCGATGGGCGGGGCTCGTGGTCAGCATGCAGCGCCCAGCTGGCCTCATTTGATTTGTCTTTGTCTTTCTTTGCGACCTTTGCGCCTTTGCGTTGAGAGGTTGTTCCATCGGCAGTCTACAGCGCAGGGCTGGCCAGCTCATGCGCGACCGAGAACTGCAGCCGATGCAGCCGGGCGTAGATGCCGCCCTTGGCCAGCAGCTCCTGATGCGAGCCGACCTCGGCGACCTCGCCCCGATCGAGGACCACGATGCGGTCGGCCTTCTCGATAGTCGACAGTCGATGCGCGATGACGATCGTCGTGCGCCCCTTCATCAGCTCCTCCAGCCCGGCCTGGACCTGCCGCTCGGACTCGGAGTCCAGCGCTGAGGTCGCCTCGTCGAGGATCAGGATCGGGGCGTTCTTGAGCAGTGTGCGCGCGATCGCCAGGCGCTGGCGCTGGCCCCCGGACAGCTTCACCCCGTTCTCCCCGACCAGCGTGTCCAGGCCCGCGGGCAGCGCCTGAATGAACTCCCAGGCATGCGCGGCCCGCGCGGCCGCAATGATCTCGGGTGGACTGGCGCCGAGCTTGCCGCCATAGGCGATGTTGGCTGCAATGGTGTCGTTGAACAGGGTGACATCCTGGCTCACCATGCCGATATTGGCGCGCAGTCTGGCGAGGCGGATGGCTTCGATATCGTGCCCGTCCACCAGAATTTGGCCTGAGCTGGGATGGTAGAAGCGCGGCAGGAGGTTGGCGAGCGTGGTCTTGCCGCTACCCGAGTGGCCGACCAGCGCCACCGTCTCGCCCGGACGGATATCCAGGCTGACATCGCGCAACGCCGGCCGTCCGGCGCCCGGGTACACCATGGTCACCCGCTCCAGCCGGATCTCGCCGCGGACGCGTCCCAGCTCGATGGTGCCGCGATCATCCTCGGGTGTCTCGTCGAGCACCGAAAATACGCTCTCCGCAGCCGACAACGCACGCTGGACATACTCGGTCACGCCGGTCAGACGCTTCAGTGGCGCCATGACCAGAAGCATCGCCGCGATGAAGGACACAAAGCTGCCGACGGTGGTCTTGTCCGCCTGAACATCGAGCGTGACCTGGTGGATGACCACGCCCACGGCTATCGCCGCGAACAGCTGCACGACCGGCACGTTGGCGGCGGCGGCGGCCTGCTCCTTCATGATGAAGCGCCGCACGCGGTTCACGGCCTCGCCGAAGCGCCCCCGCTCATAGTCCTGGCCGCCGAAGATCTTCACCACCTTCTGGCCCTCGATCGTCTCCTGCAGGACCTGGGTGATATTGCCCATCGAGCGCTGCGTCTCGCGTGTCAGCGAGCGCAGCCGGCGGTTGAAGGCACGTACTGCGAGCGCTATGAACGGAATGGTGGTGAAGGTGATAAGCGTCAACTTCCAGTTCAGCCACAGCAGAAACGCCAGCAGTCCGACGACTGTCAGGCCGTCGCGCACGATGATCGTGACCACGTGGGTGACGCCGGTGGCAACTTGGATCACGTCGAAGCTGAACTTCGAGATGAGGTTCCCGCTCAGGTTGTCGCCGTAGTACCGCTGCGGAAGCGTGAGGAGCTTGCCGAACATGCGCTCGCGCAGGTCCATCACCACGCGCTGGCCGACCCAGGCACTGGCATAGCTGCCCATGAAGGTGCCGATGCCACGCACCACGAAGATCAGGACGATGGCGAAGGGGACCCAGCGCATGAGCACCGGGTCCTTGTCGATGAAGGTGCCATCCAGGAAGGGCTTGGCCGCTGCAGGCAGGGCCACTTCGGTGGTGGCAGAGATCAGCATCCCGAAGATGGCCAGCGCATAGACGCGCCAGTACGGCCGGACGTGCGACAGCAGGCGCAGGTAGAGCTGGGTGCCGGTCATGCCGGCACCTTAGGCCGTCTGCTCGCAGCAATCAAGAGCGAAAACCTCAACGCAAGGGCGTTGCGGGTAGTCAGCCGAAGTTGACCATCACATGCCGCACGACGGTGTAGTCCTCCAGCCCATACAGCGACATGTCCTTGCCGTACCCCGACATCTTCACCCCGCCGTGGGGCATCTCGTTGACCAGGGTGAAGTGGGTGTTGATCCAGGTGCAGCCGTACTCCAGGCGGCTGGCGACCCGCATGGCCTTGCGCACGTCGGTGGTCCACACCGAGGAGGCGAGCCCGTAGTCGGAGTCGTTGGCCCATTCGATCGCCTGCTCCGCGTCGGTGAAGCGCGTGACCGACACCACCGGGCCGAACACCTCCTTGCGCACGATCTCATCGCTCTGCAGCGCGCCGGCGATCAGCGTGGGCTGATAGAAGAAGCCGCCGCCGGCTGCCGCCGCGCCTCCCGTCACAACTTCCATGTGTTTTTCGGCCGCCGCACGGTCCACGAATCCCGACACGCGCTCGCGGTGCCTGGCGGTGATCAGGGGTCCGATCTCGCTGGCCTCGTCCTCCGGTGCTCCATACTTGATCGATGCGACCGCGCCGCCCAGATCGGCGACCAGCTTGTCGTAGATCTTCGCCGAGGCGTACACCCGGCAGGCCGCGGTACAGTCCTGACCGGCGTTGTAGAAGCCGGCCATTTTGAGGCTGGCGACCACCGCCTCCAGGTCGGCATCGTCGAACACGATAACCGGCGCCTTCCCGCCCAGCTCCAGATGGGTGCGCTTGACGGTCCCCATGGCGGCTTCGATCACCTTCATGCCGGTGGCCACGCTGCCTGTCACCGACACCATGCGCACGCCCGGGTGGTTGATCAGCGGCGAGCCCACGCTCGCGCCCCGCCCGGTGAGGACGTTCAGCACGCCTGCAGGAAACACTTCGGCACAGATCCTCGCCAGCTTGAGCGTGGTAAGCGGCGTCTGTTCAGAGGGCTTGATAACGATGGTATTCCCCGCCGCCAGCGCCGGCGCGATCTTCCAGGCGGCCATCATCAGCGGATAGTTCCAGGG
>DAIQQA010000117.1:15091-16540 GCA_036787045.1 Burkholderiales bacterium | reverse complement strand
CCGGATTGCGGTTTGTTTTTCCTCCGCGTCCACCGTGTCCTCCGTGGTTCAAGCCTTGAGCCGGCAGAGCCGGACCAGCCCGGTGCTGAGGCAGTTCCGCTCTGTTCTCCTCCGCGTCCTCTGTGCTCCCGCTTTGCGGTTTAGACGGTACAATGCCGACCGTCATCGGGGAGTAGCCGCCCTCGCTCGCGCGAGGGGTTCGCATCAACATACTTGGCCGCTGGCCATGGTGCGGACGACTCCGGGTTTGGCGAGACCGTGATCACGACGCTCCTGCCGGGCCCGGAGAGCGCGGCGTGGTCATCGGGACTCACCGGGCCGTGGAGCAATCGTGGAAGCCCTCCTCGTATCCATCGGAGTCGTCGCCCTCGCCGAGATGGGCGACAAGACGCAGCTCCTCTCGCTCGTCCTGGCTGCGCGATTCCGGCGGCCGCTGCCCATCGTTCTGGGCATCCTTGCCGCCACGCTGCTCAACCATGCGCTCGCCGGTGCCGCTGGGGCGTGGATCACCGCGCTGCTGGGTCCCGACGTGATGCGCTGGGTGCTGGGCCTGTCGTTCGTGGCTATGGGCATCTGGACGCTGATTCCCGACAAGCTGGATCCAGTCGACGCGCGGTTGCACGGGCGCGGGATCTTCGGGGCGACGTTCGTTGCGTTCTTTCTCGCAGAGATGGGCGACAAGACCCAGGTCGCGACCGTCGCATTGGCGGCGAAGTTCTCGGCGCTGAGCGCTGTCGTAGCCGGCACGACGCTGGGGATGCTGCTGGCCAACGTGCCGGTGGTGCTCCTCGGCGACAAACTGACCTCGAGAATCCCGCTGCGCCTCATGCGGGTCCTAGCGGCGCTGGTCTTCGTGATCCTTGGCGTGGCTGCGATCGGCTTGCGCTATTGAACGCGCCGCTCCGCATCGTTTCGCTGCCCGGGACCGGATCGACGGCCGAAGCCATGGAGAGCTATATTGACGGTCTTTCCGCGTCGTCGAGGATAAGGAGGAGATGTGAGACTCGTGCGTGCAACGACACTGGTCCTGACGGTTGCCGTTCTCGGTTGGACCGCCGGGCTCGCAGCGCAGGGCCTTCCCGCGGCTGCGCCCGAAACGGTCGGCATGTCGCAGGAGCGGCTGGGCCAGATCGGCGTGGTGTTCAAGCGCGAGATCGAGCAGGGCAACCTGCCCGGCGTGGTGGTGATGGTCGCGCGCAAGGGCCGCCTGGTGTACTCGGAGGCGATCGGCTTCCAGGACGGCCAGGCCGGCAAGCCCATGCCGAAGGACGCCATCTTCCGCATCTACTCGATGACCAAGCCGCTGGTGTCGGTGGCCGCGATGATGCTGGTGGAGGAGGGCAAGATCCAGCTCACCGATCCGGTCTCCAAGTTCCTGCCGACGTTGAAGCAGATGCAGGTGAGCGTGCCGCACGCCGATCCGGTTCTGGCCAGGATGACCTACACGCT
>DAIQQA010000117.1:0-14991 GCA_036787045.1 Burkholderiales bacterium | reverse complement strand
GGGTTCTGGGTGCCGAAGGACAAGCTCGCGCGCCTGGCCGAGCCGCTGCCGATCGACCGGCCGACTGGCAAGCCCAACAAGCTCATCGACGTGTCGAGAGTGCCGAACAACGATTTGGGCGGTGCCGGAGGCGTCTCCACCGCCGCCGACTACCTGCGCTTTTCCCAGATGCTGCTGAACGGCGGACAGCTCGACGGGGTGCGTGTCATCAGCCGCCCGACGGTGGCGCTCATGGCCTCCGATCACCTCGGGCCGAGAATCCAGGCACCGCTTACGCCGGGCGAGCAGCTGCTCGGTACGCCGGGATATACCTTCGGACTCGGGTTCGCCGTGCGCGAGGGCCCAGGTGTGGCGGGGGTGCCGGGCTCGACAGGCGAGTTCATGTGGGGCGGATACGGGGGCACGTACTTCTGGATCGACCCGAAGGAAGAGCTGGTCGCGGTGTACATGAGCCAGGCGCCGAGCCCGATCCGGGCGTACTACCGCAAGCTGTTCAAGCAGCTGGTCTACGCTGCCATCGTCGATTGACGAGGGAGCCTCGCTAGTCGCTTGATGCTCGCCCCCGTCGCGTCGCTCGTCTCCCGGCTGCTGCAGACCTCTCCGCTGCGGCACGAGCGATTCCGGCTGTTCTACATCGGATCTATCGGCACCGCATTCGGCTATACCATGCAGGCGACCGTCGCGGCATGGCTCATGGCCACGCTGACCCCGTCGGCGTTGATGGTGGCGTTGGTGCAGACGGCGAGCACTGCCCCGGCACTGCTGTTCGGGCTCGTGGCCGGCACGCTCGCCGATATCGTCGACCGGCGCAGAGTGGTCCTGTCCACCCAGGTGCTTCTGCTTTCGGCCACGCTCGTGCTCGGCGGCGCGACGCTGGCGGGCATGATCGGCCCGGCATCACTGCTGGCGCTGACGTTCGTGATCGGCGTCGGCTTCACTTTCTACATGCCGGCTCAGCAGGCGCTGGTCAACGACCTCGTGCCGCGGGCGGAACTGCCGCCCGCCGTGGCGCTGGCCGCCGTTGCGTTCAACGTGGCTCGTGCTGCAGGCCCGGCCCTGGCTGGAGCCATCGCCGCATGGCTGGGTTCAGGCAGCGCGCTGCTGGCGAGCGCGCTGTTCTTCGTACTAATGATCGTCGCGCTGCGTGGGTGGCCGACCGCCGCCCCCGCGATTCCGGGCATCCCCGAGACGCTGCTGTCCGGGATCCGCAGCGGGCTGCGCTATGTGCGGCATTCGCCCCCGCTGCTGTCCCTCATCGTCCGGAATCTGAGCTTCAGCGTCTGCGCGAGCGCACTGTGGGCGCTGCTGCCCGTTGTCGCCCGAGATCAGCTGGGTCTGGGCGCAGGCGGGTTCGGGATGCTGTTCGCCTTCTTCGGCGCCGGGGCGGTGGTGGGTGCGCTGTGGATCCCTCGCCACCTGCAGACGATGTCGCTGAACAAGGTGGTCACCTCCGGGCATCTGGTCTGGGTCGTCGCTGCGCTGACCATCGCGCTCGCCCCATTAGTCGCTGTGGCTGTCGTGGGGACCTGCGCTGCCGGCGCGGCCTGGGTCACCGTGCTCGCCAGCCTCTCGGCCGGGACCCAGAGCTCGGCGCCGGCGTGGGTTAGAGCGCGCGCCGCGTCGACCAACCTCGTCGCGATGCAGGCGAGCCTGGCGGTGGGCAGTGTCATCTGGGGCGCGCTCGCCTCGGTGGCGGGGACGCGAATCGCCCTGGCGGTTTCGGCCGGGGTCATGCTGGTCCTGCTTGCGCTGACACGCCGGGTCCGTGTCGGACTGGGCGAAGAAGCCGACGTGACCACCGGTGTGCAGTTGCCCGAGTTTGCGATGCCGGTCGAGCCGATGCCCCACGACGGCCCGGTCCTGATCCAGATCGAGTACATGATCGATGCGGAGAACCGTGAGAAGTTCCTGTGCGCTGTCTATGCCATCGAGCCCACCCGCCGGCGCAACGGCGCGAGCTATTGGCGTTTGTATCGCGACCTCGAACACGAAGGGCGCTTCGTCGAGCGCTTCGTAATCACGTCGTGGGCCGAGTACGTCCGCCTGCGCGCGCGCATGACGGTGACGGAGCGCAGGTTGCAGGTGCGCGTCAGACAGCTGCAGCGCCCCGACGTGCCGATCCGCATTTCCCGCCTCATCGGCATCAGTCCCGACGAAGCCCTTACAGCCATGGAGGGGGCGGCCGCGGAGACGCTCGCCCGACAGTGATGCCGACTCCGCGTCCCCGGTTGGGCGTGCGCTCGATGCCGCGAAGACGGTGATCGATTTGGCCTGAGCGCGCCTGTCTGTCTGCTTCGTCCTGTCTGCTTCGTCCTTGACAGCACCAAGCGGGTGCTCAACCATTGCATGGGCGACTGAACCGCTGTCCGATTTCACGCAGCCTTCCCATCACAGTGTCCGCGGAACCTTCAACCGCATCTGGTCTGACCAACGCCGACCCGTACCAGTCGGTGGATTCTGCAGCTGCACGCGCAGTGCTCGAGGAGCACTACGATGTCGGGGCGAACCTTTACAAATTCTGGGGCAGCCCCGGCAGCGTGCTGCGCGCGATCCTGCTGGGTTGGCCGCGCTCGCGGCACCCTGCGCACCTGCATTATGCGTGGGACCTGGAATCGGCCCCGTCGCTCGACGAGGGCATCCTGGAGACGACGCGTCGTGCCATCGCGCTGCTGGACCTCCAGGGCGTGGCCGATGCAGAGCTGTTCGAGCCCGGGTGTGGCATTGGCGGAGGCGTCACGCAAGTCGCCCACATGCTGCCGCACGCGAGGGTGACGGGCCTCAGCCTGGTGCGCCGGCAGCTCGACATCGGCCGCAGCCGTGCGCAGGCTGAGGGCGTCGCCGGGCGCAGCGCGTTCTGCTGCGGCAACTATCTGCACACGCCGTTCGCCGACGCGAGGTTCGACGGCATCTTCGCCCTCGAGACGCTGATCTACACCCCAGCGCCAGAGCGCGCACGATTGTTCCGCGAGATGTTCCGTATCCTCAAGCCCGGCCGCACCTTCGTGTCCTTCGACGGGTTCCGGCTGCGCGAGCCGCGCAACGCGGACGAGCTGCGCATCATCCAGGACGTCATGGACGGCTGGACCATGACCCTGCCGCCGCTCCCGGAGGAGTTTCGCACGCACGCCGAAGCGGCCGGCTTCGAGATGCTGCGCCAGGAGGAAGCGACGGCGCATGTCCACGCCTCGGCGCGGCGCATCTCGGCGATCGCCACATCCGTCCTGCTGCCGCTGTCCGCCCTCGCGCGTGTCCCGCTGCTCGGCGGGTTATTGGCGCCGCTCGGCTTCGCTTCACCCCGACACGCGCGGCGCTTCGTCGACGCGTGCCGCTCGCAGGTGAAGGTGTTCGACCAGGGGTTGGGGGCGTACTACATCCACGTGTTCCGCCGGCCGGGTTGACGCATTCGCAACGCGGGACCAGGCGTGCAAGCCTAGATCTGAACCACGGAGCAGCTGCTTGACTTAAGTCAACCCCCCGCGCACGTCGCATGGCAGAGTTCCCACGGTTCATCGGGAAGCTGCACATGCAACAGGAAACCGTAGCGTTCGCGCTGGCCGGCAGCGGCGGGGCGGGGGTGATGACCATTGGCGCGATGCTGCTCGAAGCTGCTGCCCGTGCCGGCTATTACGGTTTGTTCTCCAGACTTTCCGGGCCGCAGGTGCGCGGCGGCGAAGCAGCGGCGCTGGTGCGCCTGGGTACGCGCGAGATCGGGGCACCGCCCGACCGCTACGACCTGCTGCTCGCCATCGACTGGGGGCATGTCGAGCGCTTCGTGCAGGAGATCCCGCTGTCGACAAACAGCCTGATCATCGGTGATCCGAAGATGGGCGAAGTTCCCGCTGCCATTGCAGCTTCCGGGGCACGCACGCTGCAGGTGCCGCTCGCCGCGGAGGCACAGAAGATCCCCGGCGGCCGCCCCAATATGATCGCGCTGGGAATCGTCGCGGGGTTCACCGGGCTGCCGCAGAATGCGATCGAAGACATCGTCAAGGGGCGGATTGGCGGCAAGGGCCAAGCCGCGATCGATGCAAGCGTCGCGGGGCTGAAGCGCGGCTACGAGATGGCCGCGTCTCTGGATGTCGACGTGCGGCTGCCTGCAGTGGCGGCCGCGCCGGGGCGCTGGCTGCTTACCGGCAACCAGGCGGTGGGCGTGGGCGTGCTGCGCGGCGGCGTGCGTTTCGTGGCCGGCTATCCGATCACGCCCGCCACCGAGCTGGTGGAGTGGATGGCGCCGGTGCTGCCGCGTCTGGGCGGGCAGCTCGTGCAAGCAGAGGACGAGCTGTCGGCGGTGAACATCGCACTCGGCGGCGCCTACGGCGGCGTGCCGTCGATGACGGCGACCTCCGGTCCGGGCCTGTCGCTGATGGTCGAAGCCCTGGGACTCGCGACCGCGGCGGAGCTGCCGCTGGTGGTGGTAGACGTGATGCGCGGCGGACCGTCGACCGGAATTCCCACGAAGAGCGAGCAGTCCGATCTCAACCTGGCGATCTACGGCGCGCACGGCGACGCGCCGCGCGTCGTGGTCGCGCCGCTGTCCATTGCCGACGCTGTTCCCACCGCTCAGTGGTCGGTGGAGATCGCCGAAGCGTTGCAGACACCCGCGATCCTGTTGTCGGACCAGGCCATGGGGCAGTCGCGTGCCGTCATCGATGCGCCGGCACCTGACACGACAACGGCTACCCGCATTGCGCCGGAAGAGATCCAACCCCGGGCCTACAAGCGCTATGCGTTGACCGACAGCGGCGTATCGCCGATGACGCGTCCCGGGCAGCCCAACGGCCAGTGGATCGCCGAGGGCCTGACGCACAACGAAGCAGGCACACCGTCCAGTGCCGCGCAGGATCATCATGCCCAGCTTGCCAAACGGCTGCGCAAGCTGCAGCAGTACGACTTCGGGGCGCGCTGGGCGCAGATCGAAGGGGAGGGCGAGCTCGCAGTCATCACCTGGGGCTCGACCGCCGGCGCGGTGCGCGAGGCGCTCGCGCGCCTGCGGCCGCGCGGCACGCAGATCAAGCACATCGCCTTGCGGTTGATCGCACCACTGCAGACCGAGAGGCTGACGCAGGCATTGACCGGCGTGCAGCGCGCGCTGGTCATCGAGCTGAATCAGACGGCGCAGTTGCATCGCTATCTGCTTGGGCATGCACCGGAGCTTGCCCCCAGGCTGAGCGGGCATGCGCGGCCTGGCCCGTTGCCCTTCCGCCCCGCCGAGATCGAACAGCGCATCGATAGCTGGAGCGCAGCATGAACGACCGGGTCGATACGAAGCGCCTGGACGCCAAGGACTTCAAGTCCGACGTCAAACCCATCTGGTGCCCGGGCTGCGGCGACTTCGGCGTGCTGGCTGCACTCACGCGAGCGCTGGCTATGCTGGGTCGGCCGCCCGAGCAGATCGCGGTGGTCTCGGGCATCGGCTGCTCGTCGCGGCTGCCCGCCTACACGTCGGCCTACGGCTTTCACGGCCTGCACGGGCGCGCGCTGCCCGTCGCCACAGGGCTCAAGCTGGCCCGGCCGGACCTCGAGGTGATCGCCGTGGGCGGTGACGGCGACGGGTACTCGATCGGCGGCAACCACTTCCTGCACGCCTGCCGTCGCAACGTGGACATGGCCTACATCGTGATGGACAACCGCGTCTACGGCATGACCAAGGGCCAGCCTTCGCCCACCACCGAGTCCGACTGGGAGGCCGACATCGCCCCGGAAGGCACGGGGCTGCGGCCTTTCAACCCGATGGCCCTGGCGGTGGCAGCCGGTGCGACGTTCGTGGCGCGCGGCTTCTCGGGCGACCCGAACGGGCTGGCCAAGCTGATGACGGATGCCATCCAATGGCGCGGCTTCGCCTTCGTCGAGGTGTTGAGTCCGTGCCTCACCTTCCGCCCCGAGCAGAAGGAGTGGAAGGAGATGACCCACGCCGGCCCCGCCGAGCCGATCGGCGATCTGGGGCGCGCCGCGGCCTGGATGCTCGAGGACGACGGCTTCGGGCTGGGCGTGATTTATCGCGCGTCCGAACTGCCCCACCCGGTCCATCTGCATCGGGTTGTCGCGCTTGCGGAGATCGAGCAGGAGTTCGCGCTGTGACCCCGATCCACTCCCTGCCCGAGTTCTACGCTCATGCGCTGGCCATCGAAGAGGAGGCCGCGGCGCGCTATCAGGAGCTCGGCGACCAGATGACCGAGCACCACAACCAGGCGGCCGCGGAGTTGTTCTTCTGGCTGGCCGGTCTAGAGCGCCAGCATGCCGTGGATATCGGAAAGCGGGCGCAAGGGGTAGCGCTCGCGCAGATCGCGCCATGGGACTACAAGTGGCAGAGTGCGGAATCGCCCGAGACGGCCTCGCCCGAGTCGGCGCACTACCTAATGACGCCCTGGCATGCGCTGGAGCTTGCGCTGGCCAACGAAAAGCGCGCTGTCGAATTCTTCGAAACCGTAGCGCGCACGACCCCCGACGACGCGGTCGCGCGATTGGCGCGCGAGTTCGCAGCCGAGGAGCGCATCCATGTGTCCTACGTGGAGCAGGCGCTCGCCAAGGAGGCCGACCCGACCGCGGGCTGGGACGAAGACCTGGACGACCCGCAGGCGGTGGAGTAACAGATGCGTGAACGGAGGTGTCGTTGTTCGCCCTACAGAGGCAGCTCGGCCTGCCCGGGCCCGCCTGCGTAGGAAAGCCTGCCTTCGACGATCCGCGCCGGCTCTGTGTAGGGATGCGGTTGCGTGCGTCCTCGCCCGAGGATATGCACGACGTTCCAGCCGTCCGCCTTCAGATAGTCGGAGACGAGCCCGCGATGGCACTGCTGCCAGGCGTGCTCTGCGCACATGTATGCCGTCGGCTTGTCCCGCGCAAGCTCCGTCAGCCGCGAGATGCCGAGCTGGAACGCTTCCGTCTGCATGTAATCCGCATAGCCACGGAAGCCCTCGTTGCGCCAGCCGGTGTTGGGGGAGTCCTTGTGCGGTGCGCGCCGTCCACCCAGCTCCGGCAGCCATTCGTAGGCGATGCCGGCCGCATGCACGGCGGCGGAGAGGGCTTCGCGCGTGAACTGCGGATGCCGGCGCGATCCCGGGTACCGGCGCACATCGACCAGCTGCGCGATGCCGTTGCCGGTCAGCCGCGCGATGAAGTCTTCGACCGGCTGGGTGGAATGGCCGATGGTGAAGACGGTGGCTGGCGCTTCGTGGGGCGTGTGGGTCTCCCTCAGGCCGTCGGCCGGAACAGCGCCAGCGCGGCGCGGAATGGCAGGAGCGCCAGCAGCGCCAGTGCGATCTTGACGCCCAGATCGCCGAAGGCCAGTGTCACCCAGGGCATGTCCGTCCCGTAAAAGGCCAGCGTGAAGAACACTGCGGTGTCCACCACCGAGGCGAACAAAGTGGACACGAGCGGCGGTTGCCACCAGATGCGCTGCCGCAGCCAGTCGAATATCTTCACGTCCAGCAGCTCGGCGACCAGGAACGCGCTGCCAGACGCAACCGCGATGCGCGGCGTGGCGTAGTAGGCGGACAACGCAACGGCGATGACGAAGCCTGCATACACCACCACGCGAGCGAACCGCGGCCCGAAAAACCGGTTGGCGAGGTCGGTGACCAGAAAAGCGAAGGGATAAGTGATCGCGCCCCAGGTGATCCAATCGTTCAGCGGGTACTGGACCAGGACGTTGGAGCTCACGATCACCAGGACCATGGCCAGGGTGAACCAGAACAGCGGCAGTGGGCGCATCCAGAAGCTCAAGCAGTGGAAGGGTTGCTCGGCTCTACCCGCAGCCAGATGGTGACTGGGCCGTCGTTGGTCAGAGTCACCTGCATGTGGGCGCCGAAACGTCCCGATTCTACGGGCGAGTGAAGCTGGCGCGCTCGCGCCAGAATGTAGTCGAACAGGCGCTCACCCAGCTCGGGAGGTGCAGCGGGCGTGAAGCTCGGGCGGTTGCCTTTCCTGGTGTCCGCCGCAAGCGTGAACTGCGGCACGAGCAACAGGCCGCCGTGCACGTCGCGCAGGCTGAGATTCATCTTGCCGTCGGTGTCGGAGAAAACGCGGGTGCTGAGCAGACGTTCGAGCAGCCGATCGGCGTCGGCGTCCTCGTCGCCGCGTTCCGTGCAAAGCAGCACCATCAGTCCGGGGCCAATGGCGCCCACGGTGACGCCGCCGACATCGACCCGCGCCTGGGTCACACGTTGCAGCAGACCGATCATGCAGGCAAGAGTAGCACGCCGGGTGGTCGGCGCGATGTCGCGATGAGCCCCTTTCACTGGCCGTCCGCCGGCGCAGGGCTCGGCACGCGAAGGGGAGGACGCTGTAAGGCCGCGCGATCAACGGCGACCTATCGCAAACCCAGGATCGCGCGCTATCCTGGCATGCAGCACGTAGGGCGCAATAGCGCTGCGTATTGCGCTGCATGCCTGACAGCGATCATCCCGCGGGTTACGCTACGCTAACCCGCCCCACAACTACTCAGCACCCAGCACTCGATACTCAGGGCCCGAACCATGACCAAACTCGTTCCCAACACTCCTCCGCCCGGGAAGGAGATCGCCACGCTGGCCGGCGGCTGCTTCTGGTGCCTGGAAGCCGTCTACGACCAGCTGAAGGGCGTGGAGTCGGTCGAATCCGGGTACACCGGCGGCCAGGTGGCCAACCCGAGCTACCGACAGGTGTGCGATGGCGATACCGGTCACGCGGAGGTGGTGCGCATCACCTTTGACCCGAAAGCGGTGGGCTTCGGCGACCTGCTCGACGTGTTCTTCGTGATCCACGACCCGACCCAGCTCGACCGGCAGGGCAACGACGTCGGCACTCAGTACCGCTCGGCTGTCTTCTACCACTCGCCCGAGCAGAAGCGCATTGCCGAGGAGAAGATCGCTGCCCTCGCGAAAGCAGGAGTGTACGACGATCGGATCGTTACCGAGGTGACAGAGGCCGGGCCGTTCTACGTGGCGGAGGACTACCACCAGGAGTACTTCGCCAACAACCCCTACCAGGGCTATTGCATGGCCGTGGTGGCGCCGAAGGTTGCCAAGTTCCGCAAGCACTTCATCGACCAGCTGAAGCGCTGAGCCTGAAAGGACAAGACCCGGCCCCGGCCATAGACTTCACGGAGGAAAACGAGATGCTTCCTTCTGACTCTCATGGCCGCGTGAGCGACACACGCAGAGAATCCGTTGAATCTCTCTCTGCCCTGTGCGGCTGATCTCGAGAGTTGGGCTACACCCGACCAGCTTCCGATACGCCCGCTGGGTCCCTGAACGAGAGGGTGCCGCGCACCACCCGCCGGTCGCCCGCCTTGATCCAGACGGTATACCGACCCTCACCGTCCCCTCGGCGCTCTCCGCCGGCACGTACGGCCTCGCCGACGAACACCGGTGCCACGAACTGAAGATCGAGGTCGGCGCGCGCAGCGATTTCCGGCGGGAACGTGGCTGCCATGGCCAGGCCCAGCGCGTTCAGCGACCAGGTGCCGTGGACAATGGGGCGGCCGAACGGCGTCGTCGCGGCAAAGTCCGGGTCGAAGTGAATCGGGTTGTAGTCGTCGGTCAACTCGGCGTAGGCCGCCACCGTCTCCAGCGAAGAGCTGAGGCTTGCTTCGGTGAGGGTGGCAGGCCAGTCCATCACTGCGCCCACAGCATCGACATTTCACCCACGCACACAATATCCCCCGAAGCGGCGGTGGTCTCTGTCCTGAAGTGTACCCAGCGCCGCTCGCGCCGCAGCTCCTTGCCAGTACAGGTCAGCTCGGTGATCACGCGCTCGCCGGGGGCGAGGCCGCGGTGGAACTGCATCCGCTGACGTGTATGGATGTTCCCGGCAGGGCGCTCTCGCAGGATCGCCATGTAGGCGCGTACGACCAGCGCGACGCTGACGCCGGGCGGCAAAGGCGCCTCTATCGCCAGGCTGGGGAAAAGCGCCTGCCACGGCCGCAGCACTGCCGGGCCGATCTCCTCCTCGTGCCGGCCCAGCACGGCGTGCGGCACGAAGTCATCGAACAGTATCAATTGCGCGAGATTCGTTGTTTGCAGATCGCAGTATGCATGCTGCCGGACCGTGGCGTCACGGCGTCACCGCCTCTGCGGTTCATCTGCACGCTCTAGCCGTACCCCGGTGGGGCCACGAACCCGTGGTACTCCCGCTCCAGCAACTGCGCGAAGGCGAGACAGGTCAAGTCGCCGTACTGCGGGCCCACGATCTGTACGCCGGTCGGCAGCCCGTCGGAGGTCAGGCCGGCTGGGGACACGGTGGAGGGCAGGTAGCACATCCCCGAGTAACCGGCCCAGAACATTTGAGTCGTGGAGGGCTGGGGCTTGCCGTTGACCGTCACCATACGTTCCCAGCGCTCGCCCTGCTGGTTATGCGGGAAGGCAGCAGTGGCGGCAGCCGGGCACAGCAGGAGATCCCAGTCGCGGAAGAACTCGGCCCACTTCAGGCGCATGTGATGACGGGTCTCGTTGAGATAGAGCCATTCCCGATGATAGAGCGTATTGCCCCTCGCCATCACCGCCGGGTAGCTGTCGTCCTCCGGCCGTGCCTTGCGCGTCGCCTCGAGGTTGCGCGCGAACGCCTCGTCGTTCAGCGAGCGTGAGGTCGCCGCACGCAACAGCCGGAAGAAGGTGTCGTGCACCTGCTTCAGGTCGATGGCGGGGCGCGCGGTGTGGCTCACCCTCGCCCCTTTCTTTCCGAGGAACTCGGCGAGCGCCTGGATGCGGTCCTGCACGCTGCGATCGACCTCTGCGTTGGGCGCGTCGAGCAGCACGCCCACGCGCCACTGGCGCCAGGGCTTCTTCGGCGCCTTGGGCAAGGTGAGCTGCCAGCCCGTGCCGTCGATCTCGTCGGGGCCGGCCATGGCCTTCAGCGCGATCTCCAGGTCCTTGGCACTGCGCGCCAAGGGGCCGATCACGGCGATGTCCGACTCGCGGATATAGGGCGGCAGGGTCTGGCCCTGGGACGAGCAGATGCCGAAGGTCGGCTTGTGCCCGTACACCCCACAATAGTGGGCCGGGTTGCGGATCGAGGCGCCGATGTCGCTGCCGGTGTCGAGCCCCGTCAGGCCGGCAGCCAGGGCCGCGCCCGAACCGCCTGACGAGCCGCCCGGTACGCGCGATACGTCCCAGGGGTTGTTAGTGGTGCCGTAGATCGCGTTGAAGGTCTGCCAGTCGGCCAGCAGCGTGGGCACGTTGGTCTTGCCGAACAGCACGACGCCGGCCTGTTTCAGCCGCTCGACGGCCAGCGCGTCGCGCGCCGGGACGTGGTCCTTCAGCTCGGGACGACCCCAGGTAGTAGGCAGCCCGGCAACGTCGAAAGACTCCTTGATCGTCATCGGCACGCCGTGCAGAGGCCCCCAGCTCTCGCCCCTGGCCACCGCGCGGTCGGCGGCGCGGGCCTGCTTGGTGGCCCGCTCGGTGTCGAGCACGACGATGGCGTTGAGCTTCGGGTTGTGCGTCTCGACGCGCTTCAGGTAGAGCTTCAGCAGCTCCAGGCAGCCGATCTTCTTCTGGCGGATCAGCGCGGCAAGCCGGTGGGCGGGAAGGAAAGCCGGGTTCACGAACAAGGCTCCGTGGTGGTGAGTTCAGCGGGTATTATGCGGGCCGAAGCCCCGTACAGCCATGACTCCCATCCAGGACCTCCTGCACCGCATTCGTTGGGATCCCGACTTTGGCCGGGCGAGCTTCGAGATCGCCTATCTGGACAAGGTTGCGGGCGAGCTCGTGCGCGCGCCGTTTGCCGACCTGCACATGGACCCCGGCGAGCCGTTCGGCTTCGAGTTGACCGGGCCGCACGGGGAGACGCGCTTCATCCCCTATCATCGGGTGCGGGAAGTGTATCGCGACGGTGTGCTGATCTGGCAGCGGCCCTAGCGCTGAGGAGAGGATGCAAGCAAAACCGAACGTGGGCGTGATAGGCGTGGGCGCCATGGGCATGGGTGTCGCGAAGCGGCTGCTCGAATGCGGCTTTCCGACCTCGGCAAGGGATATCCGCTCGGAGGCCGAGGACGAGGCGCGCGCTGCCGGCGCTTCCATCTGCAGCTCACCCGCGGAGATGGGTCGCGCGTGCCAGATCGTCGTCACCCTGGTGGTGGACGCCGAGCAGACCCGGGAGGTGATCGTCGGCCGCAAGGGTTTGATCGAGACGCTCGCACCGGGCAGTGTGGTGATCATGAGCAGCACGATCCAGCCCGATGTCGCCCAGGCGCTGGCCGAGCCGCTCACTGTGCGCCGCGTTCACCTGCTCGATGCACCGTGCTCGGGCGGTCCTGCCAAGGCGCGCGCCGGGACGATGAGCATGATGCTGGCAGGTGCCGATGCCGCTGTGGAGCGCGCCGAATCCGTGCTGGAGGCGATCTCCGGCACGCGCGTGCGCATCGGCGCGCAGCCGGGGGACGGCTCCAAGGCGAAGATCGTGAACAACATGCTGGCGGGTGTGAACCTCGCTGCCGCGTGTGAAGCAATGGCGCTGGCGATCAAGCTCGGGCTGGATCCCCACACCATGTTCGAGGTGATCAGCGCCAGCTCGGGCGCGAGCTGGATGTTCTCCGACCGCATCCCGCGGGTGCTGGTGGGAGACTATGCTCCGCGCGCAGCCGTCGACATCCTGCGCAAGGACCTGGCGATCCTCCTGGAGACCGCCGGCAAAGAGCGCTTCCCCGCACTGGTGGCGCGCGCAGCCCACGCCCTGTACGAGGACGCCGCGCGCCTCGGTCATGGGCAGGAGGACGACGCGGCGCTGGTCAAGGTGTATCGGACGCTCAGCGGGATCGAGCTGCCAGGAGAGCAGTGAGGCCCCAACCGCTGCGTCGCTCGGCGCTGCTGCGCTCGTCCATCTCCGGATTGTCGGGGCTGGGCCGGGCACCTTCGCGCTGCCCGATGAGCAGCCGCCCGATCCAGGCGCCGTTGAGGGCGACGTAGAACAGATTCCAGTACACGACATTCATCAGCGGCTGAGGCAGGGTATAGAAGTATACCGCCAGGCAGCACGCACCCGAGAGCGCGAACACGCGCAGCCACACGACGCTGCGCACGAAGTACGCGGCGACGTAGAACAGATTGGCGAAGGTGACCAGCGGGTCCATCGGGCAAGTCTTTGCACATGGTTCGCAATGTGCCGAAGCTTACCCATGCGCCGTAACGCGGGAATTTCCGCCGGCCGGCAGTTTGTTGCCGGATTGTTTCTGCGTGGTGCGCCGCAGTGGAGGGGGAGCCCTACCTCGAGATTGGCGCCTTCCCGCTGTGCTTGAACGGCAATGCCAGCGGGCCGAAGCGCGTCCCGGCTTCCAGCGAGCCCGAGGGCTTCGCCGTGCCGTCGACGATGCGTTGTCCGCCGCTGCCGATGACGTAGCCGAGCTCGACGAGCGGCAGACGCCGTAGGGGTTGCTCACCTCGACGTCGAATACCAGATCCACCTTCTCCAGACTCAGGCCTTGCAGCTTTGCCCCGGTGATGCGGGCGGTGGGCTTGGGTGCCGCCTTGAGGATGTCGTCCAGCGACTGGCAGCCGCCCAGCAAAACGGCCCACAGCAGCACCAGCGCAACGAAGCGAGGGCACACCCCACGCATAACGGCGCCCATTACAGGCCCCGCAGCCGCGGCCGCAGCTTCTCCGGGATCTCCAGCTCGAAAGCGAGGATCCGCGAGGACAGCGACTTGCCATAGTTGTCCAGACACAAGCTGCGCGATACGCCGCCGCCCAGCGCGCCCTGGCACACGAAGTTCATCGCCCACAGGTGGTCGATGGTGTAGCGCTCCACTGGCCCGGTGACCACGCCCGCATAGAACTCCTTGAAGCGGGCTGCAGTGAGCTGCTCCTTCAGGAACGAGTAGAGCTCCTGCTCATATGCGATCACCGAGATGTTCGACGTATTGCCCTTGTCGCCGGAGCGGCAGTGAGCGGCATGCTGCAGCATGATTCTCATGCGAATGCTCTTGAAAACCTCTCACCGCCAAGGACGCCAAGGACGCCAAGGAAGGCGAGTGGAATGGTGGGAAGACCGCAGGTGGTCAGCGAAGCCTTGCGTGTTGAGAGCATTAGCGTACCTCCGACGTCAAAGCAGACCCCTACGCCACGATACGGACTTCGTTCTTAGTCGTTTTCCTTCGCGTCCTTGGCGTTGAGCGCCTTCTAGCTTTCGTAATAAGTGATTGTGGGGACGACTCGCTCGCGCGGCACCAGAGAGGACCACACGCCGATGACCTCGCGGGTGCGGTCCTGGTGCGGCACGCGCTTGCCGGTCATGCCTACGCCAGAGACGGCCATGCCGTCCACTTCGCGTCCGACCTTGATCGCCTCCTCGCGCGTCCTCGTGCGCGCCGCGACCCGCACTGCAACCTCGTAGGGCTCCGGCTGGTCCTTGGGAGTCATGCCGCCGTGGATGGCGTTGAGGCCGAGAAAGTCGATGCGCACCTCCTCGGCGTCCAGGGCCACCAGCTTGAAGCGCTCCTCGAGAATCCGCTTGGCGAGCTGTGCGCGCCGCAACGCACCCGGGCCGGCATAGAAGAACATGTCCTCGCCGATGAAGCCCTCGATACAGCCGATGGAAACCTTGAGCGTGGGGGTGCGGGGCTTGCCGGAGATATTCGTGACCCGTACGCGGTCGGGTCCGATCTGCTCGAGTCGGGTGGTGGTGAAGTCCACCACCACATCCGGCGTGATGTAGCAGCCGGGATCGTGGACCTCGTAGAGCAGCTGTTCCTTGACCGTCATGAGATTGACAGCCCCGCCGGAGCCGGCGACCTTCGTGATGACGGCGCTGCCGTCCGGCTCGACTTCGGCGATCGGGAACGCCAGGTTCCAGGGATCCGGCACATCCTTGAAGCCAGGGTCGGGGAAATAGCCGCCGGTGACCTGCGCTCCGCACTCCATGAGATGCCCGATGCCGTTGCCCGGGCCGAGCTTGCTGTGATCCAGCGGGTCCCAGTCGAACTCGTGCATCATCGGCGCCATGAAGATCGACGGGTCGGCCACGCGCCCCGACACGACGATGCTTGCCCCCTGCCGCAAGGCATCGACGATTGGCTCCGCGCCC
>DAIQQA010000264.1:0-4838 GCA_036787045.1 Burkholderiales bacterium | reverse complement strand
GAAGATGCGGTTGCCGTTGCTCACCACTTCGTACAGGTCGAGCTGGGGCAGCTTCGTGACGGACTCGATCCGGATGCCAGGTAGGCGCTCCCCGAGCTTGGCGCGCAGCTTGTCTTCGACCTCTCCGGCCGCCACCGCGACGCTCGCCAGCACCAGCGTCGTGGTGAGCACCAAGTTGCGTCTCCAGGCTCGCATTGCACTCTCCTTTGAAGATCGATGTTGACGCGGTGCGCCTACCAGTCGGAGAACGCGCTGCCGTCAGCGGCGGTCCCTGCCGCCCCGCTCTTCACATCGTAGACATTGCCCTTGGCATCGCTGCCCGCGGGCGGTGGCACCACGGTCCAGGTGGCCTGGCTCTCGGTGATTGGATCGAGCGGGAGGTTGCGGATGTAGCGTTGGTCGACCAGTTCCTCCAGCGCATCCGGGTAGCGGCCTTTGTCGCCGTAGAACTTGTCGATGGCGTCGCGCATCACGTTGAGATCCTGCTTGAGCGTGGCTTCCTTGGCGCGCTCGATGTGAGCAAAGTAGCGCGGCACGGCAATCGAGATCAGCAGCGCAAGGATCGCCATCACGATGATCAGCTCGATCAGCGTGAAGCCGGGCGCTGGCGCGCGTGAGGAGTGAGGCGGGCGGCGTGAGGAGGCCCCTGCTAACGCGGGTAAGGCGGGAGGCGGGAGGCGGGAGGCGTCCCCTTTACCCCAACCCTCTCCCCCGTTCCCCGGGGAGACGGGGTATTTTCGGTCGCGAGCTGCGCTCATTCCTGACCTCTCACGTCTCCTACCTCCCGCCTCACGCCTCACCACTCCCTGTAAGGAATCCCGTTCAACCCCTTGCGCTCCGACAACGAGTGCACGTCGAACACATCGTCGCCCTCGCGCGGCTCATCCGGCGGACTCTCGTAACTGCGCAGGCCCCAGGTCTTCTCCGCGCGGACGCTGTCGTCGTCGAAGAAGGGATCGCGCGGAATGCGGCGCAGAAAGTAGATCATCTTGCCGTCGGGTGTCTTGATGTCCTTCACCCCTGCGGCGAGCACTTCCAGCTCGGGCGGATAGCCGGTCTGATCGGCCTTCTTCTCCACCCGGTTTTCGTCGGTCGCCTTCTTGTACGCGTCGATCGCGGTGCGGATGTCGCGTAGCGCGGCGTGCAGCTCCTGCTCCTTGGCGCGCTGCGAGGCGAGCTGCGTCAGCGGCACGAGGCCCAGCGCCAAGATGGCGATGATGGCCACGGTGATGACGAGCTCGATGAGGGTGAAGCCGTACGCTGTCGCGAGTGAGGCGTGAGGCGTGAGGCCTAAGGTGTCCCCCTCACCCCAACTGTCTCCCCCGCTCGCGGGGGAGAGGGGGTGTCTTTTTCGGTCGCGAGCTGCTTTCATTCCTGACCCCTCACCGCTCACCCCTCTCGCCTCGCGCCTCACGCCTAGGGCGTGATCGTGATATCCACCGGCGCTGGTGCGCTCACCGGGACGCTGCCGCCGGTCTTGTCGGCGCCAACTGCGTTCTCCACCCGTACCTGCGCACGACCGGCGGAGAGCAGCACGCGGAAGCGCACGGCGGCGGAGCCGTCGATGCGGATCGGGACCCGTCCGGGCGACGAGGTGGCGGCGCCGACCGGCTCGAGTTGGAGCGGGTCATAAGCCAGCTCCGCCGTTGCGCGCGTCGCGGCGCCGCCGGGTGCGAGCGCAAGGGAGATGAGCACCTCCGCCCCGGCGCGTGCCGCCAGCGGCGCTGCAAGCAGGAGGGCGCCCACGCCCGGTGCCGCCGCAGCAACCTCTTCGCCACCGTCTTCAGTGAGATCCTCCCCAGGCTGCTCGCCGGGCAAACCGACCGGCGGCACCCCGGTCTCGGGTTCGGTCCGCGGCGAAGGTAACGGGACACCGGGCACCGCCGGTGGGCGCGGCAACTGGACCGCGCCAGCACCAGCGCCAGGCGCAAGCGTCAGCGACCCCGCCGCCGTCGGCGAAATGCGCAGCGGACCTGCGCCGATGGCCGCATCCGTGCCGACAGCCACGTCGGCCAAGCCGGCCTGCGCCCAATTGAGCGTGCGCACGATGCGCGGCGTGATCAACAGGACGATCTCGGTCTTGCGCCGGTCGTCGCCCTGCGTCCCGAGCAGTCGGCCGAGAACGGGGATGTCACCCAGCCCCGGGACCTTGCTGGCGGTGCGGCGGTCTTCGTCGCTGATCAGACCGGCCAGGATCTGCGTCTCGCCGTCCTTGAGCTGCAGCACCGTACCGGTGGTGCGGGTACCGATCTCATACGCCAGCGTGCCCTCAATGTTGACGGTACGCGTGATGTTGCTCACTTCCAGACCGACCTTCATCGCCACTTCGTCGCGCAGGTAGATATTCGGCTCGACGTCGAGCTTAAGGCCGACATCCAGGTAGCTCACTGACGAAGACACTCCCACGTTCGCCGTCGAGGTCGTGGTGACGACCGGCACGCGCGAGCCGATGTGAACCTTGGCCTTCTCTCGGTTCTTCACGCGAATGCGCGGGTTGGCGAGCACCTTGGCGTCGGCATCCTGCGACTTGATGTCCAGGACGATCGGCGGGTTGACCACGAAGCCCTTGACGTCATCCTGACCGATGACGAACGTCAGGTCGCCGGTGGCGGCCCCGGGGACTGGCACCTTGCCGATGTTGATGCGCTCGGGATACTGGATGCCAAGTTGCTGCAGGGTGCTGCTCGCCAGCTCCAGCACCTCCACTTCCAGCATCACTTCGGGCTCGGCGATGTCCAGCGCCCGCACGAGCCGGTCGATCACGCGCACCGCGTCGGGCGTGTCCTTGACCACCATCAGGTTGAGCTTTTCGTCGACGAAGACGTCCTGCGTTTTCACCATGCCCTTCACCAGATTGAGCGCCTGCTTCACGTCGGCGTTGGCCAGGTAGAAGCTGCGCACGACCAGCTCCTTGTACTCCTTCTGCTTGGCCGGGGTGTTGGGATAGATGAGCACGGAGTTCTGGTTGAGCAGCTTGCGCTCGAGCTGGTTGGTGACCAGGATCAACTTCACCACGTCATCGAGCGAGGTGTTGCGCACGAAGATGTTGATTTTGGTGTCCGCACGAACGTCCCGATCGAACACGAAGTTGATGCCCGAGGCTCGCGAGATCACCTCGAACACTGACTTCAGGCTGGCGTCGCGGAACTCCAGGGTGATGGGCTTGGTGAAGGGCGACTGGATCTCGGGAGGCGCCGGCTTTACCTCGGCCGCGGCGCGCGCACGCTGCTCGGCAACGACGTTGAGCAGCGCCCGCGCTTCGCGCTGGTTGGGATCGGCGGCGAGGATAGCACGCAGCTTCTCCTCGGCAGCACCGAGCTCGCCCGCCTCGACTTGCTTGCGAACCTCCGCGACCACATCGACCTGCTTGCGCGTGGCCTCGATGGCGGCGAGCCCTGCCAGCGCACGGGCGTTACCTGGCTCCAACGCCAGCGCCTTGCGATAGTTGGCCTCCGCGGCGTCGAGCTGCAGCGCGGCGCGCTCGATGTCCCCCTCGGAGACATGCTTGCTGACCACCAGTGCGCGCTCGCGCTCGTAACTGCGCTGGTAGTCGGAGTTGCCTGGCGCGGCCTTGGCAGCCTCCTCCAGCTTGGCCAGGCCGCGATCGACATCGCCGGCCATCATCAGCTTCCTGCCCTCCTCGTGAGCCTGGTAGCCGGCACACGAAGCGAGAAGAACACAGCATGTCGCGAGCACGAGAGCGCGAATCATCACTTCGCTCCGATGGGAATAGTCTGCTTGACGGTAAGCGGCAGGTAGGTCAGCACGACGGTCGTGTCGGTAACCTCCTCCAGGCGATAGTTGTTGTCGATCACGTCGCCGAGCCTCACGACCAGGTTGCGGTCACCCATGGTCAGGAACACCGTAGTGGTGTTGCCCTCTGCGAGCTTGCCCATATACGAGAACGGCAGCGGCGGCGCCTGCGGCGGCGGAGGTGGCGGCGGCTCGACCTCGGCGGCCGGCCGCGCGATCGGCCGCCTGAGCGCTGGTGGAGCCGGCCGGAAGTCCCGCAAGGCAAAAGGGTCGGTGCTGGGGTCCAGGCTGGGCGCGCGGCGCAGCCGCTCGAGGTCGAGATCGCTTGGCCCCTGCGCCACCCGCACATCGCCGGCAGGCGAGCTGCGCGGCTTGGACTCCGCCACGGCCTCGACCGCCTCCTCCGCGCTGTCCAGGCCGCTGGCCCAATACACGGCGCCCAATGTAATGGCGAGCGCAGCGATCAACAGGCCTGAGCGCAGCTTCGGGCTCATGCTGGCTCATTCCCCGCTCAGATAGAGCGTGAAGCGCACGCGTGCCTCCAGCGCATCGTCGCCGATGGCTTCGCGCTTGAGCGTCAGCTCATCCAGCGCCGCCGAGGGAACTGCATCGAGCACGTCGTTGACGAAACCCCGCACCTGCGAGTACGCGCCGGTGACCGGCAGCGTGACCTGGTAGCGCGCAAGCCGGAAATCGCGCTCCTCCGCGAGCTTGTACTCGCCCTTGGCCAGGGTCAGGTCGTTGCGCTCGGCCGCGCGCTGGATCTTGCCGAGCATTTCGGGCACGGCCTCGGGCAGCGGGAAGAAGGCGTAGAAGTTGGCGAGCTGACCGCGCTGCGTAGGCCGCTCGTCCTGGGCCCGCGGGCTGCCCGCACGCGACGCGAGTTCGGCGCGCTGCGCGTCGAGCGCCCGCAGCCGGTCGCGGGCAGGCTGGACGCCGAAAAGCGCAAAGCCCACTGCCAGCACCAGCAGCGCCGCGCCTAGCAGTCCGGGCCAACGCAGCCTGAGCAGCCCGCGCTTGATGCTCCAACCCACGTAGCGGGTATTCAGTGCCCCGCGCCTCACCGGGCCCCCTCCGCCCATTTG
>DAIQQA010000263.1:0-4915 GCA_036787045.1 Burkholderiales bacterium | reverse complement strand
AGCCTTGGACAAAGCGGATTGCGCCCAAGCTGTGGTAGCTGGATACGCAGGGCAGGCTCCCACCACCCCGGCAGCTTCGCTGCCACCCCCCTCCGGCAGGCTCCCACCACCCCGTCAGCTTCGCTGCCACCCCTCCTCGGGCAGGAGGGGAGTCTCAGCTCCTCCCGCCTCTCACGAGGCGGGTTGGACCTCCATCGCTTACGCGCAATGACCGTCAAGATTTCCAGGGCAGCGGGATGGGCTGGCCATCGGGGAACACGGTGGGCACTGGCGTGGCCGAGAACGCCGCAAGCAACTGCATGGGCTCCGTCCCGGTGTTGATGATCTGGTGATCCACGTCGGCTGGGATCACCAGTGTCGCGCCGGCGAAGCAGTAGAAGCGAGGGCGCGCGCGCAAGCATTCAGAGTGATTGCGTGGCAGGAGTGAAGTGTGTGCCGGGGGGCGGCGGTATGGGAAACGCGGGCTAGGCAGCGGGGAAGGTTTATCATGGCGCCCAGGTTCTGCGGCAATGGGAGGAGGATCGAGCCATGGCATCGAGCATCGAAAATGCACCCGTCTGGTTCATCACCGGCTGCTCGACCGGCCTGGGCCGCGCGCTCGCCGAGCGTGTGCTGCAGCACGGCCATCGGGTGGTGGTCACTGCCCGCAACCCGAAGCAGATCGAGGACATCGTCACCGCGTATCCGGATGCGGCCCTGGGTCTGCCGCTGGATGTGTGCGATGGCTCGCAGATCGCACACGCCGTAGAGCAGGCCGAGAAGCGGTTCGGTCGCATCGACGTGCTGGTCAACAACGCCGGCTACGGCTACCTGGCGGCAGTGGAAGAAGGCGAGGACGCTGAAGTCCGCGCCATGTTCGAGACGAACTTCTTCGCCCTCGTGGCGTTGACCAAGCGCGTCCTGCCGGGGATGCGCGCGCGGGGTAACGGCCACATCATCAACATCTCCTCGGTCGGCGGGCTGGTCGGCAATCCGAGCTCCGGCTACTACAACGCCACCAAGTTCGCGGTCGAAGGGCTGTCCGAGGCGCTGGCAAAGGAGGTCGCTCCACTGGGCATCCGGGTGACGGCGATCGAGCCGGGGCCGTTCCGGACCGACTGGTCCGGCCGCTCGCTAAGGCAGCCACGCGAGGCGATGCCCGCCTATGCGGCGACCGCAGGTTCACGCCGGGCCGAGATCACGAGCCGATACGGCAAGCAGCCCGGCGATCCGGTGCGCGCCGCCGAAGCGATCATCAAGATCGTCGAGTCACGTTCGCCGCCGCTCAATCTGAGCCTCGGCAAGGACGGGCTCAACCGCGTGCGCGCGAAGCTCAACCAGTTGATGACTAGCATCGACGATTGGGAAGCGGTCACGTTGGGGGCGGACTTCCCGAAGGCGTAGCCAGGTTTTCGGCAACTGTGAACAGAGTCGACCGCTCCTTCCTCGAGCAGGACGGCGTCCGCAAAGCTGTGCGCGAGGCTGGATACGGGCATCTGCTGCTGTCCGACGAGGTCCTCGCAGCATCGCTCGCGCGAACTCTGGCGGCCCGCGCCGAGCACGGACCGGTCTGGGTGTTCGGGTACGGCTCGCTCATCTGGAGCCCGACGTTTCACTTCGCCGAACGCCGGGTTGCACGCGTGCGCGGCTACCACCGCGGCTTCTATCTCTGGTCGAAGATCAACCGCGGCTCGCCGGAAGTGCCCGGGCTCGTGCTGGGCCTGGATCGCGGCGGCTCCTGCGGCGGAATCGCTTTCCGGCTCGACGAAGCGACCCTCCACGGAGAGCTCGCCCTGCTGTGGCGGCGCGAGATGGTGCTGGGCACCTACACGCCCCGCTGGGTCACCGCCGATACCGAAGACGGCACCCTGCGCGCGGTCGCATTCGTGGTGGACCGCAGCAAACCCGGGTACGCCGGGCGGCTCAGCGACGAGCAGATCGTCGCCACAGCGCTGAAGGCGCACGGCCACTTCGGTGCGTGCGCGGACTATTTGGTCAGCACGGCTGCGAGCCTGGAGCAGCACGGCATTGCGGATCGACGCCTGAGCCGGCTGGCAAAGCTGCTGCTGGAGCGCCGCGATGCCGGGCGATGACGAGCACGAAACCTATCGCCTTGCGCAAGCGGGTCACGGGCACACCACCCCGCCGCCGGCTGTGCCGGCACCCCTCCTCGGAGAGGAGGGGAGGGTCTCCCCTCCTTGTCAAGGAGGGGTGGCGCCGGAGGCGACGGGGTGGTTGTTTTGGAGGCGCCGCAGCCTCCGTGTAGTGCATTCGTGCAAGCATCAATCAGGAGAACCCCATGACGCGAATCGCAGTGCTCGACGACTGGCAGGGCGTAGCCCGCACCAGCGCCGACTGGTCCGGATTGCAGGGACGGGCCGAGGTGGCCTTCTTCGAGAAGCCGCTCGCTGGGCTGGATACTGTTGCACGGACTCTCGCCGACTTCGACCTCGTGCTCGCGATGCGCGAGCGCACTGCGTTCCCGGCGGCTCTGGTGCAGCGCCTGACACGCCTGCGCATGCTCAACGTCACCGGCTCCCGCACGCGCACCCTCGATCTGGGAGCGTGCACGGCGCGTGGGATCGTCGTCTGCGGCACCGGCGGCGAGCGCTCGGGTGCTGCCACTGCAGAGCTGGCGCTGGGACTGCTGCTCGCCGCGACCCGTTGCGTTCCGGCTGCCGATGCATCGATGCGTGCCGGCGCCTTTCAGACTGGCGTGCCGGTCGGCACCGTGCTGGAAGGCAGAACGCTCGGCGTCATCGGGCTCGGCCGGATCGGCACGCGGATGGCGCGCTACGGTCAGGCGCTCGGCATGCAGGTGCTGGCGTGGAGCCAGAATCTGACCCAGGACAAAGCCCAGGCGACTGGCGCACGTCTCGTCGACAAGGCGACTCTGCTGGCGGAGTCCGACGCGGTCAGTCTGCACCTGGTGCTCTCGGAGCGCACCGAGGGCGTCCTGGGTGCGGCGGATCTCGCGCGCATGAAGCCGGGCGCAATCCTGGTCAACACCTCGCGCGGTCCGCTGGTGGACGAGCAGGCCCTGCTCGAACGGCTGCGCACCGGGAAGCTGGTCGCAGGGCTGGATGTGTACGAAGAGGAGCCGCTACCTGCGGATCATCCGCTGCGCAGCCTGCCCAATGTTGTCCTCACGCCGCACCTGGGCTACTGCACTCACGAGGTGTACGCGCAGTTCCATCGCGAGTCGATCGAGAATGCGCTCGCTTTTCTGGACGGCAAGCCCATGCGCGTGCTCAATCCCGAGGTATGGCCGCGGGCGTAACCACCGCTCACCACGAAGACACGAAGAAGACCCGGGCTGGTCCCCGCAGCACTACGTTTCGAGACTACCCGGCGACGAGTTCTATTGAGCCTGCAGAATCAGGTTGCAGACCTCCACACCACCCCCGCCGGCTGCGCCGGTACCCCTCCTCGGAGAGGAGGGGGGAGTGTCTCCCCTCCTTGCAAAGGAGGGGTGGCGCCGAAGGCGACGGGGTGGTTGGCTTGGACTACTGCGGCTCAATAGAGCAGCAGATCGTCTTCTTGTCTGATCGTCTGCCGGCTCCTATAATCCCTCGGCCTGCGTACGAGCGGGCCCGAGCGTGCTAGCTCGGCGACGCACGCCGACTTCGGTGTGAGGACAGGGAGCGATGGGCGTAACGAAAGAGCTCGCAGCGTATGTCGTGTCCGCGGAGCTGGACGCGATCCCCCAGGATGTCCGTCACGAGGCGCACCGCGCGCTGTTGAATTATGTGGGTTGCGCAGTTGGCGGCAGCCGGGAGCCGGCCGTCGATATCGCCATACGCGCGCTCGCTCAATACTCCGGCAAGCCGATCGCCCAGGTGCTCGGCCGCAGCGACCGTCTCGACCCATTGCATGCCGCGCTGATGAACGGCATCAGCTCGCACGTGCACGACTACGACGACACGACACCTAAGAACTACATCCATCCCTCCTCGCCGGTGGCCTCGGCGCTGCTCGCCTACGCCAGCACACAACCGGTGACGGGAGCCGACTTTCTGCTTGCCTTCGTCTTGGGGTTCGAGGCCGAATCCCGAGTCGGCAACGCGGTGTACCCGGCGCACTACGATGTCGGCTGGCATATCACCGGTACGGCGGGTGTGTTCGGCGCTGCGGCCGCGATCGGCAGGCTGCTCAGGCTACCGGTGCAGAACATGACCTGGGCGCTCGGGCTGGCTGCGACGCAAGCCGCGGGCTTGCGTGAGATGTTCGGATCGATGGGAAAGGCCTTCCATCCGGGCCGCTCGGCGCAGAGCGGCTATGTCGCCGCCCTGCTGGCGCGCGAGGGCTTCACGGGCAGCGATACCGGGATCGAGGGGCCGCGCGGGTTTGCGGCCGTGCAAGCTGCCAGGTACGACCTGTCGAAGGTAACCGACCGTCTCGGGATCGACTTCGACCTGCGCGAGAACACGTACAAGCCGTTTCCCTGCGGCATCGTGATCCACCCCACCATCGACGCCTGCATCCAGATCGCTCGCAGCCGTGCGATCAAACCCCGGGACATCGCGGCCGTGCGGTTGAGAGTCGCGCCGCTGGTGCTCGATCTGTGCAACAAGAAGCACATCAGCGTGGGGCTCGAGGGCAAGTTCTCCGTCTATCATGCCGCCGCCATCGGGCTGGTGCGCGGCAAGGCTGGCCTGCATGAGTTCACCGACGAAACCGTGAACGACCCGGACGTGAAGGCTGTGCGCGAAGCCAAGGTCACCGCCACCGCCGACCCAGGCATTGCCGAGGACGCGGTCAGTGTGGAGGTCGAGCTCACCAGCGGCGAGCGTATCCACCAGCGCGTCGATCACGCGATCGGCAATCTCGGAAGGCCGATGACGGACCGGGAGTTGGAGGAGAAGTTCTTCGACCAGGCGGCGCTGGTGTTACCGTCGGGCCAGGTGCGGGACCTGATCGCGCTGTGCTGGAAGAC
>DAIQQA010000262.1:0-4947 GCA_036787045.1 Burkholderiales bacterium | reverse complement strand
CAGCAGATCTTGACCCTGCTATCTGATCGCCTCCGTTAGAGGCTGGTGGTGAGACGCCACTAAATCCACCGCTCACCACGAAGACACGAAGAAAACCAGAACGACCAGGGCGTGTGAGGTCTTGGGCTGGCCACGTGTGCCGCCCGGTGTTTTGCAGGTTGCGTGTCACTGTACTATTGAGCCTTGCAGAATCCCGTTGCACACCTCGACACCACCCCGCCGGCTGCGCCGGCACCCCTCCTCGGAGAGGAGGGGAGTGTCTCCCCTCCTTACTAAGGAGGGGTGGCGCCGAAGGCGACGGGGTGGTTGGCTTTGGACTACTGCAGGTTGAGCGCAATGCATTCATGCAGAGCTCAACAGTGGCCGGCTGGGCGGGTCGCATGGCCGCGCATCTGGCGTGCCGGGGACGGTCGACTTATGTTGAAACCGAGAGAGCACCACTGCACGGGGAATCGCGGTGATTGACCTTGCGACCGCCTTATCTGGGTTTGGAGTCGGCGTCGTTGTCGGTCTCACCGGTATAGGCGGCGGCGCGCTGATGACGCCGCTGCTGGTTCTCGTTTTCGGCGTCGCGCCGCAGACTGCCGTCGGTACAGATCTGTTGTTCGCGTGCATCACCAAGGTCTTCGGGGTGATCGTCCACGGTAACCGCGGCACGGTGGACTGGGGCGTCGTAAGGCGATTGGCGAGCGGCAGCTTGCCGGCTGCGCTGGTTACGGTCGTGCTGCTCGGGGTGCTGGGAACCGGGCAGGTCCGCAGCGGCGTGATCCTGCACGCCCTCGGTGTGGCGCTTCTTCTAACCGCGCTAGGCTTGCTCCTCCGCCGCCGTCTTCGCGAGATCGGCAGGGTATTGCGTACGGATACCCCGGTGATCTTTAAGCAATGGCAACCGGGACTTACGGTTATTGCAGGCGCGGTCGTCGGCTGCCTGGTTTCGCTCACCTCCGTTGGCGCCGGCGCTCTCGGTACCGTCGCGATGGCATATTTGTATCCCTACCGCTTGACCCCGGCAAAGCTGGTCGGCACCGACCTGGCTCATGCAATTCCGCTGGCGCTGGTGGCCGGCGCCGGACATCTCGTGCTGGGGAACATCGACCTCGGTCTGCTCGCCAACCTCCTGCTGGGCTCGATCCCGGGGATTCTGATAGGTTCCGCGCTCAGCACCCGTGCGCCCGAGGCCCTCGTCCGCAACGCGATCGCTACGGTCCTCTTGATCGTTGCGGGCAAGCTACTGTATTAAGCTGGCCGGACCCCGCGGTTCAACGAGCGCTTTGGATGGACAGCGCCCCCATTCGTGCCGACGCAGTGCAAGCCCGTGCTCCGTTCCCTATCACAGGTAACGCCGGGTCTGGGGCGCCGGCTTTGTTGACCCGACTCTTCATTGATGCCAGCTCGGCCGCAGCTTTGCATGAGGCCGAGTGGGATGTGCTGATCCGAATCGGCCGATCGAGCCGACTGCTCGGAACGTTACGTGCCCGGCTCCATTCGGCGGGCGTCCTGTCCAGCGTGCCGGAGCGTGTGCGGCAGCACCTGGAGTCGGACTACGCGCTGGCACGGTTCCAACGACAGATGACGATGCACGAGTTGCGCACACTGGTGCGACTGCTGGAGCCATTGGGAGCTCCCGTGATCGTCCTGAAGGGAGCCGCGTATATCCTCCAAGAGCTCAAGCTCAGTGACGGCAGGTTCGTATCCGACGTGGACCTCATGGTCCCACAGGACCGTCTGAAAGCAGCCGAAACGAGACTGACCGCGGCTGACTGGGCGTTCGAGGAGCTTGACCCCTATGACGAGCGCTATTACCGCGCCTGGAGTCACGAGCTGCCGCCGATGCGGTGCGCGGGGCATCGCCTCGAGCTGGACCTGCATCACACGATTCTTCCACCGACCGGCCGGATCCAGCCGAACGCGCGTGCCCTGATCGAGAGGTCGATTCCGGTAGCGGGCACGGCGTTCCGGGTGCTCTCCCCGGAAGACCAGGTCCTGCACGCCTGTGCCCATCTGGCTCAGGACTCCGACTTCGCCGGTCGGCTCCGCGACGTGGTCGACGTTGATGCGCTGGTACGCGAACACTCAGTAGCGCCGGGATTCTGGGACACCCTGATGGAGCGCGCCGAGCTGCACGGACTGGGACGCCCGCTCTGGTATTCCCTGCGCTACTGCAGCCGGTGGTTGGAGACTCCGATCCCTGGCAGCGTGACATCGCGGATGCAGCGCTACGCGCCGCCGCGCACGGTGCGGTCGGCGATGGACTGGCTGGTGCCGCGTTCTGCGCTCCCCGACGACCCAGACCGCGGAGCCAGCCTAGGCGCGCGATTTGCGCGGACGGTCCTGCTCGCCAGGAGTCATTGGCTTCGCATGCCGCCTGGGCTTCTTATCCGTCATCTCGCGGTCAAGGCGGTACGTCGGCATTCCGCGAGACGCTCCTCCGGGCGCTCGGCCTGAGCGTCAGGCTATCGCGGCTACTGCTGAGCTGCGGTTGCTTGCGCTGGTCTTGCGCGGCGCCGCTCATCCACGACCACCCATTTCTCGGGAGTGCGCACGCCCAGCATGCGCACCTGCCCGTCCTCCAGCCACACCAGCCGATCGGCCTTCGACATGACTTTCTTGTCGTGCGTGGAGAAGATGAACGTGGTCTTGTACCGGCGGTTGATGTCCTTCATCAGCTCGAGGATGCCTTCGCCGGTGTTGTGATCGAGGTTGGCCGTGGGCTCATCCGCCAGCACGATGTCCGGTTCGGCGACCAGGGCTCGGGCGACCGCTACCCGCTGGCGCTGGCCTCCGCTCAGCTGGTTGGGACGATGACGGGCGAACTTGGCAAGCCCAACCCGCTCCAGCCAGAGCGCAACCCGTTCCCGACGATCCTTGCGAGAGATCTCCTCGAGCTGGAGGAGAGGGTACTCGACGTTCTCCTCGGCGGTCAGTACCGGTAGAAGATTGAACGTCTGGAAGACGAAGCCGATATTGCGGGCGCGAAGGTCAGCGAGCTGATCGGGGGTTTTTCTGCTGACCTCCTCGTCGTTGATGAAAACCTTCCCCTTGCTAGGCGTATCGATGCAGCCGATCAAGTTGAGCAGCGTCGACTTGCCGCTGCCGGACGGTCCCGCGATTGCAAGGAAGACGCCTTCGTCGATGCTCAGCGTGACATCCTTGAGCGCAGGGACCTGCTGGTTGCCGAGCCGGTACTCCTTGGAGACCTGCTCGATCCGTACCACACTGCGTGCCATTTGTGCGCTTGCCTCCGGCAAGACCGGTCAGAAGGAGTAGCGCGCCTCCAGGTAGATCCTGTCGCGGTCGTCGTAACGACCGAAATAGCCGGTCGACGGACCATGGAAGACGTCCAGCCCGGCCGCCAGCCGCCAGTTGGGGCGCCAATACCAGTTCACGCGCAGACGGCCCAGGCCGTCATTGCGGTTGAGGCTTTGTATGAGCAGCAGGCTCGGCTCGACCTTGGGGGTGATCTTTCCCGAGAGGAGCAAGGTCAACCCGCTTTCGACCTCGTCGGCGAGGATGGTCGCGTCGTAGTCCAAGTAATAGCGCTGGAATCCCTGCAGGTTGAGCCGGACCTCGTGAGGCAGGGTGAAGTCCAGGCCTACGATGTACTCCAGCGTATCCTGTTCGACTACGCCATCCGGATCGTCAACGCGCGTTACCTCGTAGCCACGGTTGGCGGTGTAGACGCCCTCCAGCTTGAGGACAAAGCTCCTGAAGTCCTTGCCCAGCGTGCCACCGGCTTGCCAGATGCGGTCGTGCCGCGGCGTGAACGTGATAGTCGGGGTCGGCGCGAGAGTGACATCGCGGTAGAACGTGGGATTTGCGCTCTGGCTGCGATAATAGAACCCGGCCAAGTCCCAGCCGTTACGCAGCGTGGACAGCCGCAGGCCGTAGTTCCCCTCGTCGAGGCCGGTGCCGGGCTTCTGCTCATCGGCAATCGCGGTGTTGAAGCCGGGAACACTGATTGCCGGCAAGGGATAGAACTCTGCCCCGGGTTTGCCGATGTTGTCGTAGCTGGGGTAGGGGATCCAGACCAGCTCGAGATGAGAGTCCTTCCAGAAGTACTCGGCCCGCGCCGCCCACTGCGGAATGCGCAGGATCTCGAACTCCGGCAGGATGAAATCGCGCAGGTCGCGTGCGGAGACAACGTCGGCGAAGAACAGGCCGACCACCTCGCCCCAGACGATGTTCTGGCGCCCGAGGCGCAGATCCCAGTTGCCGGCCGACCAGTCCAGGTAGGTCTCACGCACCAGCAGTTCGGCCCGCTGGTCCTCTTTGACCGCGGCAGGGTAAAAATCCGAGTTGGCGTAGACTGGGTCCAGATCGAGCCGCAGACTGGCTTTCCACTTCAGAGAGTCGCTCAGTTGCCCCAGCGCCTCGACCTGCGTGCGCACAACAGCCCTCGACCAGTGGTCCGGAGCGGCGTAGGTGTAAGTCGGCTCGGCCTGGACGAAGCCGCGCAGCCGGAGCGGGGCAGATTTGGGCTTCGTGACCTGCGGTTGCGCCTCGCCGCTCGGGGCGGGTTCGATGCCGAACAACTCCTCCCGACTGGTCGGCGGCTCGCCCGCGGCGGGGGGGGACTTCTTCGGCTCAGGTTCCGGGGCAGGCGGTTCTGCCCCGAACAGCTCCTCGCGGCTCAGAGGCAGGTCCGTGTCCGATGCAGTGGACTTGGAAGCTTGGGCGACCATCGTGGGTCGCGGCGGACGACTTGGCACCGGGATGACGGGGCGAGCTGTCGGCGCCCGGCGCGCGGTTCGTGCAACGCGGGTGCCTTGCGATTGGCGCGGGGTCCTCGGGTCGATGCACGAAGCCGGCGGGAACGCCCCCTGGCACCGCGTGGCTGGCACCGGCTTGGTTGCGTCTGCCAGCGCCGGCATTGCTGTAGCCGGTACTGCCGCGCACAGCGCGATAACGCTCAGGCCTCGGAATGTCATCTCGATGGTTCCCAGTATG
>DAIQQA010000116.1:2368-16922 GCA_036787045.1 Burkholderiales bacterium | reverse complement strand
CTCTCGACGTCAGAACGAACTTTCCGATGCGCGGAATCTTCTGCTGCCCCCAGCTCACGCTCACCCAGATGCATGCGGTCAGCAATGTCGCGGCGAGGAGCAACACGCCGGGAAGTCGAGGTCTCATATCGCGTCCCAGACTACCGGATCACCGCGGTCGCGCCGGCCAACACCGACTCCGGAACGTTCAGGCCGATCGCCCTGGCGGTCTTCAGGTTCACAACAAGCTCGAAGGCCTCAGGTTGCGCGATTGGAAGCGTCCCAGGCTTGGCGCCGCGCAGGATCCTCGCCACGAGGACACCACAGCGCTCGGCCGTCGTAGGCATCTCGGGGCCATAGGCCAGCGCACCGCCCGCTTCGGCGAACACACGGAACATCGATGTCGCGGGCAACCGTTGACTCAGCGCCAGCCTGGCGAGCCGCGCGCTCTCCACGTAAATCATGGGCGACGGTAGGCTGATGAGGGCCTGCGGCCGTCCCCGAAATGCCGACGCGGCCCTGTCGATGTCCTCCGGCTTGCGCACCTCGACGACCTGGAGCTGGATGCCGAAAGCCGAGGCAGTGCCCTGGAGTGCCCGCAGGTGCGCGTCGCCCGGGCTGGGGTCCCACAGGACCACAAGCCGCGACAGCCCGGGCACCATGGCCCTCAGGAGCTCGAGCCACTTGCCCGCAAACCCAGGCGCATCGAGAAACACCCCGGTGACGTTTCCACCGGGTCGACCATAGCTCAGCGCATACCCTTCGGCGACGGGGTCGGTCGTCAGATCGAGCCCGACGATCGGGATCGCGCGGGTCGCGGCATGGGTAGCCCGCACCGCCGGCGCGCTGGGGGCAAAGATCACATCGACGTTGAGCCGCACAAGCTCTCCGGCGATCCCTGCGAACCGCGACGGGTCGCCGCCTGCGTTGCGGTATTCGAACGAAACGTTCTGACGCTCGATCCACCCTTGCTCGGCGAGCTCGCGACGGAACGGCTCCAGCCATTTCTCTTCGCTGGAGCCATGACCCACCGCGTCCACCGTCAGGATCCCAACGCGCGCCATCTTCGTCTGCGCATGGCTTTGCGTGGACCATGCGGTTGCTGCCAGCAACGCCGCGGTGAGGAGCAGAACGTTGGCAAGTCGAAGCTTCATCTTCTTCCGTTTGTCTCGCTCGACAGCTGCGACGCAGGAACGGCATGCAGACTACCCCTTCCCTTTTCCGGGAACCGCGCCCGGAAACAGGAGGATGCTACTCCCGCCAAGGGGTGAGTCAAGGCGAACCGGTCGGGCGCAGGCAGGCGCCCGCCTGCCTGAGTTCGGTCCAGACACGGCGCGGCTCGCACAGGAGTGCCGCTGTGAGCCCCACACCGGTCCGGCGTGCGGCGCCACCCTGCCTCGTGAGGCGGGGAGCTTTTTTTGATCCCGCGCCCTCGCGGCGCACTCGGCGTGGCATGCGCAGCGTGACGGGGGTGGTGGGCGCGGTCCAACCACGATACGGCCACTCGCGTTACGATGGCGGTCCCTTCATAGGAGCCGTCGAATGACTGCACAGCAGACCATGCGGGCATTGGAAGCGCGCGGTCTTTCCATCGATGCCTTGATTCTGGCCGAGCGCTCGATCCCCCGTCCGCGTCGCGGCGAGATCCTCGTCCGCGTACGTTGCGCCAGCCTCAACTATCGCGACCTGGCAATCTTGACGCAGAACTACATGCCGACGCTGCCACTACCCTATGTCCCGGCCTCGGACGCGTGCGGCGAGGTGGTCGAGATCGGCGAGGAGGTCACGCGCTTCAAGGTGGGCGATCGCGTCACACCGCACTACACCCAGGGTTGGCACGACGGACTGCCCACGGTAGAGCAGCGAACCAGGCGCACACTCGGCGCGCCGCTGACCGGCGTCCTGCAGGAGTACGTCGTCGTGCCGGCGCAAGACGCGGTGAGTGCCCCCGAGCACCTCACCGACGCAGAGGCGGCCACCCTGCCCATCGCTGCCCTCACAGCCTGGTCGACGCTGGCCGAAGGTGAAATCAAGACCGGTGATGTGGTGCTCGTGCAGGGCACCGGCGGCGTGGCCTTGTTCGCATTGCAGTTCGCCAGACTCGCTGGCGCACGGGTCATTGCGCTCTCGTCGAGTGACGAGAAGCTGGCGCGGGTGCGTGAGCTCGGCGCCGATGTCGGGATCAACTATCGCACCACGCCCGACTGGCATGTCGCGGTCAAGGAAGCAACGAACGGGCGCGGTGCAGACATCATCGTCGAGACTGCGGGCTCGACGCTTACCAAGTCGCTAGCGGCGCTCGCCTTCGGCGGGTTCGTCGGCGTGGTGGGCTTCGTGGCGGGCTACGAGGCGACGGTCCCGTTGCGTGCGCTTATCGGCCCGCTAGTGCGGGTGCAGGGCATCGCAGTCGGATCACGCGCCCGCTTCGAGGCGATGAACCGGGCCATCGCACAACATCGGCTGCGCCCGGTGATCGACAGCACCTTTCCGCTCGAGAAAGGCGCGGAAGCGTTCCGGCGCATGCAGCGCGGCGAGCACTTCGGGAAGATCGTGATTTCCGTCTATTGAAACCTGCAGGAGCGCTGCACCCAAGCTGCCGTATCACCAGACAACCATCGACGCAACGACTCGCCATCGACCCTTTACCCCACGGAGGACCACCTTCTCGTCAGCTCAGTGGGTGATCATCAGGGTCGCTTGGTCGGGAAAGTCTTGGCGCCGTTGGGAAGCCCCTCGCCCTCGCATCGCGGTTCCGGGGATCGCACATGAGCGTGCGATCCCGGCACACCGACGTTACTCGAGAATCTTGCCCAGGCGGAAGAGGCGGCTCTCGCCGAGCGCGTCGTCCACCCCGTCGTTGTCGGTGTTGAAGTAGACCTTGCCATCGCGAGCAACTGCGAACCCTTCCGGCTTGTCCAGCACGTAGCCGTTGGTCGACTGCAAGTAGGGCAGCAGATCGATGTCGGGCTGCGCGAGCGTCTTGGCGATGGTGGGGATTTCGCCCGCGCCTTCGGCAACCGGTGTGAGGCCCGCCAGCGAGACCACGTAGAGGCGCTTGATGCGTGCGTCCGGGCCGCCCTGGTTGTCGCGCTCCAGCACTGCGAAGCGGTCGTCGCCAAGCGCCGTCAACTCCGACAGGCCGACCCAGCCGCCTGCCGGGGACTCGCTCGGGTCGAGTGGGTAGTACAGAAACTTCCAGCCGTCAGCCGCGCTGTACACGCCGATCCGCACCTTGCCTACCGGATCCCCGGTCCACTCGCGCTGGAAGGCGACGTAGACCTTCTCGTCCGCACCCGAGCCGGTAACGGCGACACCCTCGAAGCCGTTACTGCGCTGCTTTGCGTTGACCGCGTCGGGCAGGAAAATCTCCTCCTCCACCACGCCGGCTGCGCTGATCCTGAGCAGGATGTTGCAGTTGCGCCGGCGGGTCGCCGGGTCGGCCGCGTTGCACGAGGTTCCCGCCCCTTCGGACACCGCCCAGAACCCGCCGCCCGCACGTTGCGCCAGGCCCTCTAGGTCATAGCTGAGCGGCTGACCGGCGCCGTCCACGAGTGGCAGCTCGGCTGTGATGATGGCCGGATCGCGGCTCACATCCAAGGTATAGATGCGCGAGTTGGCGTAGAAAGCATCATGCGCCGTATAGAGGATGCTCCTATCGTCCTGGTCCGCGGCGAGAGCAGACAACGCGCCCCAGGGGATGGGCTTGCCGTCGACGCTCGCAGACACGATGTCCGGATAGCTTGCCGCGCCACCCTGCAGCCGGAAGATGCTGATCATCGAGCGGATCTCGCCCGGCTCGCTGCCGTCTTCCTCGGATGCAGTCACGAACAGGTTGCGTTGCGGGATCGCAAGCAGCCCTTCGGGTCCGATGCCGGTGGGCAGGAGTTGCACAAAGGCCAGATGCGTGCCCCGCACGCGGTAAACGGCCACGAAGTTGCCCCGCTCCGAACCCACGAAGGCGTATTCCGTGGCGCCGTAACGTGCGACAGCGACGCCCTCCGGCTCGGCGCCCTTAGCGTCAGCGCGCTGCTCGGGATAGTGGCCGTGTCGGATCGCGAGGTACTCGAAGCTCGTGCCGGCAGCGCCCAGGACCTGCCCGCTCGGACCGAACACGGTCCAGCCGCGGGTGCCACCGAAAAGGTCGCCCTCGTCTGCAGTGATCAGCTTGCCTGTGCCGAGCCAGGCGATCGCGTCCGGCTCGCGCGGCCGATCCTCGAACCCGCTGTTGAGCTCGATCAGCTTGTTCTCGACCGTGTCGATACCCTGGAGGCTGACCTGCCCGGCCGGGAAGTCGCGCAACACCTTGCCACTAGGCAGATGCACCAGCACGATGTGGTTGTTCTCCTGCAGGGTGACGGCGGCGATGTTGGCCCGGTTGATCGCAACGTACTCGGCCTCGGGATCTTCCGGCGCATACTCGCTCAGGCCCGTCAGCTCGACCCTGCGCCTGTCCCAGTGCGAGGGACGGCCCTTCAGGTCGACGATCTGCAGGAATCCGCCCGGGAGCTGGGGTAGGCCGCCTTCGACACCGTCCACGACCTGATCCTCGTCGCGCTCGTTCTCGATTGCGACTGCAGCGTAGCCCCGGTCGGGGCTCACCGCCACGGAGTCGGGCTGGCCTTCCATGTCGATCTCGCGCAGCGGGACACACATCTGGATCTGCGCGACGCACGCATGGATGTCGAAGACCTTCAGCCAACCGGACGGGCTGAGGAAATCCTCGGAGGTGTTCACGGCGACCAGCGCATACCGGCCGGCGACCGCGACCGAAGTGGGCTCGCCTCCGACATCTACCACGCCGAGGGCCTTCGGTTGCGCCGCATTGGTGATGTCAACGAGCCCGATCAGGCCCTGCGCGCTGTCGGTGTAGATCAGCGTCCGGCCGTCCTCGCTCGCGGCCACGATCTCGGACACGGTGGTTTCCACCACGCTGCGGTCGCAGCTGGTGTTCTCGCACACGAGGAAGGTGGAGAGTCGCTCGAACTGCGCGCCCTTGCGCGCAGGGTGATCCCCCGCAAGGGCGGAGGCCGGCACCAATGCCAGCAGCAGTGCGCCGGCGAGGGCCGCGCTCGCCAAGGGCACACGGACGCGGTCGATAAGGATGTTCATGGAGGTCTCCTGTGAGTGCCGATCCGAGGGGGTATCCCCGGAGCAGGAAGGATCGGGGTCGCGGCATCGGATATCCGGCCAACGCCGCCCTTCCGCCGCAGTGCGAGTGTCTCCTTTTGTTATTGCACGACCATGACGCAGGGCGACGCCGAACCGACCATGAGACTGTGACGTTCGCAATGTCCGCGGCCGGGTAGCTCGCACCCGCTTCCCTCGTGGTAACGTGTGCAGTCTCCCCACTGCCGCTGACGCAAGACCATGTCCACCACGACGCTCGGCTTGTCCGACCAGGTGCGCCGATATCTCCTGAGCGTTTCGGTGCACGAGCCCTCCATCCTGGCGCGGCTGCGCGAGGAGACCGCGCAGCTGCCCATGGCGATGATGCAGATCTCGCCCGAACAGGGGCAGCTGCTGGCCCTGCTGGTGCGCCTGCTGCAGGCGCGCCGCTGCCTGGAGGTGGGAACGTTTACCGGCTACAGCGCACTGGCAGTCGCCCTCGCCCTGCCTGAGGACGGGCGTGTGACCGCTTGCGACGTGAGCGAGGAATGGACCTCGATCGCGCGCCGCTACTGGAAGGAGGCAGGCGTCGAGCACAAGATGGCGTTGCATCTCGCGCCGGCAGTCGAGACGCTCGACCGCCTCATCGCACAGGGCGATGGCGGCCAGTACGATTTCGCGTTCATCGACGCGGACAAGAGCAACTACTGGAACTACTACGAGCGCGCGCTGCGTCTGCTGCGTCCGGGCGGTCTCCTCGCCATCGACAATACCTTGTGGTCGGGACGGCCGGCCGACCCCGAGGACCGCGACACGACTACCGTGGCGATCCGCGATTTCAACGCCCGCCTGTACAACGACCCGCGCGTGCACATCAGTATGCTGCCGGTGGGCGACGGGGTGACACTGGTGTGGAAGCCCCGATAGGCGCCAGAAGGGCGCCTATTGCACCGCATCAAATCGTTCTTGACATCTGTCTCCTCACCCTTATAATGGCTTTTGTGCGATGCAGCAATACCGTCCTCGAGTCGGGCGGGCACAATCCAACCCCCTGATAGGAAAGGAGTTCCATATGGTCCAAGTTACCGAGCAGGTCGCGGTGTTCAACAAGTCGCAGCTCGACGCGCTGCTTAAGTTCGCCGAGCTGACCGCAGAGAACATGGAGAAGCTGGCCGACGTGCAGTTCAAGGCAGCCAAGTCGGCCTACGCCGACAGCATCAAGAGTCTCAAGCAGCTGGCCGCAGTGAAGGACGTGAACGAGCTGGCCAGTGTCACCACCGGTATCGCGCAGCCGGCGTGGGAGAAGGCCACTGCCTACACGAAGAGCGTATACGACGTGGTGTCCTCGGCGCAGAGCGAGTTCGCCAGCGTGCTCGAAGAGCAGGTCGCCGAGTTCAACAAGAACATGGTGGTCACGCTGGATGCGGCGATGAAGTCCGCGCCGGCGGGATCCGAAGGGGCGCTGGCCGCCGTAAAATCGGCGATCCACTCCACCAACACCGTGTACGAGACCATGGTGAAGACAGCCAAGCAGATGGCCACGGTGGCCGAGGCCAACATGGCCGCGGTTGCCCAAGTCACTCCGGCCGGTAAGAAGAAGGCTGCCGCGTAAGCGCACCCACAAATACCAACGGCGTCAGGTCGCAAGGCCTGACGCCGTTTTTTGTTTGCGTTCCAGCACAAACACCTAAGGCTGAACCGCAGAGGCGCGGTTCAGCCTTAGTTACGCCCTAGCTTGCCTTCCCCTGGGCCGGAGTGACCTGCGTCGTGGCCACGCGGTTGCGTCCGGCACGCTTCGCCTCGTAGAGACCCTCGTCGGCCACCTTGAGCAGCTCGTCGATGCGAGTCATCGCGCGGTCGCGCTGCGCCACGCCGACGCTGACAGTGCTCGTATGGGTGACGGCACCGCTCGAGAACGGCGTGCGCGAAACAGCGCTTCGCAGCCGTTCGGCCAGGTGGATGGCGGCGCCAAGCGTGGTGTCCGGAGCGATTACGAGGAACTCCTCACCGCCCATTCGACAGACCAGGTCTTCGGTGCGGGCTTCCTTGCGCAGCGTGGCAGCCACCTGGCGCAGGACCAGGTCGCCGATGTCGTGGCCGTAGGTGTCGTTGACCAGCTTGAACTGGTCGAGATCGATCATCAGGCAGGACATTGGCCGCTGAGTGCGCGAGCCCGCTGCCCACTCCTGCTCGAGCCGCTCCATTCCGTAGCGCCGGTTCGGCATCCCAGTGAGCGGGTCGGTCAGCGCCGCCTGCTGCAACCGCCGGTTGGCCACTGCCAGCTCGGCGGCGAAGCGGCGCATGTTCTCGCTGTCCCGACGCGCTTCTTCCTGCAGGCGGATCACGCGCTGTCCGGCGCGCAGACGCGCGGCCAGCACGCGCGGTGTAAAGGGCTTGGTGAGATAGTCGTCCACGCCGGACTCGAACGCCTCTATGAGCTGGTCGTCCTGCTCCAGTGCGGACAGGATGATGAAGTACATGCGCTGGCCTTCATCGGTGTCGCGTAGCGCACGGCACAGCGAGACACCGTCCAGGCCGGGCATGATCCAGTCGGAGATGATGATCTGCGGCCGCACGCTGACCGCACGCGCCAGCGCGGTCTTGCCGTCCTGGGCCGTGTGCACGGTGTGGCCGAGCCCGCGCAGCAGATGCTCCAGCACCAGCAGCACCGAGCGGTCGTCGTCCACCGCCAGGATGGTGAGCGGAAGCTGCGCGGCGGGCAACGGACCTTCCCCGAGCGAGACCGGCGGCGCCGGTTTCTCTTCTGCCACTGCGTCGAAGTTCGGCACGTCCTGGGTCTTGACCTCCAGGATCTTGCCCCACTCCTGCCACTGCGCGACGGTCTCATCGCACAGCTTGCTCAGACCGGCTTCCTCGAGGCCAGTCTTGGCCGCGGCGAGGATCAGCTCGGGGACATGCGCCTTGCGATCATCCTCCCGGGCGACGCAGAAGTCGGCTAGACGGGCGCCCAGGTGCAACACATGGCCGATGACGAACTCGCGCGAGCCCTCGGGCACTCGTGCCTGCTCCGGGCGCTCGTGGTGGAACATGGCCGAGACGAACAGGCGCGGCAGGTGCCAGTCCTCCAGCAACGCGGCGCCCAACTCGTTGTGGTCGATGGCAAAGCGCTCGCGCTCCACCGCCGCCAGCTCGGCCCCCGACTTCTGCGGGTGCGCCGCCAGCAGCTCGCCCATCTCGTTGGGATAGAGCGTGACCAGCGCCAGAATACCCACGCCGGCGAGCAGGCCGCAGGTGAACGCTTCGTCCGGCGGCGCGCCGCGCACGCGCTGGCACAACCCTTGAGCAGCGATCGCCATGGCGAGCGAGCGCGACCAGAAGCGGCCGTAGTCGAAGGATTTGCACGCGCCTGCACGGTACTGGCCCAGCAGCGAGAACCCCAGCACCAGCTGGCGCACGGTGTTCGTTCCCACCATGCGGATAGCCTCGGGCACCGACACCACGGGTCGGCGCGGGCCATTGGCAGCGGCGTTGGCGAACTTGATCACACGTCCCGACAACGCCGGGTCTGCACGCACCGCATGGGCGATCTCGTCGATGCTGGTGCCCTCGCGGCGACACAGCTCGATCACGGCAAGTGCCACGCCGGCTGGCGACGGCAGCTTGCCGGTGGCTCTCAGCTCGTCGAACCGTGGATTGGGGGTCAGCACCGTCGCGGCTGGAGGTGGGGAGGCGGGGGCGGGCGCGAGGGTCCGCGCGCCCGAGAATCATAACGGTGCGGCGCGGGGAAACTTTAGCCGACGCGGGCGGAAAGCCGCGCCAGCACTGGCGTTACGGCCGGTCAGCGCGGTCCGTTCAGCTCCTGGGGAAGCGGATAGTCTGGATAGCGCTCACGGAAGACTTTCAGGCTCTTGGCAGCCTCCTCCAGCTTGCCCTGGCGGCGCAGTTCGAGGATGCGCTCGAGCCAGGCTTTCGGCTCCAGGTTCTCGGTATCTGCGGCTGTATCCCCGTCGGGCGACGCTGCTGTGCCGGGCGCTGCCGGCAATCCCCTCGGTTCGGCCCGCAGCGGGGCGGCTTTCCGGGCAGGCTCTTGCGCCTGAGGTGGCTGCGGCCGCGCTTCTTCCATGACAGACTCCTTAGCCCTGATTGCGCTGCGCGCCTCGCGCTTGGCCAGACCGTCAGCCGGCTCGTCCGCTGCGCCCGGCGCCGCATCGCGCAACGTGTCCGCTGCGCGAGGCGCGGGCGGCGCGGCAGCCGGTGCACCCGCAACGGCTTCGGCCTCATCGTGCCGAGCCGCGGCGGGGGCCGTGCTGGTGAGTGGAGCCGGTTGCGCAGGGCCCTCCGCTCGTTGCGCGCGCGCCGGAGCTTGAGATGGCTCGGCGCCGGCGGATTCTGCTGGGGCAGCCGAGCCGAGCCCCTTGCGCTCGGCGAGCTGGGGCTGCGCAGTGCCGGCGGGTTCGCGCTGCCGCTCTGGCGTGGGTAGGCTCGGTACCGGCGGCACTTGCTGCTCTGCCGCCTGCACAGGAAGCTCAGGCTCCGCGGGCGCGGGCTCGGCGCCGAAAGGCTCCGGCGCGGAGGCGGCCTGTGGCGCCGCCTGGTCATGGAAGGAACGCGATCCGTGCTTATCGCGCTCAGCAACGAGCAGCGTAACTGTGGCGCTCACCACCAGCACCGCCGCAACGGATAGCGGTACGCGCCAGCGCCCACCGAACGGCGATGCGCCCGCCGGACGCGGCCCGGCGTGCACTGCCTTGCGCGCGGCCGCGCGAATCGCATCGTCCATCGCGGCCGGCGGCTCGTCGTGAGAGGCCTCGCGCCAGGCACGCGCCAGACCGGCTTCGCTGCTGGCAGATTCGTCTCGGGGCGCCTCACTCACAGCAGATCTCCCATCCCGCGCCTGAGCTTGTCCATGGCATAGCGCAGGCGGCTCTTCACGGCTTCGCGGTCACACCCGGTGACCGCAGCGATCTCCTCCAGGCTCAGCCCACCTTCCTCGTGCAGCAGGAAAGCCTCGCGCTGCGCCGGCGGCAGTGCATCCACCAACGCCAGAAGGCGCGCCGCCTGCTGGCGTGCTTCGACCGCGCGCTCCGGCTGGGCCGTGGGCGGTGCGGCCAGTTTCGGCGGATCGTCGTCCTCGTCGTCATCGAGCGAAACCACTTCCAGCGGGCGATGCCGGCGGTAGTGGTCGATGACCCGGTTGTGCGCCATGGTATAGAGCCAGGTGGCGAACTTCGCTTCCACCCGGTAGCGGCTGCGCGCGCCGATCAGGCTCATCCAGACGTCCTGGAACAACTCCTCGGCAGCGGCGCGGTTGCTGTTGAGCTGTCGCAGCAGGTAACGGAACACGCCACCGCGATGCCGCCCGTACAGTGCGTCGAAAGCGGCCGCGTCGCCCTGCGCGTAGCGCAGCATCAGCGCCTCGTCGGTGTCGTCGGCCTCCATGAGCGCGGGAGTATACGCCCCCGGGCCCTGCATGCCGGACGAGAACCTCTCACCACGAAGACACGAAGACACGAAGAAGAACGAACGAAAACTCGATTGGCGTGGCTCTCATCTTGTAGCTGTGGCGGCTCCGCAAGACACCGTCAGGAGATCTGCGATGCGAGCTAGCCACGCACCGGGCCCTGTCTTGTGTCTTCTTTGTGTCTTCTTCGTGCCTTCGTGTCTTCGTGGTAAGCGATTTGTCTGGTGTCAGCGCGCCGGCGGATCGGGAACGAAAGCCGCGGGGAACGGATCAGGCTCGGCCAGCTTGCCGGCGGCGAAGGCGGGGGCGCACAGCAGCACCGCTGCCAGCGTAAGGAACAGGCGTTCCATAGACGTTCTCCTCTGCAGTTGACGACTACAGAGGTGTAAACGCAGGGGGTTCGGGAAAGGGGTTAGCGCTCCCCCCAAAAAACCTCAACGCAAAGCATGCCCCGGACCCCGATCCGGGGGCGCAAAGAACGCAAAGGGCGCAAAAAAGGGCGAATGCGGGTCCGGAAAGTCTGACAACTTCCACGGCACCGAGCTCCCTCGGCTGCGATCGGTAGGACGCCAAGCAAGGCCTTGAAGCACGCTCGGCTCTCTCTGCGGCCCTCTGCGTCCTCTGCGCCTCTGCGTTGGGCTGTTTCTTGTTCTTTCTTTGCGCCCTTTGCGCCTTTGCGTTGAGATGTAGTGCCTTGGACTACTCGACAGCCCGCGCCTCGCCGAGCAGCGCCGCGCGGAACCGGCTGCGCAGATAGGCGCCGTCGCGCGGCGGCAGCGCGATCGCGGCGGGCTCAGCGACGACCTTGACCACGGCGAACACGGGGCCAGGAGCGCCGTAGAGGCTTGGGAGCAGGGAGTCCAGCTCGTCCGCCGTGCGCACCGTCGACGCGTGAGCGAAGCCGGCTGCGCGTGCTATGCCGGCGAGATCCACCCCGCGCGCGGTGTGCGAAGCCTGCATGCCCGTTTCGGCGTAGTGCTCGTTGTCGATGACCACGACGGACAGGTTGGCAGTCCGCTCCGCGCCGATGGCGGCAAGCGAGCCCAACCCCATCAGCATCTCGCCGTCTCCGGTGATCACCAAGACCCGGCGTTGCGGCTGCGCGTTCGCGAGCCCCAGGCCGATCATCGCCGCTGCGCCCATCGCGCCCCACAGATAGAAGGTGAGCGGCGAATCGTGGGTTGCGTAGGCATCGTAGGTCGTCGAGCCCAACCCGGTCACCACGAGAGCGTCGCCGCGTGCGGCGAGAATCCTCGCCATCGTGTCACGCCGTTTGAGTGCAGTAGCCATCTGAGCGCCCCTCACTTGAAGCTCTTGGTGCCAACCACGCGCTGGCCGATCAGCACCGCAACAGCCCGGCCCGAGTTGAAAGCGAGCGCCGCACAAGCGCGCACGGTCTCCGCGACCGACTCCGGACTGTCCGCCCGGTAGACGAGCACGTTGGCGGCCTGCAGCGCAGCGGGCGTGCCCTGCCCCATGGCAAGCTGCCAGCTGTTGAACTCACCCCACTCCCCGCGCATGGTCACCAGCATCAGCAGGGGGATGCGGCACTCGTGGGGCAGCGAGAGCAGGTTGACGCAGTTGCCCACGCCGCTCGACTGCATGAGCAGTACGCCGCGCTGCCCGCCGAGCCAGGCCCCCGTCAGCATCGCCACGCCCTGCTCCTCGCTGGTGAGCGAAATCGTCTTCATGGAAGCGTCGGCCTGGCACCGCTCGATTAGGCTGCGATGGCCCGCGTCGGGCACATAGGCGACCTGCCGCACGTCGGCGGCGAGCAGCTCGCGGTAGATCTGTTCCGGCCAGTCCACGGCCATTTGTTCTCCTCCTGGCTAAAGCATTAGTTCTCAACGCCTCTGCGTTGAGATTTTCGAATGTGCATTATCGCCAAGCTCGGAGTATCGCACAGTGAAATCCGGCCGGCCTTGCCGCATGCCAGGGGCAAATGCTAGGCTCCCCGGCCATGCGCATCGAGATCCTATGCACGGGTGACGAGGTCCTGACGGGCGCCATCGTCAACACGAACTTCAGCTACATCAGCCAGAAGCTCGGGGACGTCGGCCTCGAGGTCAAATGGGGCACGACGGTCGGGGACGATCGCGAGAGCCTGCTGCAGGCGTTCCGGCTCGCCGCGGAGCGGGTCGATGCTGTCATCGTCAACGGCGGGCTGGGTCCGACCGTCGACGATCTCTCCCAGGAGATCGCGGCACAAGCCGCCGGTGTCGAGCTGGTCTTCAACGAAGAGTGGTTCGCCCGGATGGCGGAGTTCTGCCGTCGGCGCAGCCGCGTGATGCCGCCCAGCAACCGCAAGCAGGCCATGCTGCCCGCCGGCGCCGAGCTGCTCGACAATCCGATCGGAACGGCTTGCGGCTTCGCGGTCGACATCGGCAAGGCGCGCTTCTTCTTCACCCCGGGGGTCCCACGTGAGCTGCACCGGATGCTCGAGGAGCAGGTAATCCCGCGGCTCCTCGCGACGAGCGGTCGGCCGACCGCGAGCTTCCTGAAGCGCTTCCACTCCTACGGCCTGGGAGAATCACGCGTCGACAGCCTGCTCGCGGGGGTGGAGACGCTCGCGCCCGACGGGAGCGTGAAGCTCGGCTTCCGCGCGCACTATCCCCAGATCGAGACCAAGCTGACCGTGCGCGGCACGGACATGGAAGACATCCGGCGGAAGCTGGCACCGGTCGAGCAGGAAGTGCGCAAGCGGCTCGGCAACTTCATCGTGGCCGAGGACGATCGAAAGCTGGAGGGTGTGGTTCTGGAGGAACTGGCCCGCCGGCAGGGCTCGCTCGCCATCGTGGAAACGTTCACCGGCGGTGCGGTTGCCGCGCGCCTCGCGCCACTCCCCGGCGCCGACAAGGTCTTCCGCCGAGGCATCGTGGCGGGCGATCCGGCCCAGGTGCGCGCAGCTGTCGGCCTCGGCGCATCTTCAGCAGCCAGCGAGCTGACGTTGCCGCTTGCCGAAGCCGTGGCGCGCGCCGCCCGCGATCAGACCGGCGCCACGCACGCGCTGGCGATACTCATCGAGCTCGATCAGGGCCCCGACCAGATCGACTTCGGCGGGACCATCAGTCTCGCCATCGCGACCGAGCAGCAGGTTGCGACCCGGCGCAGCCGCATGCTCGGCGGCCGCGAGTGGCTGCGCCTGGGCGCGGTCGAGATGGCGCTGGACTGCCTGCGCCGCCATCTCAAGGGGCTGCCGGTGGACGAGCGGATCGACTTCGAGAAGGTGTGATGTCCCGCGGGCCCTAGGACCCACATCTCAACGCCTCTGCGTTGGGCTTAAGCTTGAACGGCCCGCACAGCAACCCCGGCTGAGTCCAGCTCCGCCCGGATCCGCACGGCAAAGACAGCAGCCTGTGGCGCGTCGCCGTGGATGCACAACGTATCCGGTTCGATCGCGACCAGCGTGCCGTCCACCGCCTTGACCTGGCGGTCCTCCACCATGCGCCTGACCTGCGCCAGAGAGGCCTCTACATCCTGGATCAGCGCATCCGGCCAGCTGCGGGGCGTGAGGCTGCCGTCGCGCTGATAAGTGCGGTCGGCGAAAACCTCGTTTGCCACCGGGATGCCGGCGCTTTGCCCTGCACGGATCAACTCACTGCCCGCGAGCCCATACAGCACGAGATCGCGGTCGAAGTCGCGCACCGCACAGGCGATCGCGTCGGCGAGCTTGCGGTCGCGGGCAGCCATGTTGTACAGCGCGCCGTGCGGCTTCACGTGGTGCAGCGTCCCGCCCGCAGCGCGCACGAACGCGGCAACCGCGCCGGCCTGGTACAGCACCAGCTCGTAGGCCTCCTCCGGGGCGATGCGCATCTCGCGCCGCCCGAAGCCCGCCAGGTCGGGAAGCGACGGATGCGCGCCCACCGCGACACCACGGGCCAGCGCCGCTTGCACCGTGTGGCGGATAGTGCCGGGATCGCCGGCATGGAAGCCACAAGCGATGTTGGCAGAGGTGACATGCGCGAGGACCGCCTCGTCGTCGCCCATGCGCCAGGCGCCGAAGCTCTCGCCCATGTCGCAGTTCAGATCGATGGTCTTGCGCATGCG
>DAIQQA010000116.1:0-2268 GCA_036787045.1 Burkholderiales bacterium | reverse complement strand
CGCCTTTGCGTTGAGATGTTCGGCTTGCCTCTCTGTTCCTCTGCGTTCGATGCGGTTAGCCGTGGTCAGCGCCGAGCCTGCATGAGGATCGCCTCGCGCGTGCGCGCCATCTCCCGCTCGCGCGCAAGCAGCAGCGACTGCGCCTCCTCCAGGCCGATCTGCTGGAAACGCACCGCGGACCCCGGCGGCAACTGCGCGAGCAGCGGCAGATCCACGCTCGCCACCTCGCCGAGCCGCGGATAGCCGCCCGTGGTCTGGCGGCTCGCCATGAGCACGATCGGCTCGCCCGACGGCGGGACCTGGATCGTCCCGAACGTGACGCCCTCGGAGATCACCTCGATGGGTTCGGCGGGCACCAGCGTCGGACCGTCGAGCCGATAGCCCTGGCGGTCGGACTGAGCGCCGATACGGTACGCGCTGGCGCAGAACTGCTCGCGCATGCTCTCGGCAAACAGCGCCCAGTGCCGTCCCGGCACGAAGCGGATCATGTGGGGGCCGGGAGCCAGCAGGTCCACCCGTTCGGTGGCGGACCAGGACGGGTAGGCCATGCGCAGGCGCCCAGCCGCCAGCTTCTGGCGCAGGCTCGGGAAGCGCGCCGCATCCAGCGGCACGGTATCCAGGAGGTCGCCACGCTTGAGCGGCCGGCCGCGAAAACCGCCGAAGCCCCCGCGCAGGTAGGTGCTGCGGCTGCCCATCACCGGGGCCACCTGCACGCCTCCCGCGAGAGCCAGATACCCGCGGCAGCCCGCCCGGCACGGCCCGAACTCCAGCGCACCGCCCGCCCGCACCAGCACCGGCCGTGCACGCGGCATGGCCTGGCCGTTCACGCGCGGCTCGAAGTCCCCTCCGCACACCGCCAGCAGCGTGTCGCGCGTGACCGTGAACCCGGGGCCCACCAGCGTCATCTCCAGGGTGGCCTCGGTCTCGTCGTTGCCGACCAGCCAGTTAGCCAGGCGGTGCGACACCTCGTCCATCACACCACTCACCGGCACGCCGAAGCGTTGGTATCCCCACCGCCCGAGGTCCTGGACAGTCGAAAGGATCCCCGAGCGCAGCATCTTCAGGGCCATCGCCCGCCGGCCTCGATACGGACGAAGTCCTCGGACGGAATGGCGACGAAGCGCACTTCGTCGCCGGCCTGCAGCAGGCTGGGCGGATCACGGTTCACATCGAATAGCGTGATCGGCGTGCGGCCGATCAGATGCCAGCCCCCAGGCGAATCCACCGGATACACCCCGGTATGCTCGCCGCCGATGGCGACGCTGCCGCGCGGCACTCGCGGGCGCGGCGTGGACCGGCGCGGGGTGACGAGCCGGGCGTCGAGTCCGGCCAGATAGGGAAAGCCGGGCGCGAAACCGAGCATGCCGACGAAGTAGGTGGACGCGGTATGCAGCTCGACGACCTGGGCGGGAGTGATGCCGTGCTCGCGCGCCAGCGGCTCGAGATCCTCTCCGTACTCGCCACCGTAGCACACCGGGATCTCGATCAGCCGCGCTAGCGCCTCCGCCGGCTCGGGAGCTTCGGCCAGCAATGCCGCGACCGCCCCGCGGGCCGCATCGAAGGCGCTGCCGTCGGCGCGGGCGAACTGCAGCGGATCGTAATGGACTGTGAGTGAGCAGAAGGCCGGCACGACGTCGCGCACGCCGGGCAGGCCGGCTGCGAGGACACGCTCGCAGAACCAGCGCACGCGCGCCGATACCGCAGCACTGACAGCCGAGCCCAGCTCGATCACGAGCGCGCGGTCTCCAAGCGGCTGGATCGAGTACTGGTCGACGGCGACGGGCATGCGTGTACTGAATGGGACAGATCGAGACAATAGAGATTCCCGGGCACGCTGCCAAGAGCCGCTGGTGGGCGACAGTCCCGCTCAAGTTCGCAGTCCGGTCGCCGTTATCGCCTGAGGAGTACCGAGCCGGAACCAGCGGGACGCGACCAACAGGATTTCTCAGGATTGACAGGATCGCGCTGCCCAGCGGCACCGACGCATGGAGTGCTCGAACCTTGTCGGTCGCGTCTCCAGTCTTGCTGACCCTGCCACTGCCTTCCGTCGGTCCAATCCCGTGAGCGCTACGCCCGACCCCGCCATCCTGGAAGATACCGCCCCCGCGGGGCGCCCTCCTGTCGATCTCCAGCTCACAGTCGGCACCGTACTCAACGTGCAGGTGTTGAGCGAGCGCAGCAGCCCACGCGTCCAGGCACGCGTACTGGGCTATATGGAGGGACAGAGCGTGATCGCGGCGTTGCCGGGCGCAACCCTGCTGCCCATCG
>DAIQQA010000115.1:0-17052 GCA_036787045.1 Burkholderiales bacterium | reverse complement strand
CTTGCGCATCCAGTCCACGGCGAAGCCGAAGCCGTCGAACTTCACCTCGTTCATCGCCTTCCAGCGATTCTCCATCTGCCACGACTGCGCGGCACCCTTGGAGATCACGGAGATCACCCGTTCGATATCGAGGCCAGACTTCTTGCCGAAGTTGATCGCCTCCGACAGCCCCTGCAGCAGACCGGCGATGGCGATCTGGTTGATCATCTTGCACAGCTGGCCGGCCCCCGGTCCTCCGATTAGGACGCAGCTCTTGGCGTAGATGTCGAGCACCGGCTTGACCTTGGCGAACACGTCGTCCTCGCCGCCGCACATGATGCCGAGCTGGCCGTTGACCGCGCCGGTCTGCCCGCCCGAAACCGGCGCATCGACGAACCCGATACCGCCGGCCTTGCACTTCGCATGCAGCTCGCGGGCGATATCGGCCGAGGCCGTGGTGTGATCGACCAGGATCGATCCTGCCTTCATGCCGCCCAGTGCGCCGGCATCGCCGTAGACCACCGAGCGGATATCGTTGTCGTTGCCCACGCACATCATCACGAACTCTGCGCCCGCCACCGCCTCGCGCGGCGTCGGCGCGCTGCGACCGCCGTACTCCTTGACCCACTGCTGCGCCTTTGCGCTGGAGCGGTTGTACACCGTCACCTCATGACCGCCCTTGTTCTTCAGATGTCCGGCCATGGGATAACCCATGACGCCCAGCCCCAGGAATGCCATTTTTGCCATGTCAGTCGATCCTCGTTGAGTATTGTTTCAAACTCACTCACCACGAGGGACACGAAGGTCACGAAGTAAACCCGCTGTCAGCCCCGGGGGCGCTGGGAATCAGGCAGCTTGGTCCGTTGGGTTTCCTTCGTGTTCCTTCGTGTCCTTCGTGGTTCATGCTTCTCGTCGTGGTTCCTACCGATGTGCCGGCCGCTTCAGATGCCCGTACCGCCGCACCCGCAGATCCGCCTGCGCCTTGTGCCCGGCAAAGCCTTCGATAGCGCACAGCCGCGAGCAGTACTCCCCGATCAGCGCCGAAGCTTCCGGCTTGACCTTCTGATACGTGCACGTCTTGAGGAACTTCCCGACCCACAGGCCGCCGGTGTAGCGCGCGGCTTTACGCGTGGGCAGGGTGTGGTTGGTTCCGATGACCTTGTCGCCATAGGAGACATTGGTTTCGGGACCCAGGAACAGCGCGCCGTAGTTGGTCATGTTGTTGAGGAAGTAGTCCGGGTCTTTCGTCATGACCTGGACGTGCTCGGAGGCGATGCGGTCCGCTTCCTGGACCATCTCCTCATAGGTGTCGCACACGATCACCTGACCGTAGTCCTTCCACGCCTGACCGGCAATTGCGGCCGTAGGCAACGTCCGGAGCTGCTTGTCGACCTCCACCATCGTCTCGCGGGCGAGCTTCTCGGAGTTGGTCAGCAGGATGGCGGGCGAGTTCGGACCGTGCTCGGCCTGTCCGAGGAGGTCCGTCGCACACATCTCGCCATCGCAACTATCGTCGGCGATGACGAGCGTTTCCGTGGGTCCGGCGAAAAGGTCGATCCCGACGCGCCCTGCAAGCTGACGCTTGGCCTCGGCCACGAACGCGTTGCCGGGGCCTGCCACCATGTCACAGGCCTGCATGCTCGCCGTACCGATGGCCATCGCGCCGATGGCCTGCACGCCGCCCAGGACGTGGATCTCATCGGCGCCGGCCAGGTGCATCGCCGTCACGATGGCCGGCGCAGGCTTGCCCTGGAACGGCGGCGCGCACCCGATCACCCGCTTCACGCCGGCCACCTTCGCGGTGAGGATGGTCATGTGGGCCGATGCAAGCAGCGGGTACTTGCCACCCGGCACGTAGCAGCCGACGCTGTTCACCGGGATGTTGCGGTGCCCCAGGATCACGCCGGGCATGGTCTCGACCTCGACGTCCTTGAGCGCGTCCTTCTGGATCTGCGCGAAGTTGCGGATCTGCGCCTGCGCGAACTTGATGTCGTCCACTTCGCGCTGCGACATGGCCTTGATGCAGGCCTGGATCTCGGACCCGGCAAGCCTGAAGCTGGGAGGATCCCAGTTGTCGAACCTGCGCGAGTAATCCCGCACCGCCTCGTCGCCGCGCTTCTCGATGTCGGCGAGGATGCCCTCCACGGTCTGGCGCACCTTGGCGATATCGGCGGCATCCTGCTCGGCGCTGATGCCCTTCTTCAGATAACGGATCATGCGTTGCTCCTGTTTTTCGCGGCGGGCAGCGCGTGGGCCGGCCCCCGATGACCCGCATTATAGGGCCACCCACGGGCAGCACCGCGTCACCCCGCGCGGCTGACGCCGGATGTTATATTAGGCTGCCTGTACACAAAGCCCTTCAGGGAGGAGACTCATGAACACTCACCGCTTCACCAGAGCACTGGCCTGCTCCGCGCTGCTCGCATTGGCGGCTGCCGGCGGCATGCCAGCCGCCAACGCCCAGGCCGACCTGCTGCGCTCCATGCAGTCGGCGCAGGTCGTGGACTTGAACTTCGTCTGGGACTCGCGCTCGCCGCTGTTGGCCTTCAACCCACCTTTCGCGGCGTCCCTGGTGAACACGCACAAGCAGACGAACGGGTGGATACCCCAGATCGCCTTCGCGGCGGACATGATGTTCTTCAGCGGCCAGCACGGCGCGCCCACGATCGACGCGCTGGGCCACATCAGCCACGACGGCAAGCTGTTCGGGGGACTGCCGGCGGACCAGAACGAGGGGCCCAACGGGCTCGCGGCCTTGGGCATCGAGGTCTATCCCAAGGAGAAGTACGTCAATCGCGGCGTGCTGCTCGATGTAGCGCGCTACAAGGGCATGGACGCGCTCGCACCTGGATATGAGATCACCGCCGCCGACCTGGAGGCTACCGCGAAAGCCCAGGGGGTTGAGGTACGAGAGGGCGATTCGGTGCTGATCCGCACCGGTTTCGGCAAGCTCTTCGGCGACAAGGCCAAGTACATGGGCTTGCGCCCCGGGCCGGGTGAGAGCGCGTGCAACTGGCTCGCCGCGAAGAAGGTCTTCCTGAGCGGCGACGACCAGCTCACCTACGAGGTCTACCCCGAGAAGGGCACGATCTTCCCGTGCCACCGCATCCTGATTGCGGACAGTGGCATCTACATCGTGGAGAACGTCAACCTGGAGGAGCTGGCTCCGGTTCTTGCCGCGCGCAAGAACTACGAGTTCGCGCTGGTGATCAACCCACCGAGGCTGCGCGGTATGACCGGTGCGGCGATCAACGCTTTTGCAATCGTGCCCAGGTAGGCGGGGATCTCCGCCTGCATGACCACCTCCTGCGCGGGACGGCGCGGGAGGTGAGTTCGCCTTCGACGCGTCTCAGAGATGGCCAGCGCGGTACAGCACGGCCCGGGGACCGCCGGGCAGCGTTGCGCTGGAAGGCGCGAGCGCGGCGGATCAGCTCGGGCTATGGGGCCGACGTGCGTTCTCGCCCAGGGCGCTAGCCAGGGCTAGCCCGGGCTAGCTCCGCTCTCGCGGATTGACGCGGAAGCTGTAGCCGTGCCGCTCGAAGCCAAGCGAGTCGTAGAACTCGTGGGCCTTCTGGCGCTTCAGATTCGACGACAACGCCATCTTGTAGCAGCCCTTGCTTCGGCAGACCTCGAGGGCATGAGTCATCATGGCACGCCCGATACCTTCCCCTTGATGCGCCGGATCGACCGCGACGTCCTCGACGATCGCGGAGGGTGCACCCAGGTGGGCGAGGTTGTCCATGACCAGCAGGGCGAACGTGCCGACGACGTTGCCGTCCAGCTCGGCAACATACAGCACGTAGTCCGGGTAGCGCGCATATCGGTCGAAGATGCGCTGTGCCTCCTCGATCGGCAGCACTGAGCCCTCGTCGAGGCCCGGTTGCGCATACAGCCGGAGCACATCGGGCAGATCGGCCTTGGCGGCGGGGCGGATGTGTACTCGAGCCGGGTCCACGGACATCTCATGCCGCGTGCTCTTCCGGGATCAGCGCCAGCAGATCCGTCACGCCCACGTCGAGCCCCGCCTGCGACAGCAGCGTAGTCGCCTGCCCTCTGTGATGGGTCTGGTGATTGAACAGATTCAGCACCAGGCTGCCGAACAGCTTGCGCATCGGCACACCCTTCATGTTGCGATACTCCAGGACATGGTCGAGATCGGGTTCAGACAGCTCGGCAGCCCAAGCGACGATGATCGCGTCCAGCTGCTCGCGCTCCTCGGACAGCCGGCCGAAGTCGTGGTGGAGAATCTGATCCAGCGCGGCCGGCTGCTCGCGCTGCCGTATCGGCTCCAATGAGCGGTACGCCGCCGGATGAGTCGCCAGCCGCTTCAGCCAGACCGTGTCCCCCACCATGATGTGGTTGAGCGTTCCCAGCACGGAGCCGAAGAACGCCCCGCGATTCTCGGCGAGCTGTTCCGGCGAGAGCTTCGCGGCGGTCTCGTACAGCTTGGCGTTCATCCACTCGTTGTACTGCGCGAGCAGGCGGATGTGCTTCAACAGGTCCATGCGCAGGCTCCAGTCGATCATCGGGCCTACTTGCCCTGGCCCAGCTTGGAATAGTAGGCGTAGTTCTCGTAAGTGCCCTCGGCCACCCGGAACCACAGAAACTGATCGTCGCGGAACTTCTTCCACGCCGGGTAGATACGCTTCCAGTGCGCGCTCTTGGACATCAGCTCCGCATACACCTCGTAGGAGGCGGTCTCGCAGGCCTCCAACACCTGCCTCGGGAAGGGGCGCAACCTGGTGCCGCTCGCGACCAAGCGGCGCAGGGCTGCGGGGTTCTGCGCATCGTACTTGGCCATCGACCAGAGGTCGGCCTCGGCACAGGCAGCCGTCAAAGCAGCCTGGTAGGACTTGGGCAGCTCGTTCCACTTCGTCTCGTTGATCAGCGTCACGACCATGGCGTTGCCTTCCCACCAGCCCGGGTAGTAGTAGTACTGGGCGACTTTGTTGAAGCCGAGCTTCTCGTCGTCGTACGGTCCGACCCACTCGGCGGCATCGATCACGCCCTTCTCGAGCGAGGGATAGATGTCGGCCGCTGCGATCATCTGCGGCACGGCTCCGAGCCTGGCGAGCACCAGGCCGGCCATCCCGCCGATGCGGGCCTTGAGCCCCTTCAGATCGGCGACGGTCTTGATCTCCTTGCGGAACCAGCCGCCCATCTGGCAGCCGGTGTTGGCCGATGGAATCGCAACGCATCCGTACTCGCTGAGCAGTGGGGCCATCGCCTCGGCGCCTCCACCGAAGAACCACCAGGCCCGGTTCTGGCGCGTCGTCATGCCGAACGGGATGGAGGTGCCGAAGGCCAGAGCAGGGTCCTTGCCGAAGTAGTAGTACAGTGCCGTGTGCCCCATCTCCACCGTGCCGGCCTGCACCGCGTCGAGCACCTGCAGCGGGGGCACGATCTCGCCGCCGGCGAAGGTACGGATCTGGAATCGGCCTTCGGTCAGCTCGGCCACGCGCCTGGCGATCAACTCGGCGGCGCCGTAGCCGACATCGAGGCTCTTCGGCCAGCTTGCGGCGAAGCGCCACTGCAGGCTCGGCGTCGACTGCGCGATGGCGGGTGCTGCGACGGCTCCAGCAGCCGCACTCACGGCCGCCTTCTGCAAGAACGTTCTGCGCTCCATGGCTCTCCTCCTCAGACCGTGGACCGGCGTTGCGGCATGGCTCGCTGCGCGCGATCGACACCCCTTGCGTCTGCGAACCGCTCGGCGTCGTGCGTCTGCCTACTCGACCTCGAACCGTATTCCCTGCGCGAGCGGCAGTTCGCGCGAGTAGTTTATGGTGTTCGTCGCTCGCCGCAGGTACGCCTTCCAGGCATCCGACCCCGACTCGCGCCCGCCACCGGTATCCTTCTCGCCGCCGAAGGCCCCACCGATCTCGGCGCCCGAGGTACCGATGTTGACGTTGGCGATGCCGCAATCGGAGCCGGCCGCACCGAGAAAGAGCTCCGCCTCCCGCAGATCGTTGGTGAATATCGACGACGACAAGCCATGGCGAGCGGCGTTGTGCATGGCGATGGCTCCGTCCAGTGTATCGTAGGGCATCGCGTACAGGATAGGCGCGAACGTCTCCTCCAGCACGACTTCGGTTTGCGCGCTCATCGCTGCCAGCGCCGGGCGGACGTAGAACGCGTTCGGACACTCCCGTTCGAGCACCCGCTCTCCACCCTGTACCCAGAGCGAGTCGGGCCGCGCACGCGTCAACGCCTCCTGCATACCGGTCAATGCCCGGGCATCGATCAGTGGGCCGACCAACGTGCCCTCTGCGAGCGGATTGCCGATGCTGACCTTGCCGTAGACCTGGCGCAGCCGCGCCAGCAGCGGTTCGTAGACACTGCGATGGACAATCAGCCGGCGCAGCGACGTGCAGCGTTGTCCCGCTGTTCCCACTGCCGCGAACAGGATCGCACGCTCCGCCAGGGCGAGGTCGGCCGACGGCGCGACGATCGCCGCATTGTTCCCGCCCAGCTCGAGGATCGTGCGCAGAAAACGCGGCGCAACCTGAGCAGCCACGGCACGCCCCATGCGCGTGGACCCGGTAGCCGAGACCAGCCGCACCTGTGGCTGGTCGAGCAGCAGGCGCGCCTGCTCTGCGCCCCCGATCACGATCTGGTTCAGATGCTCCGGGGCGTCGCCCAGTGCGACGCATGCGCGCTCCAGCAGTGCGTGCATGGCCAGCGCGGTGAGCGGCGTCCTCTCCGAAGGCTTCCACAGGACGGTGTCTCCGCACACGAGCGCCAGCGCCGCGTTCCACGCCCACACCGCGACGGGAAAGTTGAACGCCGTGATCACGACTGCCGGCCCGAGCGGATGCCAGGTCTCCATCATCCGATGGCCGGGTCTCTCGCTGGCGATGGTCAAGCCGTGCAGCTGGCGCGACAGCCCGACGGCGAAGTCGCAGATGTCGATCACCTCCTGCACCTCGCCCAGGCCTTCCTGCAAGATCTTGCCGCTCTCGATGGAGACCAGCCGGCCAAGCGCTTCCTTGTGCGCGCGCACCAGCTCGCCGAGCCGGCGCACCAGCTCGCCGCGCCTGGGAGCCGGCACGCTGCGCCAGGCGCGGAACGCGGGCTCGGCGCGCATCGCCTTGTCGACGATGGCAACGTTCGCGTCCACCGGAACACCGCCGATGCGTGAGCCGTCGATCGGGCTGCGGACCGCCAAGCCGTGCACAGAATCCGCATCGGCCGCACCGATGGATCTGAGCAGTGATTGCACTTCGTTGTGCAGCTCCATCCTCGCCTCCTTGTCGCAAGAAGCTCCCTCTCCTGCGAGGGGAGAGGGACCGCAGTGGCTAAGCCGCCGCGGCCGCTTCGTAGGCCTGACCGAACCGATTGTCGAGGAACTCCCGGAGCGGCACCTGCTCCTGGCGGATGAAGCCGGCGCGGGGAAGTCTGCCCTGGACGAACAGATCGACCGCGGCACAGGCCCCGCTGGCCGTGGTGATCTGGATCGCGGTCATCGGCTGTCCGGCCCAGGTCTGCGCGTATACCTTGCGTGCAAACGACACCTGCGTGCGTTGGCCGCCGCGCAGTCCCGAGGCCGTGACGAACACCACGACCACGTCCTGCTCGGTGGTGGGGATGGCCGTCTGCAGCATGTCCTTCATCACCTCCCGCTTGCCGGCCAGCCCGAAATCCTGCAGCAACAGCTTAGCGATATCGCGGTGCCCGGGATAGCGGATGGTCTTGTAGTCCAGGTACTGCACCTTGCCTTCCAGCGTCTCCGCCAGGGTGCCCAGGCCGCCGGAGGTATTGAAGGACTCGTAGTGCACCCCGTCCAGGGCGAAGATCTCGTAGCCTTCGAGCGGCGGCAGCTCCATCCTGCGCCCGGCCACGATCGCTTCGCAGGGATGCACGTATTCGTTGATGAGCCCGTCCACCGACCAGGTCAGGTTGTACTTGAGCGCGTTGGCCGGGTATTGCGGCAGCGCGCCCACGCGCATGTGCAGCCGCTCCAGGGTGTCGAAGCCCTGAGATAACTCGTAGCCGGCGATGCCGATGAAACCGGGCGCGAGGCCGCACTGCGGCATGAAGGCCGTCGGGGCGCCTGCGGCGAGCTCACGGATGGCCCGAGTCGCGGCGAGATCCTCGGTAAGGTCGAAGTAGTGCGTGGCGGCCTTGGCCGCGGCCTGTGCCACGCAGCCGGCCAGATGAAAGGGCAGCGCATTCACCACCAGATCGAAGCCGTCGAGCAGACGCGTGAGGCTGGCCGGGCTGGCGTCGAACTCGGCCCACCGGCCGAACCGGCCGCGCACATCGGCGGCCACGTGACGATCGGCAACGGTGACCTGGAACGCGGGGGGCCCGTCGGCGCTGGAAAGCAGGTGTGCGATGGCCCGGCCGATGTGGCCGGTGCCCAGAACGAGGACCTTGGCGGTCATGGGTGGACCCTCCGTGCGGACGCGGCCCAGCCTTGTGAGCCGAGCGCGCATGGAACGGGTGCCGCCGGAACCCGATGGCGCGGCGGCGAGCACCGTTCCTAGCCTTACTCGAGGACCGGCAGCAGAAAGCGTGCCGAAAAAGGCGCTTGGCGGCGCATCTTCACCCCGTCGCCTACAACACCCGCAGCACCGAGCCCCCCGGCTCCGAACGGCCTCCCGGTGCGCAACGCCAGTCAGATCGGCGACACGAGCTTCTCGAGCTGCTCGGTAAGCTTCATGTTCTCGCGGTAGTCGACCGGGCAGTCGACAATGGTGACCGTGTTCTCGGCGAGCGCCTGTCTCAGGGTCGGCACGAGGTCGGCGGTGCGGTCCACCCGATAGCCCTTGGCCCCGAAGCTCTCGGCGTACTTGACGAAGTCCGGATTGTTGAACGCGACATGGCTGGTGCGCCCGAAATGCCGCAGCTGGTGCCAGGTGATCAGCCCGTACTCGGAATCGTTCCAGATCAGCGCCACGAACGGCGCCTTGACCCGCAATGCCGTCTCGATCTCCTGCGAGTTCATCAGAAAGCCGGCATCACCTGTGACCGCGACGACTTTGCGCTCCGGATAGGCAAGCTTGGCTGCGATCGCACCCGGGACGGCCAGACCCATCGCCGCGAACCCGTTGGAGATGATGCAGGTGTTGGGCTGCTCGGCGCGGTAGTTGCGCGCCGTCCACATCTTGTGCGCACCCACGTCGGAGATCACGATGTCCTCGGGCGCGAGCACCTCGCGCAGGTCCCAGAGGATTTTCTGGGGCTTCACCGGGAACTCTCGATCGTCGGCGTAGCGGGCGCGGTCGGCCAGGATCGCGGCGCGCAGCGCCTTGAGCGGCGTGCCCGAATGCGGTTTCGCGCGCACCGCAATGCCGCGCAGGGCCTCGCCGATCTCGCCCAGCACGCCGACCGCAACGATGTAGCGCTCGTCGACCTCGGCGGGAAGCGCATCGACGTGCACGATGACCTTGTCGCCCGAAGGATTCCACATCTCGGGGTGGTACTCGACCATGTCGTAGCCCACGCAGATCACCACATCGGCCCGGGCAAAGGCGAACCAGGGGAAGTCGCGTGCCTTGAGCCCGATAGTGCCCAGCGACAGGTCGCTCGAGAACGGCATCACGCCCTTGGCCATGAAGGTGTTGGCCACGGGGATGCGCAGCAGCTCAGCGAAGCTCGCCAGCGAATCGGTCGCGCCCTGGCGAATGACGCCATTACCGGCCAGAATCACCGGGCATTTGGCTCGCGAGATCAGGCGCGCTGCCTCCTCGACCTTGTGCTCGGGCGCGACCGAGGTGTAGGCGCGCTGCACCTCGATCGGGGACTTGTCGACGCTGCTCTCGGCGATGTTCTCGGGAAAGTCGATGAAGGCCGCACCCGGCTTCTCGGTCTGCGCCACCTTGAAGGCCTTCCGGACGATCTCGGGGACAATCTCCGGTTCGCGGATCTGCGCCGTGTACTTGGTGATCGGGTGGAACAGGCTGGTGAGGTCGAGGATCTGATGGCTCTCCTTGTGCAGCCGCGTAGTCGCACCCTGCCCGGCGATCGCCACGACCGGAGCGCGGTCCATGTTCGCGTCCGCGACGCCGGTGATGAGGTTGGTCGCCCCCGGTCCGAGGGTGGACAGGCACACTCCCGCCTTGCCGGTAAGCCGGCCGTAGACGTCGGCCATGAAGGCCGCACCCTGCTCGTGGCGCGTGGTGATGAAGCGCATGCGGCTGTCGAGCAGCGCATCCATGACGTCGATGTTCTCTTCGCCCGGGAGCCCGAAGATGAAATCGACCTCTTCGTTCTCGAGGCATCTCACCAGCAGCTCGGCGGCTTTCATGCAGGCTCCTCCGACACCTGCACCAACAGCTTGCCGATATTCCCGCCCTCGTACATCCGCTGCATGGCCGCGATCGCGTTTTCCAACCCGTGGACGATGTCCACGCGATACTTGATGCGGCCTTCCTTCAGCCATTGCGCCAGCGGCTTCATCGCCTCCGCTGCGCGGTGGCGGAAGTCCGCAGTCAGGAACCCTTCCATGCGTGCGCGCCTGTACACCAGGTACATCAGGTTCGACGGTCCTTGCGGTTTGCCTGCGGCGTTGTACTGCGAAATCGCCCCGCACAGCGCAACGCGCGCGTGCAACCGCAGGCGCGCGAGGGCGGCGTCGAGTATCTCGCCGCCTACATTATCGAAATAGACATCGATCCCGTCCGGGCACAAGTGGTCGAGCGCCGCACCCACATCCCCGGTACGGTAGTTGATCGCGCGGTCGAAGCCCAGCTCCTGCGTGATCCAGCGGCACTTCTCGTCGCTGCCGGCAATGCCGATAACCCGGCAGTCGACGATCTTGCCGATCTGACCCACCAGCGAGCCGACCGCGCCGGCTGCACCCGATACCACCAGGGTCTCGCCGGCCTTGGCCTGACCCACTTCCAGCAACCCGAAGTACGCCGTGATCCCGATATGGCCGAAGACGGCGAGCGCAGCCTGCAGCGGCACTCCTGGCGGCAACAGGTTCACCCCCTCCCCATTGCTGACGGCGTAGTCCTGCATGCCGAACAGGCCGCTGACCGCGGCCCCGGCCGGGTACCTCGCGTTGCGCGACTGCTCGACCACGCCAGCCGCGATCCCGCGCATCACCTCCCCGAGCGGGATCGGCGGCATGTAGCTCGCCTCCTCCCGCGCCCACAGGCGCTGGGTGGGATCGATGGACAGATAGACGTTGCGCACGAGGATCTGCCCATCCTGCAGGGTCGGGACGGCGCCGTCCGCAAGCTCGAAGTCCGACGGCTGCACCACACCCGCCGGCCGGCGCCTCAGGCGCCACTGCCGGTTGCGGGCTGCGCTCATCGCCAGCCTCTTACTTGCCTATGATCCCGCCGAACAGCTTCCACTCCTTGCCGTCGAAGCGGGCCAGCTGTCCGGACTCGATGAGAAAGAAGTCGGTGGGGCTGGTGTTCCACTTGATGCCGGGCAGCATCATCGGCATCTGCAGGTCGCGGATCGAGGTCATCTGCTTCATCACGTTCTCGCGCGAGAGGTCGTCACCGCAGGCCTTCAGCACCTGCACGACGCCGCGTGCGATCAGATATCCGGACACGTTGAAGACGTCTCTGATGTCGCCCTGCGGATAGTACTTCTCGAACCAGGCCTGGTACTCCTTGAACGCGGGATCGTTTTGAAACTGCGGATCTGCGGGGTCGACCAGGTAGAGGGCGGTGATCAAGCCTACCGACTTGTCCAGCCCGGCCGGCGTGAGCACCGCGCCGACGGATGCCGAGACGTTGTTGAGGATATGCAGCGGGCGCCAGCCGATGTCGTACGCCTTGCGGATCGCCTGGGCGGCGAACTTCGGGGTGGTGACGTTGTAGAACGTGTCGGCCCCCGACGCCTGCAAGGTGACGATCTGCGAGTCGACGGTCGGGTCGGTGACCTCATAGCTCACCTCGGCGACGATCATCTTCTTCGCCTTGTCGCCGAGCCCGTCCTTCAGCCCCTTCACGTAGTCTTTGCCGTAGTCGTCGTTCTGATAGAGGATGCCGATCTTCGCGTCCGGCTTGTTCTTGAGCAGGTAATTCGCGTAGATGTCGCCTTCGGCCCCGTAGTTCAGGTTGAAGCCCATGGACCACGGGAAGTTCTTCGGGTCGCCCCACTTGACGGCGCCGGTGTTCACGAAGATGTGCGGCACCTTCTTGGCGTTGACGTACTTGTGGATGGCCGTGTTGGTGGGGGTGCCCAGCGTGCCGGCGAGGAGCAGCACCTGCTCCACTTCGACCAGCTTGCGGATCTGCTCCACCGTGCGCGGCGGGCTGTAGCCGTCGTCGAGGCTGATGAAGTTGATCTTGCGGCCGTTGATGCCGCCCTGGTCGTTGATCATCTTGAAATAGGCGGCTTCGGCGCGCCCGATCGTGCCGTAGGCCGATGCCGGCCCGCTGTAGGGGTTGGTACTGCCGATCTTGATCTCGCTGTCGGTCACACCAGGACCGTATTTCTTCTGCGCGAGCGCGGTTCCAGCGATAGAAAGCAGGCAAGCTGCGGCGGCGAGAGCAAGCACCCTCGCCCGAGGCAACTGTCGCATGGTGGTCTCCTCCTTTGTGGTTGAACCCGTGCACGCTAGGCACGGATCCTGAGAGTCTAACGCGCTGGCGCCGAGGGCGCTGACATGCTCTGCCCAGAGGCCCGCCCGGCGGGCTTTGCAGCAGCCCCCGACCGCAGCCGCATGCCGTGATTGCCGCAGCCGGCGGGCTCGGCTAGCATGCCGCGCTGCAAGAACAACTCCACTGCTCCGGATGCCCGCGCACCAGCCGCCCACCGTCGCCGCCTCGCCCCGCCGCTGGATCGGCCTGGCCGGGATCGGCACCGGCATCTTCATGTTCACGCTCGACGGCAGCATCGTGAACGTCGCGCTGCCCACGCTGGTCACCGAGCTGAGCACCGGCTTCGCCACCGTGCAATGGATCCCGCTGGCCTATCTGCTGGTGGTTTCCTCGCTGGTGCTGGGCGCCGCCCGCATGGGCGACCTGTACGGCAAGAAGCGCATCTACCTGACGGGGATGGCGGTCTTTACCGCAGCTTCGCTGGGTTGCGCACTGTCACCGGATGTGCGCTGGCTGATCGGAATGCGTGCCGTCCAGGGTCTGGGCGGGGTATTCGTAGCTGCACTGGGCGCGGCGATCATCGCCGAGATCTTCCCGCCCAGAGAGCGCGGGCGCGCGCTCGGTTTCATCGGCACGAGCGTCCTTCTCGGCGTGGCGCTCGGACCGTCGCTCGGCGGCTTGATCCTGCACTACGCGAGCTGGCACTGGATGTTCCTGGTGAACATCCCCGTGGGCTTGGTGGCGATTACGGTTCTGGGTCGGGTGCTGCCCGTCATTCCGCGCTCCCACGGGCGGGCGAAGTTCGATTGGCCCGGCACGGTTCTGCTGGCCGGCGGCCTGGTGAGTCTCGGGCTCGCGCTCACGTTCGGGCAGCGACATGGGTTCGGCACCGGGCCAGTGCTCGCGCTCTTTGCGCTGGCGGCCACGGGCATCGTCGCTTTTCTGGTGGTGCAGAAGCAGTCGGCCTCGCCGCTGGTCGACCTGCGGTTGTTCACCAACAGCCGCTTCGCCGGCGGGCTGGGCGCCTGCGCCCTGACCTTCGTCGTGATCGGCGGGATCTCCTTCATCCTTCCGTTCTTTCTGCAGCTGGTCGGCGGCTTCTCCGCCGCCCAGGTGGGGCTGTTGCTCGCCATCTCACCCGTAGTGGGCGGCATCACCGCTCCGATGGCTGGGCACCTCGCGGATCGGATCGGCTCGCGCTGGGTGACGGCATTGGGCACCTGCTCCATCGCGCTGGGCTGCTTTCTGCTCGCCACCCTCGACGAGAACGTGACTGCCCTGTCGTTCGGCCTGCGCGCAGCCTTCATCGGGCTCGGGACAGGCACGTTCAATGCCGCCAACAATTCGAGCGTGCTGAACTCTGTCGATCGCGAGCACCTGGGCGTGGCCTCCGGGCTGCTCTCGCTCATGCGCACGCTGGGCCAGTCCACCGGGGTTCCGTTGGCGGCCACGATCTTCGGGCTGCTCGCGCTCGGCCACGCCGGCACCAGGGACGCTCTCGTCCTGCTCGATCTCCCGCCGGCGTCCCTGGTGCACGGCACGCGTTGGGTGTTCCTCGCGGCGGGTCTGGTCGCGCTGGCCGCCGCCGTCGTGACGACGGCAGCCAAGCGCGGCGAGCAGGGGTCGAAGTCCGCCTAATCGTCGGGTTTGCTAGGAATCCCCCTGTTAGCGTGGCTTTCCGCCCGCGGCCAACGCCGGATCCGGATAAGGTCTGACGAGGCTCAGCTGCCCGGGCACCGAGCCGGTGCGGAACTGCCGCTCGTAGAGCCGAGCGTACAGCCCACCCTCGGCCAGCAGCTGTGCGTGCGACCCGACTTGGACGATACGGCCCTGATCCATCACGACGATCCGGTCGGCGTGCAGGATGGTGGACAGGCGGTGCGCGATGACCACGCTGGTACGGTAGCGCATGAGCTGACGAAGTGCATCCTGGATAAGGTGCTCGCTCTCGCTGTCCAGTGCGCTGGTGGCTTCGTCCAGGATCAGGATGCGTGGATCGCGTAGAAATGCGCGCGCGATCGCGATGCGCTGGCGCTGCCCTCCCGAGAGCTTGGCCCCGCGCTCCCCCAGCAGGGTGTCGTAGCCCTCGGGGAGCTGCGCGATGAACTCCTCGGCGTGGGCGGCGCGGGCAACCCGGCGCAGGGCCTCGTCGCTGGCGTCGGGCATGCTGTACACGATGTTCTCGCGCACGCTGCCGGAGAGCAGGACCGTGTCCTGCGCGACGATGCCGATTTGACTGCGCAGCGAGCGCAGGGTCACGTCGCGCAGGTCGTGGCCGTCGACCGTGACGCGCCCCACGTTGGGGTCGAAGAAGCGCGGGATGAGCTGCACCAGCGTGGTCTTGCCTGCACCGCTGGGACCGACCAGTGCAACCATTTCGCCAGCACGCATGTGCAGGTCCACCTCTCGCAGGCTGAGCTGACCCGCTCCGTAGCCGAAGGACACGCGTTCGAAGCGTATGTCCCCCGACAGTCTGGGCAACCGCAGCGCGCCGGGCCGCTCGCGCACCTCCGGCTGTGTATCGAATACTTCAAAGATGCGGTCGATAGCGGCGAGCGAGTTGTGCAGCACCGTATTCATCTCGCTGATGCGGTTGACCGGGAAGTAGAGCTGCCGCAACAGGTGGATGAAGGCCACCACTTCGCCGATGCTGGCCTGACCCCTGAAAATCAGATAGCCGCCGTACCAGATCAGCGCCAGGGTGGCCATTTCGGTCAGCCACTGCACGAGCGTGCTGGACAGGTTGGTGATGCGCACGTTGTCCATCACCAGCTCGTGCAAGCCGCGGGCACGAGCGAAGAAGCCGCGCACTTCGCGCTGCTCGGCGCCGAAGCTCTTCACCAGGGTATAGCCCCCGATGCGCTCCTGCATGTCGCCGGAGAACTCCTCCATCGCCTCCTGCACCTGCTTGGAGGTGCGCTTGGACGCCGCTCCGTAGATGCGCATGCAAGCGATGTAGAGCGGGAACACCGCCAGAGCAGCGATGGTGAGCTGGACGTTCATGGCCAGCAGCAGCGCCAGGTAGAACAGGCAGGCCACCACATCCATCCAGATGTTGGTCATCGCGGCGCCGACGAAATTCTGCGCTAGGGCGATGTCGGCGGTCAGGCGCGAGACGATGCCACCGGACTGGCGCGAGAGGAAGAACGAATGGCTCAGGCGCTGGATGTGCTGGAACAGGTCGGTGCGCAAGTCCAACATCACGCGATGCCCGGCGAGCTGTGCCCAGTAGCTGCGGTAGTACATGGCCACGCCCCAGACGGAGTAAACCGCCAGCAGCGTTCCGGCCAGGATATTGAACTGCCCCCAGGTGGTCTGTGCGTCCCACGCGGCCGGCAGATGCGCCGCCACCCAGCCCAGGTAGTCCTCAGTCGCCCTGAACACCGGGTCGGTGGGCACCGGCGCCTGCCCGAACTGCGGCACCAGCCGGTCGGTCATGAAGCGCAGCGCGATCGCAAAGGCCGCCGGGAGCGTGAACTTGAGGATGCCGCACAGCGTCGCGCCGACGATGAGCAGCCAGTACGGTTCGACGTAACGCAGAAACCGGCGCAGCGCGCTGGCCGGAGGCTCGGGGACGGACGACATGCAGGGAAACTGCCTCATGTAGCGGACTTTTGGCCCGCGAGTGCGGCTTCAGGCCGCCGTCCCTGCGGTCGGCCGGGATGGGGCGACTGCGATGGCCGCGTAACTGCATTATCGCAGAAGAGGCCGGCCGACTTTAGCCGTCCCGCGTGGCTGCTCGACGCTGGCGCAGACAGATCGCGTCGCAGCCAGCCGCGCCACGCCGGAAGGTGTCGGGGTGAGGCCCCGGCCAGGCAGCGAGCAGGTACGCGCTCGGCGCGACTCGGTCAGGCGGCTACTGCGGGATGCTCGCCTTATACATGCTGTTCTTCGGCTGCGAGAACAACCGGCGCACCATCGGCTCGAAGAACTCCAGCGGGAGGCACTCCATCCCGGCATCGAAAGCAGGATTGTCGTACAGGTCTACGAAGCGAGCGGTGCGTTCGAAGTGCGGATGGCCGCGGAACTGCTCGCGCATGTTCCGATCCATGTTGATGTGCTGGAAGAAGTTGTGCCCCTGAAAGATGCCATGCTTCTCCACCATCCAGTGGTTGGCCTCCGACACGAAGGGCTTGAGGATCGCAGCGGACACTTCCGGATGGTTCCAGGAGCCCAGCAGGTCGCCCACGTCGTGCAGCAACGCGCAGACGACGTACTCCTCGTCCTCGCCCCCCTTGTGCGCAAGGGTTGCGCTCAACAGCAAGTGGTGCAGCCGGTTGACAGCGTATCCGCCACCGTCGCCTCCCAGCATCCTGAGCTGCGCGAGCACGCGATCCGGCAACTGGGCAGCGAAGGGCATGTGATGGGCGATGATGATGTCCCAGTCGGTCTTGTTGCTCTCCTTGATCGTCTTGAAGGTTGCGCGGCGCGCGAGCAGGTTTTCCATAGGCCTTCTCCCAACGACTGCTGTCGTTGGGAGTATAGCTCGATGAAGAACGGGGATTGCGGCTAGTGCCTCTCAGCACTGGAGCCCCAGGGATACCTTCGAGCAGGTTGGCCGGTG
>DAIQQA010000027.1:0-42881 GCA_036787045.1 Burkholderiales bacterium | reverse complement strand
TCGGCGCCGATGTTCAGCTGCACCACGGGTTCGGTGATCGGCTCGGTCTTCTTGATGTCGAGGTCCATGCACCACTCGAAGCCGACCTTGTACAGCAGATTGGTCTTCGGGCTGTAGGAGCCTGCGTTCCAGCTGTAGCCACCCGCAATTGCCGGGCACAGGTTCTTGTGCTTGCCTTCGGGCGGATCCCAGCGGCCCACCAGTTCGCCATTGGGCTTGATGTCCTTGACGAAGTTGATGGCGTCCACGCCCTTGTAGACGTTGACCGGCTTGCCGTTGCTGCGATCGAACACGAACACGAAGCCGCTCTTGCTCGGATGCACGACATACTTCTTGCCGTCGCGGTCGATCATCATCAGCTCGCCCTGGGCCGGGTCGAAGTCCCACGCGTCGTGGGGCAGGACCTGGTGGAAGCCCTTCAGCTTGCCGGTGTTAGGATCGAGCAAGATGACGGAAGACGTGTACAGGTTGATGCCTGGACGCGGACCCTCGGTCATCCACTTGTCTCCAGCCCAGTCATACAGCGGCGCCGGGTTGGCGGTGCCCCACCAGACGGTGTCGCTCTCGGGGTCGTAGCTGCCTGCCATCCAGCCGCCACCGCCACCGGTCTTGTAGGAGTCCCCGCCCCAGGTGTTGCGGGCATCGTTTTCGGTGCCGTCGTTGCCGCCAGAGGTGAAGAACTGCCAGACCTGTGCGCCGGTCTTGGCGTTGACGCCGAAGATCGGACCACGGTAGGGCCACTCACCACCCTGCGAGCCGATGATCACCATCTCTTTGACCAGCAGCGGCGCGCCGGTAAAACCAACGGTCAGCTTCTCGGAATCGACCAGCTTGGTCTCCCAGTTGAGCTTGCCGGTCTTCATGTCGATTGCGGCCAGCTTGCCGTCCAGCGTACCCATGTAGAGATTGCCGTAGCCGGCGGCGAGGCCGCGGTTGTATGGCGAGTGGGTCTGCCGCGCGACCAGATCCTCATTCAGCTTGTGCTTGTAGGTCCAGATCATTTGGCCGGTGGCACCGTCCAGTGCATAAACCTGGTTGTACGGGCTCGTGTAGTACAGCACGCCATCGATTGCGAGCGGGATCCCTTGCAGGCCGCGGTTGGCGCGAGAAGCCACATGTGACCAGGCTTCGTGAAGCTTGCCGACGTTTCGGGTGTTGATTTGATCGAGGCTGCTGTAATGCCAGGACTTGTATGAGCCGTGATAGCTCATCCAGTTGCCCGGTTCCTTGTCCGCGTTGAGCAGACGCTGAAAATCCACGTCTGCTGCGTAGGCGAACGAGGAGACGGACAACGCGGATACTGCCGCCGCGAGCACGACACGGCGATTGCGTTGCAAGGATCGCATGAGTGAACTCCCCCAACTAAGCCGCCCCTTAGGATTCTGTGTTCGGCAGCCGGGAGACGGGCGACCTAGCCTCCCCGATGCGTGGCTCGGGTGCAGGCCAGCATTGCAACCGGCCACCCCCGAAGGCTACGTATTGTCTGGCTGGCGCTGGGCCGCGTCAAGGGCAGCCTGCGGCGTATGAGCATCGGCGCCGGCTTTGCCCTGATCGAGGCAGTCGATTAGGATAGAGCAGGCGCGAGGCTCGAGCTCTGGCTCCAAGCCCATACTTCTCGCGCCTCGCGCCTAGGACTTACTCATGGTAACCAGTGGGCTCCCCTCGCTGCGCCAGCTGCGCTACCTCGTCGCGGTCTCGGAGCGTCTGAACTTCCGCCAGGCCGCCGAGGACTGCTACGTCACGCAGTCGACCCTCTCAGCCGGCATCAAGGAGCTCGAGAGCCTGCTCGAGGTGGAGCTGGTGGAGCGCGACACGCGCACGGTGCGCATGACCGCCGCGGGCTCAGAAGTCGTCACGCGTGCTCGTGCCCTGCTCGCGCAGGCGCAGGACCTCATGGAAGTCGCCAGGGGCGCGGGCCAGCCGCTGTCTGGGCCATTGCACCTCGGTGTGATCCCCACCATCGCGCCGTTTCTGCTGCCGATGGTCCTGCCGAGCCTGCGCGCGCAGTACCCGCAGCTCCAGCTCTACCTGCGCGAGGACCTGACCGAACGCTTGCTCGAGCGCCTGCGAGCGGCCGAGCTCGATATGGCCCTGATCGCGCTGCCTTATGACACCGGAGAGCTCACGGTGCGCAAGCTGTTCCGGGACGAGTTCTGGTTCGTCGCCCGCGCCGACGACCCGCTGGCGAGCGCGAAGGAGGTCGCCGTGCGCGACCTGCGCGCCGGCCACATCGTGCTACTGGAGGAGGGGCATTGTCTGCGCGACCATGCGATCGCCGCGTGCGGTTCACGCACCGCCAATCCCGCGTCGATGGTGGAGGCGACCAGCCTGCACACGCTGCTGCAGATGGTGGAGGGGGGGCTGGGCGCGACGCTGCTTCCCGAGATGACGCTCAAGGCCGGCATCCTCAACGGCACACAACTGGTCGCGCGGCCGTTCTCCACCCAGGTGCCGGCTCGCACCATCGCGCTGGTGGCCAGGCCGACCAGCGCCCACCGGCGCGACTTCGACCTCCTCGCTGAGGCCGTCGTCGAGTTGGGACGTCGCGCCACGCGGACCGCGTCGCGTCTTCCGCAGCCCGCCCGCAAGCGTTGATTTCGCGGGCGGCGCCGCAGGCCGCAGATTCAGCACGAAGCAACTCACCCGGCGGGCCTGCGGGGGTTTCGGAAAAAGCTCCCTCTCGCTTTCTCTGTGCCTCTGTGTCTCTGTGGCTACCCTGGGGTTGTAGGCTGTAGCAGCACCCGCGCGAAGACATCCCGGTCGACATTCCCGCCGGACAGCACCATCCCCACCTTCTTGCCCGCGAGCCGGGCACGCTCCTGCAGGGCTGCGGCCAGGCCCGCCGCGCCGGCGCCTTCCGCGGTGTTGTGTGTGGCGCTGAACATCAACCGCATGGCCGCTTCCACCTCCGCGTCAGTCACCTGCACTACGCGCGCCAGGTACTTCCAGAGGATCTCGAGCGCGTCGGGTTCCGGCGTCCGGCACGCCATGCCATCGGCGATGCGCGTGGTGACCGCGTGCTCGACGGACCCTCTCTGGGCGAAGGACAAGGCGTAGGCGGGGGCGTGGGCTGAAACCACGCCCACGACTTGCGTTGTCCGGCGCAGCGCCTCGCGCGCTGCGATCATGCCGCAGATTCCCGACCCCAGGCCGATAGGCACGTACGCCACATCTAGATCGGGAACCGCCCGCAGCAGCTCCAGGGAGTAGCTCGCCACGCCCTGCACCAGGAGCGGATGAAACGAGGGCACCATTTCCAGGTCACGCTCTTGCGACAGCTTCGCGGCATGCTCGCGGGCGGCTTGGAAATCCTCGCCGTGCTCGACCAGCTCGACGCCCAGTGCGCGCATCGCTGCGTTCTTCTCGCGGCTGTTACCGTGGGGCACGACGACGGTGGCAGGGATGCCGTAGCGGTTCGCTGCGAAGCCTACCGACTGGCCGTGGTTGCCGCGGGTGGCGCTGATCACGCCGCGCGGCCGTTCGCGACGCTGCGCCAGATCGTGGAAGTAGGTCAGCCCGCCGCGCACCTTGAAGGCGCCGATGGGCGTGTGGTTCTCGTGCTTGACCCACAGCTCGCTCCCCAGCGCTTCTCGCAGCAGCGGCCAGGCGTACTGCGGCGTCGGTGCCAGACCTTCGTAGACGATGGCGGCGGCGGCTTCGAGCCGAGCGAGGTCCGGAAGAAACTCCGTCATGGGCGCGCTCCTGGAGGGGGGCCGAGATACTTCAGGTGGCTGCCGCAGCGGGCGCGGCAGTCGCTTGCGCCGAAGCGGGGCACCAGCACCGCACCCGGCGTGGCGCGATTCAGAGTGCACTCCGCGCGCCTGGATAAGCGTACCCCGGTCACGCGGGCCTTGCCACTGGCGAGCAGATAGTCGACGTGCCAGCGCAGCCGCTTCGATTTGGAGAGGTGGCGGGCGACACGCGCAGCGAGGTTGCGCCGCGCGCTGCCGGTGTACACGTAGCGGCCGGCAGGGAAGTCGAACCCGCCCAGGCGCCCGATCCGCAAGCGCACGGGCGCGGTCAACTCGATGACGAGCTGATAGGTGCGGGCGCCGCGCACGCGATCAGGCGGGAACGGCGCTGCCGATGTAGTGGAAGCCGACCAGACGCGGCACATGAGGCATATAGCCGGTCTCTATGCTCTGCGGGCGAAACCCGCTCCGCTGCAACAAGGCCGGGATGTCACGATTCAAGTGGCAGCCGCCCCCCAGCCACATCCATGCCGGCGTGATGCGTGCCTGCCAGCGCTGGACCGACGGGTCGGGGGCGAGTCCGTGCTCGCAGAACAAGAGCCGACCGCCGGGCTTGAGCACCCGTCGCATCTCGGCGAGCGCCTGCTCCACACCCGGAATCGTGCACAGCGTGTACGTTGCGACCGCGGTGTCGATGCTGCCGGACTCGAGCGGGATCGCCTCCCCTCGTTGCTGCAGGAACTCCACCGGAACTGCCGCCGTCCAGGCGCGCCTGCGCGCCATGGCGATCAACTCTGCGCCCGGATCGAGCCCGATCACCTGGGCGACTTTGCCTGGATCGTACAGCGGCAGGTTCAGTCCGCTGCCGATCCCCACCTCGAGCACCCGCCCGCGCGCTTGCGGGACAATCTTCTGGCGCTGGTGCGTGACCAGCTTCATCCCACAGATGCAATTCAAGGCCCAGGGGAGAATGTGCCGGTCGTAGAAGCCTGACATATCGGATCGAGAAACTGGTCAGTCGCTGCGTGCGAGGCCGGGCCTTACTCCAGTGCGGAGTCCGACACGTACGGGTTGCTGCGCCGTTCCTCGCCGAACGTGGACATCGGGCCGTGCCCGGGAACGAAGGCCACATCGGCGCCGAGCGGCCAGAGCTCGCGGAAGGGGGTGACGGGGATGATGGCGAGCTTCATATCAATCCCCGGCTCGCCAGCTCGTCCTTCAGGTACGCATAGTAGATCGGCGCGGCGATCAGCCCGGGGATGCCGAAGGCCGCCTCCATCACCAGCATGGCGAGCAGCAGCTCCCACGCCCGTGCGCGGATCTGCGTGCCGACGATGCGGGCGTTGACGAAGTACTCGAGCTTGTGGATGAACACCAGGAACGCGAGCGACCCGATGGCCGCGCCGCCCGAATAGCTCAGGCTCACGATCACGATCACGGTGTTGGAGATCAGGTTGCCGATCACCGGCAAGAGCCCGGCGAGGAAGGTCACCAGGATCATCGTCTTCACCAGCGGCAGGTGGATGCCCAGCAGCGGCAGGACGGCCGCCAGGTAGATGCCGGTGAGCAGGGTATTGAGCGCCGAAATGCGCACCTGCGCGAAGACGATGCGGCGGAAGGCGTCGCCCAGGCGGCGGGCGCGCTCGAACAGCGCGATGGCCAGCGGCCCGCGCGCGTCGCCCTGGCGCGCCTCGCGCAGCGACACCATCGCGCCGATGATCAGGCCGATCAGCACGTGCGCGAGCCCCAGGCCAAACTGCTTGCCGACCGACTGCAGTGCGCCGGCGTGAAGGCGCAGCCAGTCGGCTGCCGTCGCCCGCAGGGCCGCGGGGCTGGCCGGCAACCTCTGCGCGATCCAGGGCGGAAGCCTCGTGCGGGAGCTGTCCAGGATGTCCGCCATCTTGGCGAGCAGCGCAGGCAGGCTGCCGGTGTCGCTGCGCAGGAAGGCAAGCACGCCGACGATGGCGAGCGCGATGAACACGACGATGAGCGCCGACAGCAGGGTCACGGCCACCAGCTTGCGCCGCTGCTCGCTGATGCGCACGATGTGCAGGCGCGGCGCCAGGATGTGCACCAGCTCGTAGACCAGCAGTCCGGCCAGAAGTCCGGGCAGGAGCCGCAGCTTGAGCACCAGCAGAAGCGTTACGCCCGCGAGAACCCACGCCGCGATCTCGTATTTCGACGCGCTCTGGCCAGTGGCCATGTTGGGATGCCGCCAGTTCAATGCACTACATCTGAACCACGGAGGACGCGGTGGACACGGAGGATCTTGACCTGTCCGAGCTCAACTGATGCCGGTTTGTCGCCAGACGCCGTACGGTGACTTCGTCCCCAGCGAAACACGCTCGCTTGTAGCCGTCAAAGACAAGGCATTCCTCCGTGTCCACCGTGTCCTCCGTGGTTCGTGCCTTGGAGTTGCCTTTGGGCCTTCGCGATCTCACCGTGAGCGGTCAGCGATGTAGCGCCCGCTCTAGCCGCCGCACACCCTCGGCCAGCCGCTCCTCACTCGCGGCAAAACACCAGCGGATGAAGCCTTCGCCCTCCGGCCCGAAGGCCACGCCCGGCGCGAGCCCCAGCCCCTGTTCGGTCACGAGGCGCTTGCAGAGCCCCAGGCTATCGCTGACGCCGCCAGCGCGGAAGAAGACGTACATCGCGCCGTCCGGTCTGGCGACCTCGACGCCCGGCAGCGCGCGCAGCTTCTGCACCAGGAAGTCGCGCGCCGCGCGGAATCGGCGCACCGTGCGCGCCACGACCGGCTCACCCTGGGCGACCGCAACCGCACCCGCGCGCTGCACGAACACCGGCGCGCAAGAGGTGTTGTACTCGATCAGCTTGGGGAGGTGAGCGACGATGTCTTCGGGCGCTTCGATCCAGCCCAGACGAAATCCGGTCATCAGCCAGGACTTGGAGAAGGTATTGGTGCTGATGACGCGGTCCTGCCGATCGGCGATGTCGAGGAAAGACGGTGCCACCGCCGGGGATTCTGCTGTGCCGTCCGCGTAGCACAGCCGCTCGTAGGCGTCATCCGCGAAGATCCAGATCCCGTAGCGGCGGCAGTGGTCGAGGATCGCGCGCTGGGCCGCCGGGGCGATCGTCCAGCCGGTCGGGTTGTTGGGCGAGTTGATGTACAGCGCCGCCGTGGCCGGGGTGAGCGCGGCGAATAGCTCGTCCAGATCCAGAGTCCAACCCTGCGGCGAGAACCGTAGCGCCACGGTCGTCACCCCTGCACCGAGGATCTTGGGGATCTCCACCAGGTTGGGCCACAGGGGTGTGACCTCAACGACGCGGTCGCCTGGGCCGACTACTGCTTGGCTGGCGATCATCAGCGCGGACAGGCCGGAACTGGTCACGGCGATGCGCTCCATCGGTGTGGGCCGGTGCAGCCGCGTGAGGTAAGCGGCGATGGCCTCGCGCAGCTCGGGGATGCCGAGGTTCTGGCTGTAGAAGGTCTCGCCCGCGTTCAGCGAGTCGATGGCGGCCTGGCGGATGAAGTCCGGCGTGACTTCGTCGGGCTCGCCGAACCAAAAGGCGATGACGTCCTTGCGGCCCATGGCGGCGTTGGCGACCTCGCGGATGCGCGAGGGGCGCAGCTGTTCCACGCCGGGGCGGGCGGTTGGGTCGGAGATGGGCATGAGTGGCAGCGGTGAGGGAAGCGCGCATTCTCGCATGAGGCCGGGTCTGGGTGGCGCACGGCGCGCGCGCAAACGCCTGGCAGCCGGTAGAATCCGCCCTTCTTTGCAACTTCCGCCATCCCCCACTGATGACCAGCACTCTGTTCACGTCCTTCGCGCTGCGCGGCCTGCAGCTGGCCAACCGCATAGTCGTATCGCCCATGTGCCAGTACAGCTCGGAGGACGGCAATGCCAACGACTGGCATCTGATGCACCTCGGCCAGTTCGCCATGGGTGCGGCAGGGCTGGTGATCACCGAGGCCACGCACGTCTCGCCCGTCGGGCGCATCAGCCACCGCTGCCTCGGGCTGTACAGCGACGAGAACGAGGCGACGCTCAAGCGCGTCGTCGATTTCTGCCGCCGCTACGGTGTCGCGAAGCTCGGCATCCAGCTGGCCCATTCGGGACGCAAAGGCTCTGTACACACGCCCGCCGAGGGCAGCAAGCCGCTGGCGCCGGACGAGCGCCCCTGGACTACGCTGGCACCCTCCGCGCTGCCGTTCGGGCCCGGATGGCACACGCCGCAGGCACTCACCCGCGACGGCCTGCGCGAAGTGAAGCAGCAGTTCGTGGATTCCGCCAAGCGCGCGGCACGCATCGGGTTCGAGCTGGTGGAGCTGCACGTGGGGCATGGCTATCTGCTGCACGAGTTCCTCTCGCCGGTGTCGAACCGGCGCGACGACGAGTACGGCGGCAGCACGGCCAACCGCATCCGCTTTCCGCTCGAGGTGTTCGAGGCGGTGCGCGCGGTCTGGCCGGCGGACAAGCCACTGGGCGTGCGCGTATCCGCCACCGATTGGCTGGAGGGCGGTTGGACGCCGGAGGAGACCGTGGTCTTCGCACGCGAGCTGAAAGCGCTGGGCTGCGACTTCCTCGACGTCACATCCGGCCAACTCGACCCACGCCAGCAGATTCCCTTCGCGCCCGGATACAACGTGCCGCTCGCCGAGAAGGTCAAGAAAGAGGCGGGTATCGCGGTCATGGCGGTGGGGATGATCACACGGGCGCGTCAGGCCGAGGAAATTGTGGGCTCCGGCCGAGCCGACATGGTGGCGATCGCCCGCGCCATGATGGACGACCCGCGCTGGGCCTGGCATGCCGCGCGCGAGCTGGAGGCGCAGACGCCCTACGCGCCCAACTACCAGCGCTGTCATCCCTCGGTGTGGAAACCATGAAGACGAGCAGCGCGTTCGTCGCGCTCCTCATCACTGCCGCGTCGGCCGCGGGCGCCGCGCGCGCGCAGGAGCGCACCGAGGACATGCCGGCTGCGATATCGGACGAGGAGAGATTGGAGCGCCAGATTGCCGCGCTCCAGCCCGCCGTGTGCGCAGCCGAGCCGCGGCTGTGCAACGACCTCGAGGCGTTCGCCAAGGCGGCCCGCCCATGCTTTCCGGAAGCGGAGCGGCTCACCGTCGGCCACGCCTATCTGATCGAAGACGACGGCAAGGTGCGGCCGGCCGAGTACTTCGTGCTGCGCAGCTACCGCGCGGGCGAGGTGACGCTGGTGCAGACCCAGCACGTGTTCTCCGAAAACGAGGAGGAGAAACAGGCGGCCGAAGCGCTTGTCGCGGGCCTCAAGGGCGGTGCGCTCGACCACGCCAACCCGCTCTACCGATATCTCGCCGAGAACAGCGGGCGGGTGCCTCAGTTGCTGGCGCAGCCGGAGGGGCACTCGCTGGTGGTGCGGGCAGAGGGCCCGACGATCTATCTGCGCCAGACCGGCAGGCAACTCTACGCCGTGCTGCCGGAGGCCGTCGTGACGCGGCCGGATGCCGCGCAGCGCGTCGCGGGCTTGCTGTTTTCCGTGCTCCCCGCGCCGGCGCTGTGCGACTGATTGGCGTCGCTGGGCGGACGCGTTCATGATCTCGCGGAGCGGTGCCCAGCTTCCAGGTCGCGCTCCAGTGCCGACACTCTCTGCTGGCTTGCGCACAGGCGCATGCCATCGTCTCGGAGCGCCACCTCAAGGCGATGCGCCGGCCATGGCGTTCAGGCTGCTGGTCGATATCCGGCAGCGCCTGCTGCAGCTTGCCGGCCAGGCGGAGCGCTTTCCTTAGGAAGAGGCGTCCGAATCCAGCCTCCGGTTCCCACTGGCTTTCGGAGATGGCGCGCGCATGGCCTGCGAGCTGGAGTTGCCGGCGGGCGCGCTGAGCTGCGCCGCCGCCGGCGAGGCCGAGCGGTCACGGCTCGGCTTGTGCTTTCCGGTGCAGTAACGGCTCGACGGCGGGCTCCGGCCGCCGAAAGTCGGTCAGAATACGGCCGCTATCCCGGCCCTGGCGCATAATGATTCGTCCGGGTCTTCTCGCGCGTGCCCCTAGCCATGACCGTCAGCTACCTTGCCCAGGGCCGGTACTCCAAGCCCTATCTGGTCATCTGGCACCCCCTGGCGCAGCAGGGGGCGTGGTACGACCGGCGCTTCCAGCTGCGCGCCTGTGAGGTGAGCGATGAGCTGCTCGCGTTCGCGCGGGAGCATGCGTGCAGCGTCCACCCCTGGAACGACCTGACCGACATCGAGCTGCCCGACTGGGCGCCGCAGGCACCCCTGGATGACTGCGTGTGCTTCTGGCTGTTCGACGACGCTTCGTCGTCCGACGATCTGGCCAGGATCCCGCGCGGGTAGGGGGTCCGGGTCCTTTGTCGTCCCCGCCCCGGTACTGTCGAGGGCGGCCTCCGGCGGGAGCCCGGGCTGTGCAGACCGTCCTGGATCGCCGCTTTCGCGGGGGATGACGCCTTTTTCAATCCTCCGCCGGCTGGGCTTGCCGGGGCTGGCGTGGAGCTTGCACGGGTGCCCGGCATTCCCGTCAGCATTCTCAGCCGGAAGGTTGCAGCATCGTGGCATCCCACTCCAAGGCCACCGCCGAAAAGCGTCAGGACCTGCGCCTGCTGGGCTTTGCGCTGTCTGCGCGCGACTCTCTCGGCCGCGTGGAGGAGGCCGGTTTCTGGCTGGAGGCCTTCCGGCAGAGCCAGCCGGGTGACGCAGTGCGCGTGTTCGAAGTCGTCGACCAGATCGATGAGCTGGTCCAGGCCTATCGACTGTCGCTGACGCGCGAGTACCTGGAATCCGGCGGCCGCATGCAGACCTACCGCGAGCACCGGATCTGGAACGCGCTGGTCCGCATCGCGCGCGAGCTCGCCGACGGCTATGAGTCTTGCTTGCGCATGTTCCAGGCGAAGGCTCGCGGGTCCGAGCCCCTCACGTTCCGCGTGCCGGCGATAGCGGCGCGCGCAATGCGGGCGCACACGCTGGAGTTGCGCTGGGCTCTGCTGCGCTATTCGGCGCTGGATTCCCTGGTGTGGAGCCGGATGGGTGTGCTGTACGCGCTGGCCGATCGCGGCAACTTCGCCACCCTGCGGCTCAAGGTCTATCCAGGCATGAGCGGTGACTCGACTGTGCGGCGCGAGTACCTGCGCGCCCTGATCCTGTCGGTCTCGGGCATGGGCAATCTGTTGCCTCCGGCCCAGGTGATCGCCGAGCGGGTGGCGGCAACCGTCGCGGAGTTCTTCCTGCTGCATCGCAAGGCGGCCGCGGGCTGCCACTTCGCCGTAGACTTGCGTGCCACGCGCGCGCCCTACCGCGTCACCGAAGGCCTGCCCCCCACCCGCGGCCGGCGCTTCTTCGGGCCGGGGGACGCGGGTGTGATGGTGGAGGGATTCATCCATCAGGCCGAGTCGGGCGTCGTGCCGGCCGAGCTCAAGCTTGCGCGCGAGACGGCACCCGAAGAGGTGGCGGAGGTGCTGCGGCATCTCGCACGGCAGTGGGGCGAAAAGCCGCCGGCCCGCGCGGAGGCGCGCCACCGCGTGCTCGCGACCATGCATGTGGCGCATGGCTTCGACCGGGTGCTGGATGCGGTCGCGACCGAGGCCGGAGATCCGCTGGTGGACGAGGTAACCGAGGCTTGGACGGTGGAGAACGAGAGCAACGGCGGCTTCGGTGCGGTGCTGCCGATCCGCCAGGACGACTGGCTGGCGGTGGGCACGCTGGTCGCCTCCAAGCCGACCTGGCCGTCTTCGTGGAGCGTGGGCGTGATCCGGCGTGTCTCCGCGCGCAATCCGATGCACCGCTCCGTGGGCGTGCAGATTCTCGCGCGCGGCGGCGTTGCTGTGCGCCTCGTCCCGCTTCCGGCGGCGCGCTGGGAACTGCCGGTCGAGGGCATCCTCCTGCCGGTGGAGACCCAGACCAGCCTGCAGGGCGGCGAGGTGGCCATCGTGCTTCCGCGCGGCCGCTCCGCCCATCTGGAAGCCTGCGAAATGCGGGTGCACGACAGGCCATACGTGCTGCACCGCCGGCGCATCAGCGACAGCGGCGAGGATTTCGAGATCGCACGGTTTGCCATTCGCGCGGACTAGCCGGATACCCCGCGAAGCTTCACCGCCAAGGACGCAAAGGACGCCAAGGAGAACAAGAACGGGAGCTTGAGGGAATAAATGGGCCGGTGCTACCGAATCGGCATTTCAGAGGACTAGTCGGCACGAATCTCCCTGGTTCGTCCCTGCCCTTGTGCTCAGTCCAATCTATGGTGTTCCTTGGCGTCCTTGGGTTTTCTCTTGGCGTCCTTGGCGTTCCACGTTTTGCGCAGTAGACTGAAGCGAAGATGCCCGCGCTCGCTCCGGCCAAGCTGCTCGACTTCGTCACCCGCAAATGGGACGCCGACATCGTCCCGCGCCTGATCGAATACATCCGCATCCCCTGCAAGTCACCGCACTTCGATCCCGACTGGCAAGCCAACGGCCACATCGACGCCGCCGTCGCACTGGCGGAAACCTGGTGTCGCGCGCAGCCGGTGTCCGGCATGCAGCTGGAGGTGCTGCGCCTGCCGGGTCGTACTCCGGTGCTATTTTTCGAGATTGCCGGCAGCGGCGCGGGCACGGTCCTGCTGTACGGACATCTGGACAAGCAGCCCGAGATGGCGGACTGGCGGGCCGATCTCGGGCCCTGGAAGCCAGTGCTCGAGCAAGGCAAGCTGTACGGCCGCGGCGGTGCCGACGACGGTTATGCGGTGTTCGCTTCGCTCGCGGCCCTGCTGGCGCTGCAGGCGCAGGGGGTGGCGCACGCGCGATGCGTCGGGCTGATCGAGTGCTGCGAGGAGAGCGGGAGCTACGATCTGCCTGCCTACCTGGAGCACCTGGGGCCGCGGCTGGGTAAAGTAAACCTGGTCGTCGGGCTGGACTCCGGCTGCGGCAACTACGAGCAGCTGTGGATGACCACGTCGCTGCGGGGGTTGGCGGCCGGCACGCTGACGGTCGAGGTGTTGACCGAGGGCGTGCACTCGGGTGATGCGAGCGGACTGGTGCCCTCGTCGTTGCGCATCGCGCGCCTGCTGCTCGATAGGCTGGAGGACGCTTCCACCGGAGCTATCCGGCCGGCCGAGTTCCATTGCGAGATACCAACCGAGCGCGTGGAGCAGGCGCGGGCGGCGGGCGCCATCCTTGGGGAGACTGTCTACCGCAAGTTCCCGTTCGCCGGGGCAACCCGGCCGATGGTCACCGACTTCGGCGAGGCGATCCTGAACCGCACCTGGCGGCCGTTTCTCGCGGTGGTCGGGGCGGATGGCTTGCCGGCCATCAAGGATGCAGGCAACGTGCTGCGGCCGAAGACGGCCCTCAAGCTCTCGCTGCGCCTGCCGCCCTTGATCGACGGCCAGCAGGCGACCCGCGACATGAAGCGGATACTCGAAGCGGATCCGCCGCACGGCGCCAGCGTCACGTTCGAGCCCGATCAGGGTGCCAGCGGCTGGAGCGCGCCGCCCACCGCGCCATGGCTGAAGGCGACGCTCGAGCAGGCCTCCCAGGCCCACTACGGCCGACCGGCGGCGATGATGGGCGAGGGCGGCACCATTCCTTTCATGGCCATGCTGGGCAGATATTTCCCGGCAGCGCAGCTTCTCATCACCGGCGTGCTGGGCCCGAGATCGAATGCGCACGGCCCCAACGAGTTCCTGGACATCGCCTACGCGCAGAGGCTCACCGCCTGCGTGGCTCAGGTGCTGGCGGCGCATGCGCTGCGTTGACCTGGAACCGAAGCTACACCCGCCCCTGTCTGCCGTCTCGCCGAAGGCGATATTCGCTTCGTCCAGCTTGTCGTGGCGCGACAAACGCTCCATTGTGCGTGACATGCATGTCGGAATGGGCGCAAGTTGCCGGCGCACCGGTCGATGTTGGTTCAACCCACGGGCAATTGCCGCGAGGGTGCGTGCCGCGCAGCGGCGTCGGACAGCGCTCGCCCAGTTGCGGGGCGTTCGGCCAAACGATTGCGCGCGTTTGCGAACGATGTGCATCGCCGCCGCCGCAGTTTTTCCTGACTTCTGCGCTGCTTAGCAGCGCTGGCAAGAAAGCTGCTTGAAGGGGCGGCAGAGGTCCTGACGGCAAGCGCTGCCGGTGCGATGAGGAAGACGAGGCATGCCGACCGCGTCTCTCAGGGATTCAGTAGAACTGAGTATGTTGCCCGCAACGCGCGTGCAACGAACGCACATGCGGCAGCGGATGCGGTGAGCAGACGGGGATGCGCGGCGGACCAGTCGTTGCATGCGACTGTCCACGAAGCAAGCCGACATGCGTTAATTAGGGCAACGGTCGGTCGAGGGCGACGGCTCTTAGCACTCTTGTGGAGCGGCTGCTTTCCTTCCGAGGGGATGTGTCGATTACACTTGCAGTCATGCGATCGAACAACAACACGAAGAGGGGACCGTGACGGCTATGAGAGAGTGAAGGAGAAGTCCACATGAGCATGCTCATCGAGGGGTACAAAGCCAGGTACTCCGCTGCCCAGGACGAGGAGTTGTCCCTCGACGAATACCTGGACCTGTGCCGGAAGGATCCCGGCGCCTACGCAACTGCCGCCGAGCGGATGCTGGCGGCAATCGGCGAGCCCGAGCTGGTCGACACTCGCCACGATCCGCGCCTGTCGCGGATCTTCGCCAACCGCATCATCAAGCGCTACCCCGCCTTCGCCGAGTTCTACGGCATGGAAGACGCGATCTCGCAGATCGTGGCCTTCTTCAGACACGCTGCACAAGGCCTCGAGGAACGCAAGCAGATCCTGTATCTGCTCGGTCCTGTCGGCGGCGGCAAGAGCTCCATCGCCGAGCGTTTGAAACAATTGATGGAGCTCCAGCCCGTCTACGCGCTGAAGGGCTCGCCGGTGAACGAATCGCCGCTGGGCCTGTTCGCGCCGGAGCAATACGGGGACGTGCTCGAGTCCGAGTACGGCATCCCGCGCCGCTACCTCACCGGCATCATGTCGCCCTGGGCGATCAAGCGGCTGAAAGAGTTCGGCGGCGACGTCTCGCAGTTCCGCGTGGTGCGCATCCAGCCGTCCGTGCTCAAGCAGGTGGCCATCGCCAAGACCGAGCCGGGCGACGAGAACAACCAGGACATCTCGTCGCTGGTGGGCAAGGTCGACATCCGCAAGCTCGACCGCTACGCCCAGGACGACCCGGATGCCTACTCCTACTCGGGGGGGCTGTGCCTGGCCAACCAGGGCCTGCTCGAGTTCGTCGAGATGTTCAAGGCGCCGATCAAGATGCTCCACCCGCTGCTGACGGCCACGCAGGAAGGCAACTACAAGGGCACGGAAGGGTTCTCCGCCATCCCCTTCGGCGGGATCATTCTGGCCCACTCCAACGAGTCGGAGTGGCAGAGCTTCCGCAACAACCGCAACAACGAGGCTTTTCTCGACCGCATCTACATCGTGAAGGTGCCCTACTGCCTGCAGCAGTCCGAGGAAGTGAAGATCTACCAGAAGCTGCTGCGCAACAGTGCGTTGTCCAATTCGCCCTGCGCTCCCGGCACGCTGGACATGATGGCGCAGTTCTCGGTGCTGTCGCGCCTGAAGGAGCCGGAGAACTCCAGCATCTATTCCAAGATGCGGGTGTACGACGGGGAAAGCCTGAAAGATACCGACCCGCGCGCCAAGTCCTACCAGGAGTACCGCGAGTATGCCGGTCTGGACGAGGGCATGACCGGGGTGTCCACCCGCTTCGCCTTCAAGGTGCTGTCGTCGGTGTTCAACTACGACCAGACCGAGGTGGCCGCCAACCCGGTCCACCTTATGTATGTGCTGGAGCAGCGCATCGCGCGCGAGGACTACCCGGACGAGACCAAGCGCAAGTACCTGGAGTTCATCAAGGGCTGGCTCGCGCCGCGCTACGCCGAGTTCATCGGCAAGGAGATCCAGACCGCCTACCTGGAGTCCTACTCCGAGTACGGGCAGAACCTGTTCGACCGCTACGTGATCTATGCGGACTGCTGGCTGCAGGACGAGGAGTACCGCGACCCGGACACCGGCGAGATCTTCGACCGGGCGGCGCTCAACAACGAGCTGGAGAAGATCGAAAAGCCGGCCGGCATCGCCAACCCGAAGGACTTCCGCAACGAAGTGGTGAACTTCGTCCTGCGGGCGCGCGCCAACAACGCCGGCCGCAACCCGCCCTGGAACACCTACGAGAAGCTGCGCGAGGTCATCGAGAAGAAGATGTTCTCCAGCACCGAGGACCTGCTGCCGGTCATCTCGTTCAGCGCCAAGTCCTCGGCCGACGACCAGAAGAAGCACCAGAACTTTGTCGAGCGGATGGTGGCAAAGGGATATACGGAGAAACAGGTGCGGCTGCTGTCGGAGTGGTATTTGCGGGTGCAGAAGTCTTCATGATCGGCGCGAGGCACGAGGCGCGAGGCTCGAGATCACGAGCCGAAGGCCTTCTATCTCGCGCCTCGAGCCTCGCACCTCGAGCCCCAAAACCATGATGCACCTCATCGACCGCCGGCTGAACGCGCGCAACAAGAGCGCGGTCAATCGCGAGCGCTTCATCCGCCGGTACAAGGAGCACATCAAGCGCGCGGTCAAGGACATGGTGGCCGACCGCTCGATCAAGGACATGGTTCAGGGCGGCGAGGTCAAGGTGCCCGCCAAGGACGTGTCCGAGCCGGGCTTTCGCTACGGGTCGGGCGGGGACTGGGACGGCGTATACCCGGGCAACCGCGAGTTCGTCACCGGCGACCGCATCCCGCGGCCGAGCGGCGGCGGGCGCGGTGCGGGCGGCAACCAGCCCGGACAGGGAGAGAGCGTCGACGAGTTCGTCTTCACCCTGTCGCGCGACGAGTTCCTGAATATCTTCTTCGACGACCTCGAGCTGCCCAACCTCATGCGCACGGCGCTGGCCGAGGCCGAGAACAAGAAGCTGGTGCGGGCGGGGTACGTCAAAGAGGGCACACCCAGCAACCTGAGCGTGCCGCGCACGATGAAGACCGCGCTGGCGCGTCGCATCGCCCTGGGCGGTCCGGTCCGCGATGAGCTGGAAGAGGCGCGCGCCGACCTGGCGCAAGCGCTGCGAGAGCATCAACCCGCCGGCGAGATCGAGGCGCTCGAGGTGCGGGTCCTGGAGCTGGAGGGCCGCCTCAAGCGGCTGCCCTTTCTCGACGACGTAGACCTGCGCTACCGGCACCGGGTGGTGCAGCCCGCTCCTACTGCGCGTGCAGTGGTGTTCTGCCTCATGGACGTCTCGGCGTCCATGGACGAGCGCAAGAAGGATCTCGCCAAGCGCTTCTTCACGCTGCTTTACCTGTTCCTCACCCGCAAGTACGAGAAGGTCGAGCTCGTGTTCATCCGCCACACCGACGAGGCGGAGGAGGTCGACGAAGACACCTTCTTCTACGATCAGCGCAGCGGCGGCACGGTTGTGCTGTCGGCCCTGGAGCTGATGAAGGCGATCGTCACCGCCCGCTACCCGCGCTCGGAATGGAACATCTACGCAGCCCAGGCGTCCGACGGCGACGCGTTCGGCGCGGACGCGGGCAAGAGCGCCCGCTTCGTGCGCGAGGAGCTGTTGCCGCTCACCCGCTATTTCGCTTACATCGAGACGCCCGAGGACGAGGACGCGCGCAAGAGCCCGCTGTGGGTCGAGTACCAGGAGATGGAGGGCGAGGAGCACAATTTCGCCATGCGCCGGGTATCCCGGCCCGGGGAGATCTATCCCGTGTTCCGGGAGCTGTTCAGCAAGGAGCGGGCTAAGGGATGAACGCTCCAGCCGCAACCGAGATGCGCCCTGGTCCGCTGCCCCACGGGCCGGAATGGGACTTCGAGCTGATCGAGCGCTATCACGCGGCCATCGCCGAGACCGCAGCGGAGTTCCGGCTCGATACCTACCCGAACCAGATCGAGATCATCAACTCCGAGCAGATGCTGGACGCCTATGCCGCGAGCGGGCTGCCCATCGGCTATCCGCACTGGTCCTTCGGCAAGGCCTTCATCCGCAACGAGCAGTCCTACCGCAAGGGCTACCAGGGGCTGGCCTATGAGATCGTCATCAACTCGAGCCCCTGCATCGCCTATCTGATGGAGGAAAACAGCCTGACGATGCAGGCGCTGGTGATCGCCCACGCCAGCTACGGCCACAACTCCTTCTTCAAAGGCAACTACCTGTTCCGCCAGTTCACCCAGGCCGATGCGATGCTCGACTACCTGGTGTTCGCGCGCAACTATGTGATGGAGTGCGAGGAGCGCTACGGCATGGCCGAAGTGGAGGAAGTGCTCGACTCCTGCCATGCCTTGATGGACTACGGTGTGGATCGCTACAAGCGCCCGGCGCCGATCTCGGCGCGGGAGCGCGAGGCGCGCCGCACCGAGCGCGCGGAGTCCGAGCGCAAGCTCTACAACGACCTATGGCGCACCGTGCCGGGGGGCGCCCCGGCGGCGAGCGAGAGCCGCTCGTCGGTGTTCCCGCCGGAGCCGCAGGAGAACATCCTGTACTTCGTGGAGAAGCATTCGCCGCGCCTGGCGCCCTGGCAGCGGGAGCTCGCGCGCATCGTGCGCAAGCTCGCGCAGTACTTCTACCCGCAGACCCAGACCAAGGTGATGAACGAGGGCTGGGCCACCTTCTGGCACTACACCCTGCTCAACCGGCTGTACGACAAGCGGATGGTGGACGATGCCTTCATGTTCGAGTTCCTGCACCACCACACCAATGTCGTCGCCCAGCGCGGCTTCGACGAGAAGGGCTACCACGGGCTCAACCCGTACGCGCTCGGCTTTGCCATGATGCAGGACCTGCGCCGCATCTGCGAGGATCCCACCGAAGAGGACCGCGTCTGGTTCCCGGACTTGGCGGGCGGCGATTGGCTGAAGGTGCTGGACTTCGCCATGCGCAACTTCAAGGACGAGTCCTTCATCGCGCAGTACCTGTCGCCGCGCCTGATCCGGGACCTGCGCCTGTTCGTCGTGTCCGACCGCGCCGGGGAGCCGGAGCTGGAGGTGGCCAACATCCACGACGAGCACGGCTACCGCCGCGTGCGCCGCGTCCTGGCCGATCACTACGAGCGCGAGAACCGGCTGCCCGACATCCAGGTCGTGCGTTACGAGCGCGATGGCGACCGCTCGCTCACGCTGCGCCACCTGGTGCACCGGGGACGCCCGCTGCACGAAGACGAAACCGACGAGGTGCTGCGCCACCTGGGGCGGCTGTGGGGCTTCACCGTGCGCCTGGAATCGGTTTCCACCGAAGGCCAGGTCGAGCGCACTGACCAATGGCAGCCCTAGCCGCCGTCATGATCCGGCGCCGGTAATCGGCCTATAATTCCCACCGTCCGGTGTTTCGCACCGGACCGATCGTCTCCGGCTAGCGACCCGGCACTGCCAGTGAGCAGGCGCCGCGGCTGCTGCCCGTTTCGCTTTTCAACCGACGGGCTGCCAGGCCCCGGGTTCTGGGGTTTGCAGCAGCTCGCCGCCGGCTGCGCGGCCCTCGCCGGGTGCGTGGCGGCTGACTGCCAAAAGGAGAACCCGACCGTGACAACGGCATCGAATACCATCAAAGGGCTCTGCGCCGCTGCTTCGCTTGTGTTCGTCTACGGCTGCGCGAGCAGCGCCGCCTCCAAGCCCGCCACGCCCGACAAGGCGACCCAGGCGTTGAGCACCGCGCAGAGCGCGTTGTCCGAGGCGAAGGCCGCGCGCACAGCGGCGGAAGCCGCGCTGGCCGAGGCGCGCGCCGCGAACGCGAAGCTGGACCAGATGGCGGTCCAGAGCCGCGGCGCCCCCATGTCCAGCGAGATGGCGCAGCAGGTTCTCGATTCTGCGCGCGCAGCTCAGAAGGCGGCGGAAGAGGCCAGGGCGATGGCGCTGGAGGCGCAGGACGCGGCCGCGCGGCTGGATGAGAAGACCGATCGCATGTTCGAGAAGTCGATGCGCAAGTAGGCGGGACTCCCCCGGAAGTCTTTCACCGCGAAGGACGCGAAGGTACGCGACGGAAGATCCGCGAAGGAAGCTGGAGTTGAGTGGACTGGCGGGGTGCCGGCTCGGAGCCCTCTCAAGCTATCAAGCTGACCGTCAGGCCCCCGCGCAGCCCCACGATCGATTGTTCCGTCTTCCTTTGCGTCCTTTCTTTTCCCCTTTGCGTCCTTCGCGTTCCCGCTTCAGGGTTTAGCAGCGCGCGGCGCGATAGGCGTAGGCACCCCGCGCCTTTCCTTCGCCACCTGCAGCGCCTTCGCCAGATCCACCGTGCCGCGTGGGTAGCGGCGCACCAGATCTTGCATCAGCGGCGTGTAGCTCTCTTCCACCGGTGCATCGTCGGGCGGTCGGAACGCCTGCAGCACAGGCACGCCGTCCCGCTCACCCACTAGATAGGGGTCGCGCACGATGCGCACGCGGGTGTCGACCGGCACCTGCGCGAACAGCGCTTCGATGTCCTCCGGGTACAGGCGGATGCAGCCGTTGCTCACGCGCATGCCGATGCCCCAGGGTCGGTTGGTGCCGTGGATCAGATACCCGGGCAGAGCGAGGTACAGGGCGTAGCCGCCCAGCGGGTTGTCCGGTCCGGGCGGAACGACGGCCGGCAGGATCTCGCCTTCCTCCGCGCGGCGCTCACGGATCGAGTCGGGCGGGTACCAGGTGGGATCGACCGCCTTGCGCACGATGCGGGTGGCGCCTAACGGCGTGGGTGCGATATCCACTCCGATGCCGATGGGGTGCGTGATTACCCGCGCCGGCTCGCCCGGGCGGGGTGGTGGGAAATAGAACAGCCGCATCTGCGCGAGGTTGATGACCATCCCTTCGCGCGGGCCGGGCGGCAGCACGAACGCAGTGGGCAGGACGACCTCGGTGCTCTCGCCGGGGACCCATGGGTCTATTCCCGGATTGGCAGCGGTGATCTCGTTGTAGCCGAGCCCATGCTGGCGCGCGATGTCGAGGAGCGTGTCTTCCTTCCGGGTGACGACGACGCCGAGCTTGCCGACAATATCCCCGCTGGCGGGGAGCGGAAGCTCCTTGGCGGCAGCCGACGTGACGGCCAGCAGCGCAACGAAGGCGACGACGTGACTCCGCATCCTCCGGGTCGGTCAGTCGCGCGCGGCGGACGGCGCGGGCGAAGCCGATCGCGCGAATGCGGCAGCCCCGCTTATGTGAATCCCGGGTGTCTCCGCCGCGCGTGCCTGGGAGGTGAGCTCGTTCTCGATGGCCGATGACATTCGGTCGGTGATGCTGTAGGTCATTCCTGCGCGTTCTGCCTTGGGGCCGACCACGGTGCCGGCGACGTCGGTAGTGCAGCGCTTCGACTGGCAACCCGTGTCCAACCCCTGGCCAACGAAGCTCGCCTGGCCACGGTTCAGGCCGATCGCCGATCCCGCGCTCGAGCGCGTATCGACAGTGTAGGCACGGCCGCCGTAGGTTACCTGCATGTTCAGGTCGACGCGCTGGCTGCCGAAGTTGATCCACAGGTTTGCGTGGTCCAGCTTGCCGCCGGGCAGGTTGTCGGTTCCGGTCGGGGTGGTTGCGCCCAGCAGATTGTAGCTCGCTGTCCCCTTGTTCAGTTCAGGAGCGGGCGTGGGTTGACCAACGACGTAGTGCAGGCCCTGATTATCCTGCAACGCAATGGTCCTGCGTGGTGACCTGATAGTTGCCCCGGTTGGTGCGGCCGACCAGCCCGGTGATGGTGCGCAGCCCACCCTTGAGCAGAGTGAAGAAGCCGCGCTCCGAGCCGTCGGCCTTGCCCTCGAAGCGATACTCGTCGATCCGGAACACCGTATCGGGCTGCAGCGAGACGAAAGCCCCGTCGCTGAACTGCAGTTGCGCGCGCCCACCGTGCGTGGCAACGGTGTCGCCCTGCACGAGCGGGTCGCCTTTCTTCAGAGGCTTTTGCGTCCCGTCTGCCTTCACCGCGGACGCACCGGGCGTGGCGAAGGTGACATGCGCGGCCGGCGCGGCCAGGCCCGCGACCGGACTCGAGCAAAGAAGCGCGAAGACCGCGCCCCGGATTGCCTGTCGCTGCATTTTCGGGTCTCCTGTTTCCGGCGCGCGCTCTTCACCGTGCAGAGCGCAGCTCGCTGTCGCTGGATCGCGACGTCAGCTGTCTAAGTAACATCCGCAGCGCGGCCGCTTCCAACACTGTCAACAATTGTGCCCGAGGTGTCCGCTCATTTGTCGATTGCATCCGCGCACGGCGGCAAGACTACACGGGGGCGTGCTGCAATGCCCAATGGTGCGACCGAGCGCATCCGCCAGGTCGGCTGCAACGCCACGGGCACCTTGGTGAGGTCCGCTGCAGTTACGCCTGTGGTCACCAGCACAGAGGCGATGCCGCACGCATTCGCCCCGCGGATGTCGGTCTCCAGCTGGTCGCCGACCATGGCGGCGTTGCGCGTCCCGCAGCGCTGCAGCGCTTCCTCGTACAGATAGGGGGCCGGTTTCCCCAGGCGCGCGAACGCAAGCCCCGCGCGGTCCGGATAGCGCCGCTGCAGCGCTGCCTCGAACATGAGTGCGACGCTTCCGGCGGCGATGCCGAAGCTCGCTTCGTCGCGCGGATAGATGAGATCGGGGTTCGGTAGCACGAGGTGCACGCTCGCGCCGGCGTCGACGCGGCGGAACAGCGTCGTGAGCGCCGTGTCCACCTGCTCGACGAAAGGGTAGCCGGTCTCGTCGGCCACCACCAGCACGTCGAAGTCGGCTTGCGGCGAGACCACCTGGCCGCCCGCGTGCTCGACATAGCGCACGCTGTCGATCGTGCCGAGCACCACGCAGCGCGCGTCCCTCAGATCGTGCTCGCGAAAGTAGCCGTCGATTAGTCCGCCGGAGGTGACGATCCGCGCCGGGTCCACCTCGAGGCCGAAACGGCGGTACCGGGCAGCGGCCGTCTCGGGCAGCTTGGAGGCGTCGTTGGTAACCAGGCAATACGACTTCCCTGCAGCATTGAGGAGGTCGATCAGCTCGGGTGCGCCGGGCATTGCCCCCGCCACGCTCACCAGCACGCCATAGGCGTCGAACAGCAGGGCATCGTATCGGGCGATGAGCTGATCGACGGTGGTTTCCGGGATCTGACGCACGCGTGGGCTCCGGCAGCAAGGCGGGGAGGATAGAAGGCGGTCGGCCGCAGGTCAATCCGTACGCAGCGCCTCGAGGTTGGCGCGTGCCTTGATGTCCTGCGGGTCGCGCCGCAAAGCTTGCAGGTAGGCATGACGCGCGGCCTGAGCGTCGCCGGCCAGGCGATACGCGAAGCCGAGGTTGTTCCACGCGCGCGCCTTGCCGGGTGAGGCGCGTACCGTCGCCTGCCACAGCGACACTTCAGTTCGATAGTCCTCGTTGCGCAGGATCGTTGCGGCGCCCAGAACGAGCGCCGCGCAGGCCGTGAGCCCAAGGGCGAGTCGCGCAGCGGCGAGCTGCCAGATCGCGACCGAGACGATAAGCGCGGGCCCGATCAACGCGAGATAGAGCTGGCGGTCGTTGGCGACGTCCAGCCGCGGCAGGAATGAATTGGTCGGCGCGAGATGGAGAAAGAACCACAGCAGCCCGAAGCCGAGCCAGGGCCGCCGGCGCAGCTGCGCCAGCCCCGTGACCACCAGCAGGAGCAGCAGCGCCGCTTTCAGCGTCAGTGCGGGCGTGAGGCCCGTTTGCGCGGCAAGATCGGGGTCGATATTGGTGCGCAGGGAGAGCAGCGGATGCGCGATCAAGTAGAACACCCCGTCGACCTGCGTGAGCAGGTTCTCCTTCAGGGTGCGAGTCGTAATGCTGCCCTCGAGGAGGCGGCGGTAGCCTGGTGTGGCGAGCATCGCCACGGCTGCTGCGCCCAGCAGCCCGAAATGCACCCGCAGCTTCCATAGCGCGGCCGGCACGCGCGCATCGGGCCGGGTCAGCTCGACGAGAAGCAGTGCGAGCGGCAGGGTCCACGCTGTCTCCTTGGTTGCCAGGGCGGCGAGGAACAGCAGCGGGGACAGCGCGAATTGCCGCAGCGCGCTGCCGCGCTCGCGACCGCTCAGCCAGAGCAGCGCTGCAGCGAGGTAGAGCACGGCCATCAGGGCCACCGAGCGACCGGAGACGTAGGTCACCGCCTCGGTTTGGGCCGGATGCAGGGCGAACAGCAGCGCGACGCCGAGCGCGACCGGCTCTGGCGAAACCCTGGTCGTGCAGTGTTGCACGCAGCGGCGCGCGAGTGCGAAGACCAGCAAGGTGCTACCCAGGTGGCACAGCAGGTTCACCGCGTGGAATCCTGGTACCCCGAGGCTGGAGGCCCAGTTGAGGCTGTAGGAGAGCTTCAGCAGCGGCCGGATCCCAGGCATCGACTGCCACCAAGCAGCAATCGAGTGGACGGCCGGGTTGTCGACGATGACGTTGTAGTCGTCGAACTGAAAGGCGCCCAGGAAAGCGTTGGCGTAGGCGGCGGTGATCACCGTCACGAGCAGGGCGGCCTGGCTTGGCTTCAAGACTGGACCCATGAATACTGAACCACGGAGGACACGGAGGACACGGAGGAAAACAAGATAACTGGGCGAAATCGCGGCCAGGGAGGGCGGCGGTCCACTCTTGGCGGCTCAGTTGTGGACGGGTGCGGGTCGTGCAGCTTCTTCAGGGGCAGTTGCCTTGCGCGTTGTTGTCTGCGGTGAGTACCGCGATTCAGGGTGCCTGTCCTGCCGTGGCGAAAGCGTGCTCGATCATCCCGTGCGCGTCCCACCATCGATTGCGCGCATCGAGCAGGACCAGCAGCACGCGCATCCCCTCGCGCTCGGCGACTGCCACCAGGCACTTGCCGGCGCCGCGCGTATAGCCGGACTTGACGCCGAGCGCACCTGGCAGCCGCCCGATCAGCGCGTTGGTGTTCTCCAGCCGGAAGCGGCGTGTGCCACCCGCGGTGCTCACGCGCGCACTGACTTGCGCGACCAGCCGCGCGAACTCCGGATGCCGCAGCGCCGCCTCCGCCAGCGCGGCGAGGTCTGCGGCCGTCGAGTAATGCTCGGGTGCATCGTGGCCGCAGGCGTTGGCGAAATGCGTGTCGCGCAACCCAAGCTCGGCGGCACGCCGGTTCATCAGTGCGACGAAGGCGATCTGACTGCCGGCTCGCCACTCTGCGAGCGCATGGCACGCGTCATTGGCGGAGCGCAGCAGCGCGGCGGCCAGCAGGTCGGCAACGGTCATGCGCTCGCCGGCCTTCAGGCCGAGGCGCGCACCGGTCTCGGCAGCTGCAGCGCGGCTGACTGTGACCACGTCACGCGGCTGGTAGGACTCGAGCACCAGGAGGGCCGCCATGATCTTGGTCAGGCTGGCAGGCGCCAGGCGGCGGCCGGGATCGCCGGCCCACAGCGTGCGATCCTGGACGCGCACCAGATAGGCCGCCGCGACCTCCGGGAACAGGTTCTCGGCGCCGCGCGCGGGCGCCGTGATGCTGGCCAGCAGCAGCGCCAAGGCTGCGAGCCGCCGGCCCATTCGGTCGGCTCAGAACTTCAAGAACTTCTTGAGCTTGCCCGCGCCTTCCTTGATCTGATCCGTGGCGCTCGGCTTCTTGGCCTCCTGCGCAGGCGTGCCGGCGGTTGCCGCGGGCGCTGCCTCGGTGTGGCGTGGCAGCGCCGCCGTGTAGGAGCGGCCGCCGAAGCTCGTGTAGCGGCTGCACAGCGGCGCGTACACGGAGCTCATCGCTGCGGTATAGGAACGCCCCTCGCAATTCTGCTTCGCCAGCGCCTTGCCCTCGGCTTCGCAGTGCTGCATGACGAACTCCCAGTCCTTCGCACTCACCGAGCGCTTGCAGGCATCGGCGGTGATCGCGGCCGGATCCTGGCCGCAGGCCTGCGCCAGTTGCGCCCAATCGCCGCGCTTCGAGACTGCGGCCCGGTACCCGGCCGGATCGCGCATGTCCTGCGTCATCTTCGCCACCTTGCCGCAGAACTCCGCCTTGCGGTCCTTGCACATCGCACCTTCCATCGTGAACAGGGGCCACTGCATCTCGTCCATGCCCCTGTTGCACTGCTCGGCGATCATGGCGTTGGACTTCTTGACCGGGTCCTCGTACGTGCAGTTGCCCACCCGCTTGCCGGCGAACTTCTGGGTCATGTCGAAGGGCTCCCCGTCCGCAGTGCCCTTGGCGCGCATGGTGCCGCGGTAGCCATCCTTCTCCTGGATGAACTCGCCGGTTCCGGTCATCTTGCTCTTGCCCTCACACACCATGTTGAAGGTGGTCTTGTTGCCGGACTGCTTCCAGTCGGTGACGCGGCATTCCTTGTCCTTCGGCACCAGGTCCTCGTCGCTTTGCTTGCCCTTGGGCTTGCAGACGCGCTGGGCCTGCTCGGGCATGCTCATGCCTTCCATCTGCATGGACATGGTGATCTCCCACAGTTCGTCCTGCCCCTGCGCGACGCACAGCAGCGGAGCGGAGGCAAGAACGGCGGGGAAGAGCAGGTTCAGGCAGCGCAGTGCGCGGATCATTCGTTTTTCTCCGTGGTGTGAAGCGCGCGTACATTGCCACACCCGGTCGGGCGTGGCAATGGGATGGCCGGTCAGTTCGCCGCGACTTCAGGCGACTTGGGCGCCTTAGCAGACTTGCTTCTGGCCTTCGGCTTCGCCGGCGCGTCCAACGCTTTGAGCGCGGCCGCTCGCTCGGTCTCGCATTCGAACTTGGGCTTCGCGCGCATGCACCAGGCGTAGTCCTGGGCGATCTTCTGCTCGCGGGCGGTGCGGTCCGCTGCCGGTGCTGGCGGGTCGGCTGCGGGCTTCGCCGCAGGCGTCGCCGGCTCGGTCGCCGCGTGCATCTCCTCGGGCTCGGCCTGCAGCGGCGCCGGCTCGGTCTCGGCTTGTTCAGTGGGCATGGGTTCGGCTTTCGCGACCGGCTTGGCCGCCGTCTGCTTGGGCTTGGCCGCAGGCTTGCTCTTGGCTTTGGCTGCCGGTTGCGGCTCGGCACCGGCCGCCGGCTCGGGCAGGGGCTCGGCGGCAGCCGGCTGCGACGACAGCGCGGCCATGGCCTGGCTGCGTTCCGCGGCGCAGCTCGGGTTGCCTTTGGTGTTCTTCCTGCACAGCTCGTAGCGCTTGAGGATCTCCCGCATCTGCGGCGAGAAATGCGCCTCAGCCCCACCCAGTCCCGATTCGACCGTCACGTGACGCTCGTCGATGTTCCCGTACTGCTCGCGCATGCGCGACATCAGGATCTCCTTCTGGCGCTCCTGAGGCTCGTCCGTGGATTGCGCCGCGGCGGCCGCCTTGGGGACGTCGACCTCGCCACAAGCCTCCGACAGCCTGGCTTCCCAGGGGACGGTGATCTTGCGGCCGTTGTCGCATTTGAGGACCAGTTGATCTTCGAACACGCCGGGCGATACCTCGACGCGATACTTGCTCTCCAGGATGACGTAGGCCTGGGCCGGGCCGGCCAGCAGGAGGGCGGTAAACAGCAGGGTTCGCTTCATGGGGGCCTCCTAGGAGGGAATGCTCCCGCGTCGGAGCAGGAAACGCGCCACCATACAGCGGCGGCGCCATATCCCCATTACGGCCGCCGGACGCGCTTCTTTACCGCCTCCTGGAGCTCGGCGAGGGCCGATTCACCAGATAGATGCCGGCGCCCACCAGCACCACGCCTGCTACGAACACCGCGCGAAGCGGTTCGCCCAGAACGACAACGCCTGCCGCCACGCCGAACAGCGGGGTCAGGAAGGCAAACACCGACAGCCGCGCGGCGAGGTAGCGGGTGAGGAGCCAGAACCAGGCGAGGTAGCTGGCAAACGCGACGATCCCGCCCTGGTAGAGAAGGCTGGCGACGACCAGCGGCGTCAGGGCGACGATGCCCGCTTCACCCATCAGCAGCGAGACCACTGGCAAGACGGCCGCGGATACCGCAAGCTGGTAGAACAGGGTCTTGGCTGCGCTGATGCCGTTGAGCCTGGTGGTGCGGATGACCACGGTGGTTGCCGCCCACAGCGCGGCCGCGATTATGCCGAAAGCATCGCCCAGCAGCGACGCGCGGTCGGACGCGAAGCCGTCCGCGAAGGCGATCGCCACGCCGGCAAAGGCGAGCAGCACGCCGGTCCATTGCAGCGCGCTCAGGCGTTCGCTGGGCAGGAACCAGTGCAAGCCGAGCGCGGTGAGGCAGGGCGCAAGGTATACGAACACCACCATGCGCGAGGCGCCGGTCCAGGCGAGCCCCGTGTAGATGAACCAGAACTCGCCGGCGAACAGCGCGCCCGCGACCAGCCCCGGCCCCAGCGTGCCGTCGCGCGCGAACAGCGGGATCCCGCGCCGCCATGCCCACGCCAGCAGCAGCACGGTGGCGATGGCCGAGCGCAATCCGCTCTGCATCACCAGCGACACCCCCGGCACGGTCAGCTTCGCCACCACGTGTGTGAACCCCCAGCAGAAGCACAGCAGCAGCATGAGGGACGCAGCAGTAGCGTCGACCGGCTGGCGCAGCGCGTGGGCGGGAGACATGGGTCGGGGGCGAGGAGGCGAGACTATAGCGGAAGAGAGTGAGGGGTGAGGAGGGAGGGGTGAGGAGCATACGGACGCCTTCCCGGGGGCCGCAGTGCGAGAGCGCTCACGCCATGCGCCCCACGCTCCTCGCCTCACTCTTGCCCCTGACTCCTCACGCCTCACCTCCGGCTGTTCGTCCTTCGGCCTATCACCTTCGTGCAGTGGGCCGGCTGACCGAGCCTCACTAGTGTTCTCTCCGCGATGGGTGCAGCCAGCCGCGCGTCGTGCATGTCGTCCGTGCCGCGCTGCCCCGAGCTTCCCAGGAGAAGGCAATGGTCAACGAGAACAGCGATCTGAGGGCAACGGCGGCGGCCAACGCTGTCGCGGCCGTGCAGGAAGGCATGAAGCGGGTCCCGAAGGAGCGCAGCGAGTTCCGTGCGCTGCTCGTGTCCAACCCGAACTACTTCGGAAACCTCAGGGTCAGCCCGTTCCCGGCGGTCATCAACATCCAGGGCAACACCACTTACGAGGAGATCGGCTGCGTCGGGTTCCATCCGCAACTCGAGCGGCTGGATGCCGTGGTGTACGTGAAGCAACCCTATGGCTACGGCGGCGACGTGTGCTCGGCCGGGACGCCGGAGTATGTGCGCTTCTACCTCTCCTACGACAACGGAGCGACCTGGGTGGATCAGGGACTGGCCAGCTTCGCGAGCCACGACATTCCCGAGGGCACGGTCGGTATCAAGCGCCTCGAGTACGCGCTGAGTGTGCCCTGCTCGCCGGCGCGCAAGTTGTGCAAGTACAGCAACGTCCTCCTGGCCCGCGCCATCCTGTCGTGGAACGATCCGCCGCCGCCCGACACCCCGGACTACGTGCCGGTATGGGGCGACATCCACAACACCCACATCCAGGTCGACCCTTGGAAGCTGCCCAGGCTCGTCGACGTATTCGAGATCGCCAAGGTCAAAGTGCCCCTGGATCTTGCCGAGCTCCTCGACCTCGACCAGCCGCTGCCGACCATCCAGCCCAAGACACTGCAGCTAGCAGAGCTGCACGCGCTGTACAAGGGCAAGGGCGTGGAGCCACACCGCTACGCGCTGGCCGAGGTCAAGAAGCTGGTCGCGAGCCCCGAGCTGACCACGGCGTTCAAGGCGCCCGGGTTCAAGAGCCCGTTTGTCGAGCTGGACATCGATCTCGCCGCTATCGTCGGCAAACTGGCGCCCGTAGACGGCAGCACTCTGTACGAAGAGATGGAGTGCGTCGGCTACAACCCGGTAACCAGCGAGCTATCGGCGGTGATCCGCGTGAAGAAGCCCAACGGCTATTCCGGCAACCCCTGCACTACGGGCAGCCGCGAGTACGTGACCTTCTGGGCGGACACCGACAGCAATGGCAGCTTCGAGACCTGCCTGGGCACGGCTTCGGTGCAGGTGTACGACGTGGCCAGCGTTCCAGCAGCGGGGCTGGAGTACGCCGTCTACCTCCCGGTGGACTTCAGCGCGCTGCGCCGTCCCTGCATCCAGGGCGCGCGTGTCGTACCGATCCGCGCCATTGTGTCGTGGAACGACATCCCGCCGTGCTGGAACCCGAACTACGTGCCGGTATGGGGCAACCGCGAAGAGACGCTGATCCACGTTCCGGCCGGTCCTGCGGTCGTGCCGGGCGATTACACGCCGTTCCTGTACGACATCAGCGGTGCATCGGTGTGCTCCATCGATCAGAGCACCGGCCTGGCCGGCGCGTTCGACCGGCCCTTCGGCGGCACCCTATACATCACCGGTGAGATCCCCGCAGCGCTCGCGCTCAACACACCCGACACACTGAAGTACAAGGTGTATGTGCGCCAGTTGCCCGGCGGGCCCTGGCAGCCGCTTACCAACTCCTTCGGCATCACCGTCCACGAGGGAACCGGGATCGGCATGGCGGCGAGTCACAGCATCACGCAGTCCATCGATGCTGGCGGCTGGTACACCTATCGCGAGTACGGCACGCCGGTGACAGGCAACTGGCGGCGTGTGTCGAGCCCCAACCGCCTGCTCGCGGCGTGGCACACGGCCAAGCCGATGGCTGGACTGTGGGAGATCCGCGTCGAGGCGCTCGACACGGCGACCAACACGGTCTACCTCGCCGGCGTGACCACCTGCAGCGACAGCAGCACCCGGCAGAACGTCAAGGTGCGCCTGGACGAGAGCGTGCCGGTCCCCTCGATCACCATCACCGAATACTCGCTCGACGGGGTCACCTGGACGCCAGCCGTGCCGTGCGGCACCTTCGAGGTGGGTATGCGGCTGCGCGGCGCTTACAGCGTAACCGACGAGCACTTTGGCAGCCTGAGCATCACGGTCGAACCCGCATCGGTCGCTCACGGTGCGACGGTCTCGCCATCCGCGCGCGTGTACCCGGTGGTGTCCACCGCCGGCGAGAGTGCCACCTGGACGCTGGACACGACGGGAATGGACCCCTGCGGCTATGTGATCCGCATGGACGCGTGGGACCGCACCATCGTCAGCGCGGGGTCCGGCTGGCACGACTACGACGCCGTCGGCTTCTGCCTCAAAGCGCCGGACACCAACTGATTCCGGGATACGGCGGGCGGCGGCGCTTAAGTGGTCTCCTGCGCCGCTGGCCCTGCGGGAGGCGTGACAGGTGAAACGTGATGGACAAAGCGTGACAGGTAGGGCGTGACAGCGAGTGCGGGACAGGGAAGGTGTGACAGGGAAAGCGTGACGGGGAGGGCGTGACGCATGAGGCGTGACGGGTGGAGGGCAGATGGGTTGCTGTAACTGGAAGCCGGGCCCGCAGGGCAAGTCGCCGTCGGGCCGGTTCACCCGGACTGCGAACACTGCGAGTGCGGCGAGCAAGTGGATCGAAGTCACCTACCACGGGCAGGAGCCGCTGAGCCTGACCGGTCCGGTGACTGGCGCCCGCTACCATTTCGGCTGGCGCGGGGCGACGCTCCCGGTCGATCGGCGCGACGCCACTAACCTGCTCCTGCGGGAGGATCTGCGCGCCAGTGGCCAATGAAACGCTGTCCTCTTCGGGATCTCGCGAGATTGCCTTGCGAGATCTCGCGAATCGCGAAGTCTCGCTACCCTTTGGCGCGCCCTCGGGGCGCGCAAGCTGCTGATCTTCCTGAAGGCACACCGGCGCGCCGCGCTGGCACGGGGCTGGCAATGGCGGCGCCCAGCCGAAACGTTTCGGCTTTGCGACCATTGCCCGAAGGAGGCCCGAAGATGGACATGAGTGTTACCGCCAGCAACGCAAGCCCGGCTGACCGTTACGCCAAGTGCGTGGAGGTGTCCAAGCGCATCCGCTGGGACATCGACAAGGACGTGTTCCGCGGCCGCAAGTTCGACTTCTCCCGGAAGTTCCTGCCCGACGGCCTGTCCCAGGTCGACCGTCTCGGCTTCCTCGACGAGGGCGAGAAGCGCTTGCTCAGCCAGATCCAGGGCCGCACCTACGCCTACATCTTCGGCCTGGTCGAGCGCTTCATCAACGCCAAGGTGCTGGAGGTGAGCCGCGAGCACTGGTTCGGCGACCAGACCGCGCTCGAGGCGCTGATCCGCTTCAGCGACGAGGAGCTCAAGCACCAGGAGATGTTCCGCCGGATCGAGAAGATGATCGGCGAAGGCATGCCGGAGGGCTACGTGGCCGTGCCGCAACCCAACGACGTGGCGGCCGCCGTGCTGTCGAAGTCGACCTGGGCGGTGCTCGCGCTCACGCTGGACATCGAGCTCTTCACGCAGCTGCACTATCGCAGCAGCATCGACCCCGACTCGAACCTCTCCGAGCTGTGGAAGGACGTGTTCCTGTTCCACTGGCGCGAGGAGTCGCAGCACGCCATCATCGACGAGCTGGAGTGGGTGCGCGAGGATGCGAAGCTGACCGACGGTGAGCGCGATGCGGCGGTGGACGACTTGATCGCGCTGGTTGGAGCGGTGGACGGCATCCTGCAGGCGCAGTCGGCCGCGGACGCCGAGTACTTCTTCAAGATCTGCGGGCGAGGCTTAAGCGATGCCGAGAAGCGGCAGGTGCGGGACGGCGTGCTGAAGGCCTATCGCTGGCAGTACATCGTCTCCGGCGTGCAGGAGCCGCGGTTCGCGGCAACACTGCAAAGCCTGGTCAACGCCGAGCAGATGCAGCGGATCGTCACGGCGCTGACGCCGATCCTGCAGTGAACTGCTGATCAGCCACAGAGCAGCCTGGCCGGTGATCTGGCCGGCGGTGTAGAGATCTCCCTCTCCCCTCGCGGGAGAGGGCCGGCTGGGGAGCTGTTTCTTGAGAGGAGGTTAGAATGCTCCTCTCATGGGCATCGTCATCGAAGTTGGATTGCCGGCTCTGATCATCCTGGCGATGACGATCGTGGGCCTCGAGCTGACGCCGGCAGATCTGAACCGCGTCCTGCATTACCCGGCGGAGGTGGCGGCGAGCCTCCTCGGCCAGGTGCTGGTGCTGCCGCTGATCGCCGCAGCGCTGGTTTTTCTGCTGCGCCCCGAGCCCGCGGTCGCCGGCGGTCTGATCCTCGCGGCTGCCGCTCCGCAGGCGACGAGCTCCAACTATTTCTGCCTGCTCGCGCGCGCCAACATCGCGCTTTCGGTGACGTTGACGGTAGCGTCCAGCGTGTTGGCGCTGGCCTCCACGCCGCTGGTTGCGAAGCTGGGATTCGGTCTGCTGCTCGAGCAGCAGGCGGGCTTCGTCCTGCCAGTGGACAAGGTCATGCAACAGGTGCTGACCGGGCTGTTGCTGCCGGTTGGAGCCGGGATGCTGGTGCGCCACTATGCGCCGGGGTTTGTCCAACGCCATCACGAGCGCCTGCAACGGCTGAGCCTGGCTGCAGTGGTGGCGATGCTGGCGATCATCCTGACAGACCAGGCCGCCACCATCGGGCACAACCTCGGCTCCATCGTGCTTGCCGCGGTCCTCTTCACCGTGGCCGCGGCAGCGCTGGGCTTCGGCATCGCCAGGGGATTCGGATGGCCCAGAGCCGACGCGATTACGGTGCTCGCGGGGTTTCCCTCGCGCAGCCTGAGCATCGCGGCACTGATCTCGATCAACGTGCTCGGCCGGACGGATTTCCTCGCCTTCGCCGCGCCGTTTTTCCTGGTGCAGGCGCTGCTGCTGGTTCCGGTGATGCTCCTGGCGCGGCCGGCGAGCGGCGCGACCTGACAGCGGCGCCGAAGGCGAGAACCTCAACGCCTTTGCGTTGGGTATAAGGCGCAGGGTGTTGGACAGTCAACGCATGCGCCGCAGCTCGCCCGTGTTGCCGTCGAGCCGGAGCATGTCGCCGGTCTTGAACCGCCGCGTCACACCCGGCAGGCCGGCGATGGCCGGCAATCCATACTCGCGTGCCACCACCGCTCCATGCGACAGCACGCTGCCGACCTCGGTGGCGAGCCCTGCGGCGCGGCTGAAGAAGGGCGTCCAGCCCACGTCGGTAAACGGTGTCACCAGGATCTCTCCGGGCTGCATGTCGGCGGCCTCCGCCAGCGTGCGCGCCACGCGCGCCGGCCCCACCGCCAGGCCGCGGCTGAGCGGTGTGCCCTGCATGATGTCGCCGTCCTGCATTTCGCCCTGGCGGGGCGCCACCGGAACGGGCTTGCCCTGGCACACTCGCGGGAACTCCAACGACACCTTGTGCCGGTGCAACCGCCGACGGTGCTCCGCGCGCCGCACCAGTGCGTCATCGGGTCCGTGGGCCAGCCGTCCCAGTTCCTCGTGGGTGAAGAAGAACACCAGGTCGACGTCCGGCAGCCGGCCCCGGGCCGTGAGCCGTTGGGCGTAATCGACGTAGCCCCGCTTGAGCTGGCGGGCGAGCCAGACGCTGAAGGACTTGGAGCGCTCGCGCTCCACAATAGCGGCGTGCGCGTTTGGCAACAGCCACTCGATCAACCGGCGTGGACCCCAGGAGAGTCCGGCAAGCGCCTCCTGCCCCTCGCGCCTCCAGTCTGCCTGCGTTCGGCGCGGCGCTGTCACGATCAACTGCAGCGACCGGATGAGCGGGAGGGGGTCCTCTGCCCAGTCGTGCTCGCGGAAATCCAGCTCCCGGATGCAGCGATGACCGTGCGCGGCCAAGAAGGAGTCGAACGCGTTGCCCACCGTGCCGGAGGATGCGTCTCGCAGCCATTTGAGCGCTGCGTCGGGCGACATCCGCGCGAAGCGCTCTGCCGGGCCGGGGTCGCGCGCGAACACCGCGCCCAGCCTATCGAGCGCGTCCGCTACGCCGATGGAGCTTGCATCGGCGCCGGAGCCGTCGGCCTTCGCCCCGGCCAGCAACGCTGCGACCGCGGCATGCGACCTCGGGCTCGGCGGTCCGCCCTTGCTGAGCAACCGCTGGAACAACCCCAGCAACGCAATCGCCATCATGGAGGTGTGGACGTGAACGGCACCCGACTCGTTGAAGATCGCGCGCGCCTGATCCAGGCGGCGGGAGTACTCGACAAGGTCCTCGGTGGGCTCCATGCGGAAGGAGCGGTAGCGCTCGACGAAGGCATCGAGTCGCTTCTTCCCCGCCGGCATCAGGCGAAAGTACCGCAACGTATGCGTCAGCCGCTGCAGCGCAGGTGCGTTCGGCGGGAGCTTCACCTCCGGCAGCACCTGCCCGGTGAGCGTGAGATCGGAGCTGTTCTTGTCCATGCCGAACATCTGCGAGCCGAGCACGTAGAAGTTCGTCATGTTGATGAACGCGTGCCCCTGGACGTTGGCGAGAATGGGCACGCTGTCTACCAGCTCCTTCGGCAGTCCCGCGCGCAGGAACAGCTCGCTCATGGCCCGAATGTAGGACGGTCCCACCACCGACCAGCTCAACGGTGGCATGGCGCCGGGCATCCACTCGGCGACGTTGTAGCTGGTGAGCTGCCACATGGGGTCCACCGCATCGTCGAGCTCATCGGGGCCGGGCAGCTCCAGTGTCGTGATCGGCCGCGCCTGGAGCCAGTACACCCGATCGTCCTTGCCGATGGCCCATTCGAGGTCCAGCGGAGAGCCCAGCCCCTCCTCGGCCTTGAGCGCCTCGCTCAAGAGCTGGCCGAGCCTCGCCTCGTCCAGGGCCGTGTGCCCGCCCTGCACCGCGCGCTCCAGCACCGTTCCCTCGCGCGAGAGGACGAAGTGGTCCGGCATGCGGTAGCCGCCTACGAGCGCCTCACCCAGTCCGGGCACGGCGTTGACGACGATGCGATCGCGCTGGCCGCTAATGGGGTCGGCGGTGAAGATCACACCCGCCGCAGTCGCATCCACCATGCGTTGCACCACCACCGCCATCTGCACATCGCCGTGCGTGCGCATCTCGCTGCGATAGACCTGCGCCCGCGCACCCGTCGCGGACGCGAGGCAGCGCTCCACGGCCTGGCGGATCGCGGGGCTACCCTCGACCCCGAGCACGGTCTCGTACTGCCCGGCGAACGACGCTTCCGCACTGTCTTCCCCCAGAGCCGACGAGCGCACCGCCACCGCGCCCCCAAGCCGCGCGGAGTAGTCGTCCAGCTCGGGCGGCAGGCAGCCGGGCGCCGCGCCGACAATCACGAAACCCTCCGGAACGCGCAGCCCCAGGCGGGCGAGCCGCGCCAGCTGGGCGGCCTTGCCGCCCACCGGCTCGTTGTCGATCCGATCGAGGGGGATCAGTCTCGGCGCGGGGTTCTGCGGCATTGACCTGCGTGTGCGATGGCCTACGTTAGCAATCGTCAAGTTCGATTGACTGACAGATGCTACCCCCAATCGGCCGCCACTTGGTTTGACCGGGGTCAATGGCCGCGCGAAGTGGCCGGCTGTCGGCCTGGACAGCGCGAGCCGGGAAGGGTTCGACATCCCGGCAGACCGAGGTCCGCTAAGATGACGATTCACATCCACCGAGTCGCACCCATGACTAGAACAGGACTGCCAGGCACCCGCGGCCGCAAGCGGGTCTACTTGATGCGGCACGGCGAGGTGAGTTATCGCCGTCCCGACGGACGAACCGTGTTCTCGACGCAGGTGCCGCTGACCGAAGAAGGTGTAGAGCAGGCGCGCGTCATGCGCGAGCTTCTCGGAGAGGTCCCCTTCGACCTCGGTGCGCATACGGGCCTTGCGCGCACGCGTCAGACTGCCGACTTGGTGCTCGAGGGACGTGCTGTCCGTCTGGAAGAGATCGCGGCGCTGCGCGAGATCCAGGCCGGTCCCATCGAGCATCTCAGCGACGAGCGGATCGACGCAGAATTCACCTACGGCCTGGAGCGTGCGGCCGAGCCCGGTGCCGCTTTCCCGGGAGGCGAGACCTTTGCGGCGTTCCAGGAACGTATCGTTCCAGCCTTCGAGGCGCTGCTGCAGCGGCCGGACTGGACCACTGCGCTGGTGGTGGGGCACGGGGGAACCAACGCGGTGATCCTCGCCTGGGTTACCCGGGGCGGCCTGGCCGGACTGTCGGCGTTCGAGCAGGATGCAGGCTGCGTCAACATCATCGATGCCGATGTCGTGGAGGGCGAGATCGTCAGGCGCATGATCCGCGCGGTGAACCTGACACCGTACAACCTCGCGAAGCACGAGCACTACCTCACTGTCGCCGAGCGGATCGTGGCTGCGCACCGGGAGAGGTCGAGCGGGCGGGGTTGACCCTGTCCCTTGCCAGGGAAGCTCCGATCAAGTCATCGTCGTGCCCGTCTTCGATCGGGTCCAGGGCACGCTCCAGGGGCAGCCCGGGCCGCTCGAGCATCTGTGGATCCCCGCCTGCTGGCCTGCGCGGGGATGACGGTTCCCTGGTACGAGGCACGTTAGTTCCGACGCATCGTATGCTAGATGTGACGAGCGCCGGAAGCCCTCATGGCCCCTCGTTCCAGTTTCCTTCGTGCCTTCGTGGTGAGAGGTGGAATTAGTGTGTCGCAGCGCTACGTCCCGATCACCCCGCCGTCCAGCCTGCGGATCGCCAGCGTTGCCGAGCGCGGCCGCCTGCCTCCCGGGCCGTCGGGCCAGGAGCTGTTGGCCTTGGGGTTGGCCGGGTCGCCGCGCTCGCGAGGGGTCTCGCCCGGGTGCTGGATGTTCACGAACATGCTGCGCTGGTCCGGTGTCTGAATCACGCCCGTGACCTCGGCGCCCCGCGGGCCGGTGAGAAAGCGGCGCACTTCGCCGGATACCGTATCGGCGCAGAGCATGGCGTTGTTGCCCATGCGCGCGTACTCGCCCATGTGGAGAGCAGCGGGCGAGATGTCGGTCTCGATCCACAGCCGCCCGCCGTTGTCGATCCAGAGCCCGTCGGGACTGCTGAACATGTCGCCCTTGATATCGCCACGCTTGTTCGGGTCGGGGTTGGACGGATCCCCGCACTGGATGAAGACGTCCCACTCGAACGTGGTGGAGGCAGCGTCGCCGCCTGCTTCGCGCCAGCGGATGATGTGGCCGAAGATGTTCTCGGCGCGTGGGTTCGCTGCGTCCACCGGTGGGTTCGCGCTGCCTGCGTGCGTAGTTCCGTCGACGGCGTTCACCGTGGTGCCGCCCCGCCCCTTGTTATTGGTGAGCGAGCAGTACACCTCGCCCGTATGCGGATGCATGGTGATCCATTCCGGTCGGTCCATCATCGTGGCGCCTACCCGATCGCCGGCCTGCCGCGCGCGGATCAGCACCTCGGCCTGGCCGGCGAACCCATGCTCGCGAGTCAGTCCGTTGCGACCGAAGCTCAGCTCGATCCAGGTGCCGGTGCCGTCGGCGTGGAACCTGGCGACATACAGCGTGCCGCTGTCCAGCAGATCCCGATTGCCCGCCGGATTCGCCGGGTCGAAGGCCTCGCGAGTGACGAACTTGTAAATGTATTCGTTGCGCTGGTCGTCGCCCGAGTAGATCACCACGCGGCGGTCGCGCGCAAGCGCGTGCTGCGCGCCCTCGTGGCTGAAGCGGCCCAGCGCGGTGCGCTTCACAGGGGTGGACTGCGGATCGAACGGATCGATCTCCACCACCCAGCCGAAGCGGTTCGGCTCGTGAGGATGCACCTGCGCGTCGAAGCGTGCATCGTGCTCTTCCCAGCGGTAGCGCCAGCCCTTGTCGGTGATTCCGTAGCGGCGCTGCTCCGCTGGTATGGCGCCGCGGTTGACGAAGTAGAGCTGGAAGTTCTCTTCGCAGGTGAGGTAGGTGCCCCAGGGTGTGGTGCCATTGGCGCAGTTGTTGAGCGTCCCCAGCACGCGCATGCCGCTCGGGTCGGCTTGCGTGCGCATCAGTGCATGGCCCGCGGCGGGCCCCGACACGCGCATGGGGGTGAATGCAGTGATCCGCCGTCCATAGCGCGAGGGCCGCACCACCTCCCAGCGGCCATCGTGGCGAAGACGGATCTCGATCACCGACACGCCGTGGGCAGCCTGGCACTTGCGGACCTTCTCGGCGCTCCACGACTGCATCCCGTCTGTGTGCAGCAGCCCGTCGTCGGCGTACTCGTGATTCAGCACCAGCAGTCCGCGGTTGCGCTCCGTGCCCGCAGCTGGCAGCGGAAAGAAGTGCATGCCGTCGTGGTGCATCCCGGCCTGCCGCTCCTGGTCGGCGGCGGTGTTGCTGGCATCCGGCGCGAAGGCCGGGCCATCCGATACCGGATCACCCCACGCGTACAACACCTCTGCGACGTAGCCTTCGGGCACATGCACGGCGTCGTCCACTGCCACCGGCACGCGCTGGAAGGCTATCGCTGCGCCGCCCGCCGTAGCACGCGCGCTGGGGAGCGGTAGCCCCAGGAACGCGAGCGCCGAGGCACCCAGGCCGCCCTGGAGCAGGCGGCGGCGCTGGAGGTTGATCTCCAGGACTTCGGAGAAGGACGGGTGACGTGACGGGTTCGAGACGAGATCATCGGGCTCGTGCATGCGATGCTCCGGGGAAGGACGAAACATGGGACGTGAGGGCGGAGGATGGAACAGCAGGGCGTCGCGCATCATGCCGTCGCACTGATGTTAGCATCGCAACAGGTGGCGCGGCGCGCGACGCCACGCGTGGACGAACGGGAGAGCAGGCGTGCAGGCAGCAGTGAAACAGGTAGTCGAGGCCAGGCGCCGGGACCTCGGTGGCTTCGAGGTCCGGCGCATCCTTCCCTACGGCGGCGGCAGGATGGTCGGCCCGTTCATCTTCCTCGACCACATGGGTCCGGCTGCTTTCGCTCCCGGTGCAGGCATCGACGTGCGCCCACACCCGCACATCGGGCTGGCGACGGTGACGTATCTGTTCGAGGGTGAGCTGGTGCACCGCGACAGCCTCGGCTGTGTGCAGACCATCCGGCCAGGTGATGTGAACTGGATGACCGCGGGAAGCGGCATCGTGCACTCCGAGCGCAGCAGCCCGCAGGCGCGCAGCCGCGGTGCCCGGCTGCACGGATTGCAGTCGTGGGTGGCGCTGCCGACCGCCTTTGAGGAGGCGCCCCCGGCTTTCCACCACCATCCTGCCGACACGTTGCCGGCCCTCGACAGAGGTGGAGCCAGGCTGCGCGTGATTGCCGGAAGCGCCTACGGCCTCACGTCGCCCGTAGTGACCCTGTCGGAGATGTTCTACGTGGATGCGGAGCTCGGAGCCCGAGAGGGACTCACACTACCCGAGGGCTATGCCCAGCGGGCGTTGTACGTCGTGCAGGGTGGCGTAGAGATCGGTGGCGCCACGATCAGCCGTCTGACCTGGCAGCGCTGGATAGCGTCGATGGTGGAGGGCCACCATGCGGGCAGGACAATACTTGCAACCTGGCGGCTTGCGCGAGCGATCCAGACTGTCCGGCGGGCGTTGGAAACGACAATACAGCCGAGGAGACCGCTCTCGATGCGGTGAGCGACTGCGATGCGACGTAGGAGAAAGACGTCCGCGCGGTTGCCTGGAACATTGCCCACTACTGGAACGACTTGGCGGCGGCCATCCAACTTCAGACGTCATTCAATGTCGGTAACTGCCTGCAGGACCGCTTTTCCAGCCACGGGAAGGTGCGGTGCACTGACCCTTGCGGGCGGAGAGTGCTTTTCCCTTTCGGCCGGGAAGCCGCCCTCATTTGTGTCCGATATGTGCGCTGTCGTACTGTGTTGGAGCAATTTCCCGCCTAGACTGCCCGCTGGAATTCATCGTGTGTGCTGTCCGAACTATTGTTCCACGTTTGGATACAAGCACCGCTGAAGTCCTGTTTCCATCCATCATGCAACAGGAGAACTGGGATGAGTCAACCGCAAGTGTTTTCAAATTCGCCCGTAAAAGCGTCGGTCATCATCGGCACGAAAGTGGTCAACCCCAAAGGCGACAGCCTCGGAGACATCAAGGAAGTCGTCATCGACCCCCGTACCGGCAGGGTCGCATATGCCGTCGTATCGTTTGGCGGCTTTCTCAGTATGGGAGAAAAGCTGTTCGCAATCCCGTTCAGCGCGTTCGAGTACGACGTGACGAAGAATCACTACGTGCTCGATGTCTCCAAGGAGCGATTGAAGGCGGCGCCTGGGTTCGACTCGGATCATTGGCCTTCGATGGCCGACGAAAAGTGGAACCGCGACGTGTACAAGTACTACGACCGTTCGCCGTATTGGGAATAGCGCATTTTTTCCGGGTCAGCCAGACCAAGCTGGCAGGCGAGGATGTAAGACAGTCCTTGCTTCCCGGCCGCGTATTCCCGTGCAAGAAAGTCCCGAGATGACAGGGGCTTTTTGCTGTTCTTGTTCCCTCCCCCATGAGGTCCGACATCCCAGCCGCAAACGGAAATACGGGCGCTCCCGGCCACCCAGCGGTTGGGGATCGAATAATTGCGCACGACAACGACACCGGGCCCGCCCCCCCGCGCTGCCGTTACTGTACATCAGACCTGTTCGTGGTCCTTCATCCCCGCGAGGAGAGACGACAGGTCTTCGGCATGCTCCTCTTCGCTGGCGAGTATCCCCTCCAGCATGCGGTGTGTGGTCGGATCCTGATCGCCGAGGTAGGCGATCATCTCGCGATAGCTCTCGATCGCGATTCGCTCGGCAATCAGATCTTCCTGGATCATGCTCTTGAGCGATTTCCCCTCGACGTATTCCGCATGGCTGCGTGCCGCCAGCCCGTCTGGTGAAAAATTCGGCTCGCCGCCGAGCTCGATAATGCGCTTGGCGATAAGGTCGGCATGTGACATTTCCTCAGTCGCATGGGCCAGAAATTCGGCTGCGACTGGCGTGGCATGGATACCCGCAGCCATGAAATAGTGGCGCTTGTAGCGAAGCACGCAGACAAGCTCGGTCGCGAGCGCTTCATTCAGAATCTTGATCACGTTCTCGCGGTCGGCGGCATAGCCGGAAGTTACTGCGCCTTTCTCGATATGTTGTCGCGCGCGCTCGCGCAAAGTCTTGATGTCGGAAAGGGGCGGCCGCGTCGGCGACACATCCTTAAGCAAAGTGGGTTTCATCCACTACTCCTCGATAGTGTGGTCGGAGAGGATGCCGATGTTTTAGGAAAATCGGCGCCAGAAGATCAGACCAAGACTCAGGCGGACGCCGCCGGATGCGGCTTGGATGGCGCGGGATTGCCGCCCTCGCCCTCCCAGGTGCGCAAGTCTTCCTTGAGCTGCTTCGCTTCGGTCTGGCGGGAGTGGCGGCCAACGGTGTAAGCGGCGGCGGCACACGCGCCCAGCGTCAGGGCAAGGAGCAGAAATCTGTTTGCGATCATGATTGCCTTTCTCGGGTAAACAGGTTGAATGCGCCACCTTCCTCCGGTCGTACGGCGAGTGGTGCCGCGCAGGCATGAGGCAAAGTCATACGGAACTGCGTCGGCCTATGACCCTGAGCAGAACTACCACGATGGCGATAGCCAGGAGAACATGAATCAGGCCACCCATGGTGTAGGAAGTGACCAGCCCCAGGACCCACAAGATGATCAGGACGACGGCGATGGTATAAGGCATGTTGACTATCCTTGCTTGGTTGACGTCGAATTCCCCTGATCAAGGGGCGTCACCCCCTTTTTCGGAGGGGCTGCCGTGCATAAGGAGAATTCTCCCCTTCGAGTTCCACAGGCGCTGTGCGCCGGCGCACATACGTCGAGGTCTTTGCACCCACAAAGGCTTCGCGCCTTGCCGTAGCACCGCCATTTTTCTCCCGCGATGCGGGGCGGGACAGCGCGACGAACCCGGAGATCCCTATGCATATCGCGAGCCGAGTACATGTAGAAAACAGCCTGCTGGCCGCCGTGCCGCGCAAAGAGCGTCGGCACTTGTTCGCCGACATGGAACAGGTTGCGCTGACTTATGGCGAGGTGCTTTGTGAGCCCGACCAGCGGATACGGCATGTCCGCTTTCCCAACCACTGTGTCAGGCTGCATCAACGCGCACCGCCGCGTGTAGGCCAAAGCCGTGCGCGTTGAGCCTCGCTCTGTGTGCTGGCAGACATACGCCCGGCCTTCGTGAGGGTAGCCTTTACTGCGTTGGGTACGCGATGTCCCCGAGTGAGCCGACCCGATCCGACGGGCAGCGAAGCCTGTTGGATGGGAAGGAGCGGGACGACCCAGAAGCGACGCGGCACCACCGCACCTCAAGCCACATCCAGCGATGACCGCGGATTTCTCTATTTCACTTGAAGGATGATCACTATGAAACGCTCTATCGTTTCGCTGTTGGTAGTGGGACTGTGCGCCGGTACTGCGACGGCAGCCTTGGCTCAGAATGTCACGGCTGGCGAGAAGGGGGGCGAAGCTTCCCAGCCTACGGCCACAGACCAAAAAGAGATGACCAGCCCGAGCAAGGGCGACCAGGCTGGGAGCCCGGAGAAAGGCAAGTACGACCACGACAAGGGGGCCGCAGCCTTCAAAAAAGCCGACAAGGACAACGACGGCACGCTGGACCAGGAAGAAGCCAAGGCGATGCCGAACGTAGCCAAGAACTTTGACGCCATCGACGCGGAGAAAGATGGCACCGTGTCGTTGGAGGAGGTCCACACCTTTATGAAAGCCTGGCACGAAGCCGCCAAGAACTAG
>DAIQQA010000261.1:0-5027 GCA_036787045.1 Burkholderiales bacterium | reverse complement strand
CGCCGAAGGCGACGGGGTGGTTTGCCTGGAGCTACCGCAGCCAGGCTGCAGTGCATCTATGCAAGTTCACTAAGCAAAGAGCATAGGCCCGCTGCCCGATGCGGGGCGGCACGCCACGTCCGTAAAGTCCACTCACGTTCCCGACCGCAGTGCCAAGGGCGGCCGGCGTTTCGCGCTGGCCGCTTCGCGGCAGCCGGCCGGCCTCCGAAGTCGTGGGCTTACCTCCCCGCTCGTGGGCCGAACCGGTGCGGATGGGGACGTGGCGCATCCGCACAACGGAAGCGCCGGCAGTTCTTATGTGGCTTTGTTCAACCTTTTCAGTGGAGAGAAACATGAAACGCACTCTTGTGAGTGGTCTGAAGCTGGCAGCAGTGGCATCGGCCTGTGCGCTCTCGCTCTCCGCTTCGATTTCCGGAGCGGCGGGCGGCGACAACCCCTTCGATGCGAGCAACGGCTGGTACGGCCGCGCGGGCGGGCTGGTTCCACCGGCGTCCCTGGCCAAACCCTCGGGACATCGCAGCGAGATCCGCGTAGCCGACACGAGCACCGTCACGATCCCGTACGGTCGCGCGGGCGGCCCGGTCGGCGCTGCCGAGGTCCTGGCGGTCAAGGCATCGAAGGCCCCTGTGATCGCCTTCGACGCCGGCTGCGAGCGGTTCGGTCGCGCCGGCGGGCCGGTCGGGATCGACGCAGTCAGCTGCGGCTCCGGCATCGACGCCGGGGCTACCGTGGCGCAGGCGTCTGGCCGATAAGCCAGCAGCGAAGGCCAGCATGAAGGCCTAGCACGCGCGGGTGCCGGTTCGCCGGCGCCCGCGCCCCTCACACCCGCCTTACGCGGCGGACAAGCCGGGAGATGCCATACCATGAACTCAATCAGCATCGAGCAGCTGCCCGTTTTCATCCAGCCCCATCCGCACCCCCTCGCAAGACGCGCAGAAGTGCACTCCGGTCCCGCAGCAGTCCATGACAACCGGACGCGTTCGAGGCAATATGACGTGCGCCATCCGCACAGCCAGCATGTTACCGCCATGAAAGTCCTCCTCGTCGCGCCGCCCGGCATCCACAGCGATGCGCTGTCGGAGTGGCTGCCGAGCCTCGCGCAGGGTTGCGTGGTGACGCACATCCCCAATGCCGACACCGCGCTGCGCGATGCAGATGCGCGCGGATCGGTGAGCCTGGTCCTGGTGGACATCGACGCGGGATGGCGCGAGGTGAGCGCAATGATCCGCTCCTTCGTGGATGCATTTCCTCGCGTTCCGGTAGTTGCACTATCGCAGGTGGAAGACGACGAGACCATCAACGCGGCGTTCGACGCAGGGGCGCTCGGGTACGTCCCCACCAGCTACACCCGCCGGGTAATCCTGGGCGTGCTGCAGATCGTGCTCGCCGGCGCGACCTACCGACCGGCCGGCGTGCACAAGCCAGCCGCCGCACTTAAACTGAAGGTCGTGTCCGAGGGGAGCCGAACAGCGGACAGCTCGTTGCTCGACTACGGGCTCACCCCCGCGGAAGTGGAAGTCCTGGCTAAGGCTGCGACCGGCAAGTCGAACAAGGCGATCGCCCGCGAGCTGGATCGGGCGCCCGGCACCGTGCGCGCCCATATGAGCAGCATTCTCCGGAAGCTCAACGCCAAGAACCGCGGCGAGGCGATCGTCATCGCGCTGCGGATCGACAAGGTGATCCGCCACGAGATCCAGGAAGTCGAGCGCGGTACGCTGGACCGCTCGCTGCTGCTGCCTCATATGAGCCCGCAACGCCTGAGAGAAGGCGCAGTGATCTTCCGCAAGGGCGACCCGGGGCGGGAGCTGTTCCTGCTGCAGAAGGGGACGCTGCGGCTGAAGGAGATCAACGTCACCCTGCAGCCGGGTGAGCTGTTCGGCGAGATCGCAATCTTCTCGCCCGACCATCGCCGCACCTGCACGGCTGTGTGTGCAACCGACGCGGAGGTTTTGAAGATGACGGCCGACAAGGTGAAAGAGATCTACTACCTGAATCCGCAGTTCGCGCTGTTCATCGTCCATCTGGTGGCCAAACGACTGATCGCCGACGCCAGCCGGGCCGTGTAGACCGGCGCTTCGCGGCCACCTGAGGGGGGAGGGTAGTGCTGCCGCTGAGCGCGCTGAGTAGCGTCACGCAGAAGCCGCTCGCGCGAGCGATCGTCGCCGGCGTCCTGGTCGGCACGCTGGGCGCGCTCGCCAGCCTGTCCCCGGCCTTCGACATGATCGAGCAGGAGTACGGCCTGGCCTGGCTGTTTCGCCTGCGCGGGCCGCAGCCGGCGCCCGAGGATGTGCTCATCATTGCGATGGACCAGCGTGCCGCCGATAACATCAGCCTCCTACGCGCCTCCGACGACTTCGAGCGCTGCCGTGGCCTTACCATCGGGCCGAGTCTGCCGACGCACCGCGTTCTGCTGCCGCCTCGCAGCGGCCGCTGGCCGCGATGCTTGCACGCGACCCTCGTGGACTCGCTCGAGGCTGCCGGTGCGCGCGTCATCGCCTTCGACGTGCTGTTCCGGCCGCGCACGCCGGACCCGGGGCCTGCCGGAGACGTGAACCGCGAACAGGACGAGCGTCTGGCGAGCGCGATGCAGGCGGCTGGCAACGTTCTCCTTGCGCAAGACTACAAGCCGAGCGAGCCGCAGGCCGGCGATCCCTGCGGCGAGGAAGTGCCGCTCGAACTGAGCCCGGTCGTGGCCGATGCTGCGCTCGGCGTGGCGCCGATGCCCTATGCGCCGACGCTGTTCCCCGGCGGCGCGGATCGCGCCGATCGCTTCTGGGTCTTCAAGACTTGCGGCGTTGGCAGCGGCACTACCACTCTGCCGCTGCTGGCGCTGCAAGCTTACGGCCTCGATTCGTACGGCGACCTGCTCGCCCTGGTGCGCGAGCATGCGCATGACGGAGGCGATCTACTGCCCAAGACGGTCGCCGAAATCCGGGCTGGGCGGCAGTTGCAGGCTGTGGTCCTGAACTTGCGGCTGCGCTTCCGCGAGGACCCGGCGCTGGCCGGCCGCATCCTCGCATCGCTCGAGCGGCCGCCCGCGCAGGCTTGGCCCGCGCCAAAGAAGCGCATCGTCCGCGCTTTGGTGGCAGCGTACAGCCGGGACGAGACGTATTTCCTCAATCACTATGGCCCCGCCGGAACCCTGCGGCACATCGGGTACGACGCAGCGCTGGCAGCGGCCAAGAACGCGCCTGATGCGCTCGCCGCGGATGTCGGAGGGAAGGTGGTGTTTATCGGCTACGCTGAGCACGGCCGCCCCGATCGCTACGAGCATTGGGCCACCCCCTACTCCGGCGCGAGCGGGATCAACACCAGCGGCGTGGAGCTGATCGGCACCGCTTTTGCGAACCTACTCACGCAGACGCCGATCCGGCTGCTGCCGGCGGCCGGACGCACGCTGATCGCAGCCACCATCGGCTTCCTGGTCGCCGCTACTTGCATGTACCTGCCCGCCGCTATCGGCATCGCTGCCTCACTCGCGCTGGTGGTGGGCTACTGCGCGGCGGCGCTTTACTTCTTCGGATCGGCTCAGCTCTGGCTGCCGGTAATCGAGCCCGCCGGCGTGATCGCACCGGCCGGCGCCTTATTCGCCGCGGGCTGGCAATACATCGACGTCGTGCGCGACAAGCGGCGGCTGGCCCGCAGCCTGAGCTTGTTCGTACCGCCACACATCGTAGAGCAGCTCGTGCGCAAGCCCGGAGCCTTCGAGACCACGCGCGAGTCGCTCGACTGCTCCTGTTTGGTAACCGATGCAGCCGACTACACCACACTATCGGAAACACTCCAGTCCGAGCAGCTCGCAGCGCTGCTGAACCAATACTTCGAGAACCTGTTCCGGCCGGTGCTTGATCTCGGGGGCTATGTCTCCGATGTCATCGGCGACAGCATGCTGGCGCTGTGGCCCGACCGGGGCGGCGGCCGGCAGGGGCGGCTGCGCGTGTGCGAGGCGTGCCTGGACGCTGCGGACGCAGTGGAACGTTTCAACGGCATCTCGCCCATCGCCAAGCTCCCCACGCGCTTCGGCGTGCACTTCGGCCCGGTCACCCTCGGCCTGGTCGGCGCCCTCACCCACTACGAATACCGTGCGGTGGGCGACACGGTGAACACTGCCAACCGGGTGCAGGGGCTGAACAAGCGCCTTGGCACGCGGGTGCTCACATCCGACACCGCAGTCGAAGGCCTGGACGAGCTGCTGCTGCGCGAGCTCGGGTTGTTCCGGCTGAAGGGCAAGCGCACCGCCATGCGCATCTGCGAGATCGTGTGTCGGCGCAGGGACGCGAGCCAGAATGACCTGCGTCTGTGTCTGGAGTTCAGGGATGCGCTCGATGCCTTCCGCAGCAAGGATCAGGATCTGGCGCGTGCACGTTTCGACCGACTCGTGGACGACTTTCCCAACGACGGGCCGTCGGCCTTCTATGCCGGTCTGCTGCGCAAGGGGTTGCCGGCAGACGGGGTGATCGATGCGTGAGGGTGCCTCTGCGCCGTGCGAATGACGACTGCGATTGCCGAGACGAACAGTTCAGGGGCCGGAAGTCCTGACCCATCCGTAACTCATCTGTAAGTTGTCTCGACGTAAAGTGACGTCTGTTAGGCCTCTGTACGACGCCCGGTTGACGAGGCCAAGGGAGCATGTCTATGCCGTGTGGCCTAGGTCATTTTCTCCTTGCGGAACGTCCATCGACGGTCTATGGTGGGTACGTTCGGGCGTCGTCCTTGACCTGGGAGGGGTTAGGCCGGTATGCCGCTGGAGTGGAAGACTGGGTTCACTCGCGCTGCCCGTATCGCCTCGGCGCTACTCTTACTGGCGGCTGCCTCCGCGTCAGTCTCGCTTCCTGCCCGCGCTCAAACCCAGCCCTGTACGCCACTAATGGCCCGGGTGGTCTCGCTGCAGGGCAACATCGAGCTGCGCAGCGCGGCGGGAGGTCAGTGGCAGCCGGTGCGGCGTCTCGACACCCCGCTGTGCCTGGGTGATCGCCTGCGCACCGGCGCCAACAGCCGCGCCGCGCTGTTCATCCCGCCGGAGAACC
>DAIQQA010000260.1:0-5034 GCA_036787045.1 Burkholderiales bacterium | reverse complement strand
GAAACGCAGCGACACGGAAGCGCTGGTGATCGGCGAGTAGACCCGTGGGCATCAGGCGAAGTGCCCGACTGGGTGAGTGCGGAGGGTGCGCGGATGCTGGCCGAAGCTCTGCGCGAGCAGGCATGCTGCGCGGTGATTCCGATTATCTACTGCCCGCCGCGCCAGTGGGCGGCTTCCTCCCAGGTCGGCGGTGCACATCCTTTGCGCCCGATGTTGATGGAAGCGCAGGCCGCTGCGTGCTGCAGCGCCTGGCCTAGCATCGGGGCGGGCGGAGCCCGGTCGCGCAGGTCTTGGAGCGCGCCGTACCGATGCAGGAAGCCGACGAACCCCGCGAAAAAGCAGTCGCCCGCACCGACGGTGTCGACGGCCTCGACCTGGTGCGCGGCCTGGAAGACCTGCTCCTCGGGGCTGATCGCCCAAGCCCCTTCGCTTCCCAGGGTAAGCACCACGAGGCGGCAGCCCCGGTGGAGAAGGGCCCGTGCGGCAACCTGGGGCGCGCCCGAAAAGCCCAAATGCCGCAAGTCCTCGTCGCTGACTTTCGCGACGTGACAGGCGCTGGCTATGGCGAGCGCAGCGTCCCGATATTGGCCGGCGCTGACTCCCATGCTTTCCGCCACGTATGGCCGCATGTTGACGTCGACGCTGCAAAGCACGCCGCGGGTGCGGAAGTGGCGCACGGCCTCCATCAGCATTGCATCGTCCGGCGGCACCAGCGCGAGCCCGCCCGTGTGGAAGCCCAGCGGCAGTGCCGGCGCGGCTGCGAGCAGGGCAGGCAACGCGACGTCACGGTCTGCGATCCGCTCCCGGTAAAAGCTGTAGTGCGGCTTCCCGTGCTCGTCTGAAGTGACCAGCGCCAGCGACGTCGGGTAGCGGCTGGTTCCGCCGAGATGGGCAGCGCCTGCAGCCTTCAGCGCTGTGCCCAGCATCGCGCCGAACGCGTCCTCCGAGAAGGGGTTCAGATAACCGGCTGGAACCCCCTGCAGAGCCAGCGCGCGGGCAAAGTTGTACGGTCCGCCCCCTGGGACGGGCACCAGGGTGCCGCCTTTCCCGGGAACCAGATCGATGAGCGACTCTCCCGCGATCACAAACATTCGTTACCTCCAGGGCTCTGTTGTGCGACGCACCTTTGGCGAGCGTGAAACCGTAACTACCTGATGGAGAAAAAAATAGACATTTGGGCAATTCTGCGATGCAACAAAAAGTCACTAAATAAACTCACTTGATTTATTAAAGCACTTTGCCTACAGTGTGCGCAAGAGAGGCGTCGAACTGGGGCTGACTGATGTGTTCGGGCGGTGCCGCGCTTCTCTGCCGAGCCTCAACTGACCAATCCCGCAAGGAGGAGTGACGAGATGAAAGCGAACCAGTACCTCTGCATGTCGCTGTTTGCGTGCATTTCGACGGCAGCCCATGCACAGCAACCCGCTATTGGACTGATCACCAAGACCGAAACCAATCCCTTCTTCGTGAAGATGAAGGAGGGGGCCCAGCAAGCCGCCAATGCCAAGGGCGCGAAGCTCCTGTCGGGGGCGGGGAAGGCCGACGGAGACAACGCGGGGCAGGTCACGCATATGGAGAACATGATCACCGCGGGGGCAAAGACCATCCTGATCACGCCGAGCGATTCGAAGGCGATCGTCCCGTCCATCCAAAAAGCGCGCGCGGCCGGCGTCATGGTCATCGCCCTGGACAGTCCGACCGACCCGCAAAACGCTACCGATGCACTGTTCGCGACCGACAACTACAAAGCGGGTCTGTTGATCGGGCAGTACGCGAAAGCCGCGATGAAAGGCAAGCCTGCCAAAATCGCCACGCTCGATCTGTTTCCCGGTCACCCGGTGGGGGCGCAGCGCCACAATGGCTTCCTGAAGGGTTTTGGTGCCGCCAGCCTCGAGGCGTCCAGCAACGAATTGGCCACGGCCCCGGACGTAGTCTGCATGCAGGATAGCTACGGCGACCAGGCCAAAGGGCAGACGGCCATGGAGAACTGCCTGCAGAAGAACCCGGACATCAACCTCGTCTATACCATCAACGAGCCGGCCGCGGCGGGTGCCTATCAGGCCTTGCGAGCGTTCGGTAAGGAGAAGAGCGTGCTGATCGTATCGGTGGACGGGGGCTGCGCGGGAGTGCGCAACGTGAAGGCCGGCGTCATCGCCGCAACGTCGCAGCAGTACCCGCTGAAGATGGCGGCCCTGGGCGTCGAAGCTGGCGTGGACTACGCCAAGACCGGCAAGAAAGTCTCCGGATACACCGATACGGGCGTTACACTGATCACCGACAAGCCCATGTCCGGCGTGGACAGCAAGGACACCAAGTTCGGCCTCGGCGCCTGCTGGGGAAAATAACGCGCTGAGCATGCTTCAACCGGGCCCGGGCGCAGACCCGGGCCCCTGGGGCGGAGGTCGTGGCAATGTCTACTCAGACGGTCGCAACCGGCGGCAGGGGGTGGCATGGGGTGCTCGAGCACCTGCCTCCGCTGTCCGCACTGGGCCCGTTCATCGCGCTGCTCGTGGCGTGTGGATTCTTCGCGACGCAGAGCGACCGATTCCTGACGGGCCAGAACTTCTCGTTGATTCTTCAGCAGGTGATGGTGGTCGGCGTCCTGGCGATCGGCCAGACGCTGATCATCCTCACCGCCGGGATCGACCTGTCCTGCGGAATGCTGATGGCGCTGAGCTCCATCGTCATGACGAAGTTCGCCGTGGAGATGGGCATCAACCCGTACCTCGCGATACTCTGCGGCTTGCTGGTGGGCGTGGGCTTCGGGTGGCTAAACGGGGCGCTGATCACCTTCATCCGGTTGCCGCCATTTATCGTTACGCTGGGCACGCTCAACATCGCCTTCGCGATCACGCAGATCTACTCGGAATCGCAGACGGTAGTCGGCCTGCCCGACCCGCTGCTTTTCCTCGGCAACACGTTCCGGATCGGCGATACCGCGGTGACCTACGGCACCGTGTTGATGCTGGTGATGTACTTCGTCGCCTGGATCGTGCTGCGCGAAACCGCCTCAGGCAGGCATCTGTATGCAGTGGGAAACAACCCGGAGGCGGCGCGGCTCATGGGGATCTCGACGCGCCGTGTGCTGCTCACCGTCTACTCGCTGGCGGGCCTCGTCTACGGTATCGCGGCCCTCCTGCTCGTGGCGCGCACGGGCGTTGGTGATCCGCAGGCAGGGCAGACCGACAACCTCGATGCCATCACTGCCGTGGTGCTCGGCGGCACCAGCCTGTTCGGTGGACGCGGCATCATCCTGGGCAGCCTGGTCGGGGCGCTCATCGTCGGTGTGTTCCGCAACGGGCTGACCCTGATGGGCGTCGCATCCGTGTATCAGATCCTGATCACCGGCATCCTGGTGATCCTCGCCGTCTCAACCGATCAACTCTCACGTCGCAGGTCGTAAGAATATGTCTACCGCAAACGCTACCCCTGTTCTGCAGGCGCGCGGCCTGGTCAAGCGCTACGGCCACGTCACGGCGCTGGATGGCGCCGACTTCGAGCTGATGCCCGGCGAGATCCTCGCCGTCATCGGCGATAACGGCGCCGGCAAGTCGACGCTGATCAAGGCGCTGTCCGGCGCGCTGGTGCCCGACGAGGGCGAGATGTTCCTGGACGGCAAGCCGGTGAAGTTCCACAGTCCGATCGATGCTAGAAAGCAAGGGATCGAGACTGTCTACCAGGATCTGGCCGTGGCGCCGGCCATGAGCATCACCGAGAACCTGTTTCTCGGCCGCGAGGTGCGAAAGGCGAGCGTGCTGGGCCGGCTGTTCCGGCTGCTGGACAAGAAGAAGATGCTGGCCGACGCGATCGCGTACATGAAGGACCTGCAGATTGGCATCCGATCGATGAAGCAGCCGGTGGAGACTCTGTCCGGCGGCCAGAGGCAGGGTGTGGCAGTGGCGCGCAGCGCCGCGTTCGCCAGGCATGTCGTGATCATGGACGAGCCCACCGCCGCGCTCGGCGTGAAGGAGTCGAACATGGTGCTGGAGCTGATCCGGCGGGTGCGGGACAAGGGGCTGCCCGTGATTCTCATCAGCCACAACATGCCGCACGTATTCGAGGTGTCGGATCGCATCCACATCCAGCGGCTGGGCAAGCGCGCTGCCGTGGTCAGCCCCCGCGAGATCAACATGTCCGATGCGGTGGCCATCATGACCGGCGCGCTGAAGGCGACCGTTCACTGAATGCCCTCTGACTGTGTGGGAGCTCCGCGCTCCGCCCGGTCCCGCTTCGGATTGCGGATCGGTCGAGATACCCACGGCTGACGGCTCGGGCCGATACACCTATGGATATTGGCAAGGACTCTGCAGTCGCGCTGCCGCGCACCGTGGGATCGAACCAGGTCGGCATGCGCCAGTACAACGAGCGCATCGTGCTGCAGGCGATCCGGCTACATGGCCCGCTGCCCAAGGCCGACGTGGCCCGTCTCACGCGCCTGAGCTCGCAGACCGCGTCGGTGATCATCAACGGTCTGCTGGCGGACGGGCTCGTGGTCAAGCAGGAGCGGGTGCGCGGTCGGATCGGGCAACCGTCCGTTCCCATCGCTCTCAATCCGGACGGCGCCTTCACGGTGGGCATCAAGGTTGGACGCCGCAGCCTGGACGTGCTGGCGATGGACTTCGTGGGCCAGGTCCGCAGCCGGGAGTCGATCGAGTACGACTACCCGGACCCCGAGACGATCTTCCCGGCGATTGCGCAACGGCTCGCGCTCGTGGATGCGCAGCTCGGCCCCAACGCGTCGCGCGTGGTGGGTGCGGGTGTCGCGGCACCGCTATGGCTCGGTGGCTGGCGCGACTTTCTGGGCGCCCCGGTCGGCGTAATGGATGCGTGGAACGAGATCGACATTCGTGCACGCATCCAGGCGCTGACCCAGCTGCCGGTCGAGTTCGCCAAGGACACGACCGCGGCGTGCGTCGCGGAACTCGTGTTCGGACAGGGCCGCAGCGTCGAGAACTTTTTGTATCTGTTCATTGGCACGTTCGTCGGTGGTGGACTCGTGATCGACGGGCACTTGCATCCTGGGCCGCGGGGAAA
>DAIQQA010000114.1:0-17220 GCA_036787045.1 Burkholderiales bacterium | reverse complement strand
TTTGCTGTGGGGGACCGGCGACGACAACCGCTTCACGTGGGAACGCAGCGTGCCAGGGCTTCAAACAGCTGCCCTCCGCCCAAACTCCCCCGCCGCCTCCTCCATCGTCAGAAACACCGCGCCCAATTCACCCAGCCGCACGATCAGCCGCTCCAGCATCAGCATGCGATGGCCGCGCCCGATCACGTAGGGATGCATCGTGTAGGTCAGCACGCCCCAGTCGACGACGCGCCGCATGTACAGAAAATCGTCGATCCAGTTCTGCAGGACATCGTGCGCGCTCATCAGCCCCTGCATCACGTAGCTCGGCGTGCGCACGAACTCGAAGTGCGGGTAGTCGTCCAGCGTCCAGCTGATCGGCATCTCGATCAGTGTCGTGGGCGCACCCCAGACGCAGGGTCCTTCCAGCCGGATCTCGTCTCCACGACGAGCGTAGTACGGCGTGTAGTCGTTGCCCATCATGCTGCTCTCATACTGGAAACCGTGCGCGAGCAGCAGGTCGACGGTGTGCGGGCTCAGGTCCCAGGAGGGGGAGCGATAGCCGCGCGCGGGCTTGCCCGATATCCGCGCGATCGCTGCGTTGCCCTTGACGAGACCATCCTCCTCCTGCCCGCGCGAGAGACCGGCCGGGGGCATGTGCGTATAGCCGTGATGTCCGATCTCGTGCCCGGCGGCGACGATGCGCTCACAGGCATCCGGGAACATGTCGATGACCACACCGGGGACAAAGAAGGTCGAGCGGATTGCATGGCTGTTCAGCAGGTCGAGGATGCGCGACAGCCCGACGAGCCCGAACTCCCCGCGCGAAATGGGGGTCGGGGTGGTCATGCCGCGCGCGATAAAGCCCGTCATGACGTCGAAATCGAAGGTCAGACACACGACGTGGCGGGTCATGGCGGAATCTCCTCGAGGCCTGGCGGATGCGGCGCGCGCGCTTTCTCGTGCGCAACGGCCGCCGAATCAGTTTAGCATCGCGCTGGGTTACATCGCGGACACTTGCCGGCGGCATTCGCCACTCCGGGCAACAGCATATGAAAGCAAACGGGCAAACTGCGCGCCGTGCCGTCACCGCGGCGGTGGTGGGCAACGTGCTCGAGTGGTACGACTTCGCCGTGTATGCCTACATGGCCGGGGTGCTCGCGAAGACTTTCTTTCCCGCCGCCGACGAAGTCACCTCGCTGCTCTCGACTTTCGCGGCCTTCGGCGTGGGCTTCGTGATGCGCCCGATCGGCGGGGTCGTGATCGGTCGCCTGGGCGACGTCCGAGGACGGAAGTCCGCTTTGATCGTCACCGTCACGTTGATGGCGGCCGGCACCGTGATGATCGGTCTTGCGCCTAGCTACGCGACCATCGGCCTGGCTGCTCCGCTGCTGGTGTTCCTGGCGCGACTCATCCAGGGCTTCTCGGCGGGCGGGGAATGGGGGAGCTCTACCGCCTTCATCGTCGAGTGGGCGCCCGCGAGCCGACGCGGTCTGTTCGGGAGCCTGCAGCAGTGCAGCGTGGCCGGCGGCCTGCTGCTCGGGTCCAGCGTGGCTGCTGCCATCAGCACGTTCTTCCCGCCAGAAGCGGTCGAGGCATGGGCGTGGCGGATACCTTTTCTGCTCGGAGGCCTGCTGGGGCCGGTCGGGCTGTACCTCAGACGGCACATCGACGAGACCCCTGCGTTCCGCGCCAGCACCCAGGCGCCGCCGAACCGGGCGAACTTCGATCGCCGTCATCCATTGCAGCTGGCTGCGCGCGCCTTCGGCTTCACGATCGTCTGGACCGTCGCCTACTACCTGGTGCTCGCCTACATGCCGACCTTCACCCAGAAGCATGCGGGGCTGACGCAGGCGGATGCCCTGTGGGCGACGACCGTGGGATTGCTCGTGCTGATGGTCGCGACGCCTTTCGCCGGAGCGCTGTCCGATCGTGCAGGCCGCAAACCGCTGCTGGTGCTGTCCTGCGCATGCCTCATTGCGCTTCCGTACCCGCTCTTTGCGCTGATGCTGGGCGAGGCCCAGACTGCAACGATCGTCTTGGTGCAGGCTGTTTTCGCGCTCGCCATCGCTTTGTTCTCGGGGCCCGGTCCCGCCGCGATCGCGGAGATCTTCCCGACCCGAGTGCGCTCGACCTGGATGTCGACCGCCTACAGCCTGGCCGTGGCCATCTTCGGCGGGTTCGCGCCCTTCATCGCGACCTGGCTGATCGCCCGGACCGACTCGCCGCTGTCCCCCACCTTCTACCTGATCGCAGCGGGGATTGTGAGCCTGCTCGTCATCCTCGGTCTCGAGGAGACAGCCGGCAAGCCGCTGCGTTGACGATCAAACCCGTCGGCTCGCTGCTGGTCAGCGGGACAGTATCAGTGCGCCTGTCATCAGCACGCCGTGAACGAGCGCGGCGGCAATCGTGGCCTTGATCGCGGGCGCGAGGCCCGCGGGGCTGTCTGCATAGCGAAACAGTTCCCGAGCAGCGAAGCCTGCCGGGATCCACGCCAGCAAGCTCACTAGTGCCGTAGTCGGTAGACAAGTGCGCGCCACTCCGCTCAGTGTCACGGGGCCTGCCGCGAGCGCAATGAGCAGGTGTCCCCACCGTGCTGTGCGCGGGTCCAGCCGGGCGACCCAATGCCGCTTGCCCGTTTGCAGATCCGCCAGCCGATCCGGGAACTGGTTGATGTACAGGACGTTGGTGACGAATAGCGCGTAGGGCAGCCCGGCCGCGAACGGCGTCGAGTCGAAGCTGCGTCGCTGCACATAGTCGGCCCCTACCACAACGAGAAGGAAGCCGGCTCCCACACAGATCTCTCCCAGGCCCCGGCTGTTGAGCTTGAGGGGCGGAGCGGAGTAGGCCCAGCCGATCACCAGGCCCGCCAGGCCTATCGCGACCAGGCCGGGACCGGACCGTGCCGCCAACAGCAGCCCCGCCGGAATCACACTGGTCAGCAGCGCATAGCCGAGCCAGGCGGTCTGACGGGCCGACAGCACACCGTTCTGGATCAAGCGACTGCCTCCGGTAAAAGGAAAGATGCGGTCGACGTTGACCTCATCAGTGCCGCTGAGATGGTCGTAGTAATCGTTGACGACGTTCACGCCGGCATGCGCCACGAGCGCAAAGACCAGCGTCAGGAGGGCCGGGAGTGCTGCGATGCTGCCCAGGTCGAACCAGGCCGAAGCTAGGCCCAGCATGGCGCCGACAGCGGTGACGCTCAGGAACGCAGGCCGTGTGGCAGCGAGGAGCTTCAGGACGGGATTGGCGAACCGGTCGGGGGTCGGTTCGCCTGCCCGCAGCGCGGCACCGCATTTGTGCATGGGTCTTCTGGTCATGAGTCCAGCGTCAAATCGAGCGGGCGTTCTAGCCCGCTCCGAGAGCGACCAGGCTCGTCGCCGGGGGCGCACAGACCTTCATGGGCAGTCTGTGCACCCTTGTACGTATGCAGCCGCGCCGATGGCTGCGCGTGCAGCGATCAGTACTTCGCGATACTGAGCCAGTCGCTGAGCTCACCGGTGTCGCATCCATACACACTGGCGAGCCGGGCGGTGTGCACGTACATCACCAGTCGAGCCGGGACGTCCATTCTATTGAATGAATCGCAGAAGGGAGCCGCGACCCGGTCGAGCACCACGTCGCGATAGGTGGTCATGGCCCGGGTATCGGAAAAGGTCAGGAACAGGGTTGGGTATCCCCGGAAGTCCTCGACCTTGCATCCGACCGGGACATCGATCCAGCTCTGCACGAGCTGACAGTTCTGCGCTGCGTCCTGGTAGGACTTCCAGATGCTAGCGGAACCGGACGGCCGCTGGTCGACCGGTACATAGCGGCCATCCGGGGCGCTGACATCGGAATCCGACGCCGGCGCAGTGCCGGAACCGAGGCACACGAACGCAAACATGGAAACCAGTGAGGCTGTGAGCTGTTTCATGGTCGATCTCCGTACAGGACGCGCCGCTCCGACAGGACGACGCGAGTCGCCTTGCATCGCAGGGCAGCGCGAGTGCGATGCGTAGCGACACTCTAGAAGCGGACCACGTCCGGGAAAATCGACCGCTCGCTCTACATCGAACAGTGGGGGTTGCACCTGGAAACACAGGGCGAGCGGCTGCTATCGGCTGACCCGTATGGACCCGGATAGCGGAGGAGACCGGTCATCGGGTCCGACGCAGACCAGTGCGGCATTGCGGACAGACCGCCGCTTCTTTCAGCCGGCCTGGCTGCGGGCGCGGCTCCGATCGGCCATGAGCCGAGTTGCCACCAGCGCGAGTATGAAGAAGGCGAAATGCGGGTTGGTGAAGTAGATGCGCCGCACCTGGCCGCTGCTCAGCGACAGCAGGTCGGCCTCGGTCTCGCACAGCGCCGAGCAGGTTCGCTTGTGGTCGGGCGTGAAGATGCCGATCTCGCCGAACACCTCGCCCGGGCCGATCGTCAGGCCGAGCTCGGGCAATCTCACGCGGCCGCGCTGCACGTAGAACAGCTCGCTGCCGACGTCACCGAGGCGGAAGATCCACTGCCCCGGTCGCATCCGCCGGTGCGACATCTCCGGCTGGAGCCAGCTCAGGTTGAGCCTGCCTTGCTCCGCCTCCTCGATCTGCTGCTGCTGGATCTCGCTCATGCGGGCGCCGCGCAGCGCCGCCTCGGCGCGGTTCTTGACGTTGAGCTTGCCGAAGATCGTGTGCAGGTGGGTCTTGACCGTCGCTTCGCGCATGCCAAGACGGTGACCGATGTCCAGGTTCGTGGAGCCGAGCGCCACTTCCGCCAGGACCTCCTTCTCGCGCGGTGTCAGCCCCGAGGCGTCGTCCTGCTCCCGGGTGCGGTCGCCCGCGCGCCTTGGGGGCCGGCCCCGGCGCGCCGACTGCCTGCTCGTCTGCGGCCGGAATCCTTCGCCGCCCAGGACCAGACGCAGGACCCCCTCCACCAGCAGCCGCGAATAGGTCTTGGGCAGATAGCCGAGGGCGCCGGCAGCCAATGCGCGGTCTATGACGCCGCGCTCGAGAGAGCTGGACAGCGCGACGATCGGCGTCCCGCCGCGCCCGGCGGATAGCGCGCGCACCAGCGCTCGCGCGCCCTCGGTATCGTCATCGAGGTCGACCAGGACCAGAGATGCGGTCTTCGCCTGCGCCAGCGCGGCCTTGGGCTCCCGCACCGCCCGAACGATCCGGCAGCGGGGATCGATCTGGTGCAGGACCTCCTCCACGGTCGCCACGAAAGGCGACGGCGGCGATACGAGGAGGACCTGCATGGACGCTCCATCCGGCTGACAACTGCGCGCATAGTGCGGTGTTTTCAGTCGTTTGTCATCTGCGTCGGTGTACGCAGCACCATTGCCGGCCGCCGCCTCGCCCGGCAGCGTGAGGGGCAGATCGACCGGCCTGCCCTGCAGGAACGAGCGCAGGGCAGGGTGGAGCGGGGTGCTGCCCCGCGCGACTGGGCTCGGATCGGAGCCGTTCATCTGACACCTGTCTTAAGCAGGACACGATTGCGGCATTCGCCAGCGGCGCACACATCCCGACGGAGGGTGCGACTCGGCGCCAGCATCCGCAGAACCGGCCGCCGATAGCGTCCCGGTCGAGCATGCGGGTGCTGGTTGCTCGCAGACTAGCGACCGGGAGACTGCACGAAAATCGAGCGGAAGTTGCAGATCACTCGCCCAATCGACGCTGCATCCGATCGGCGCGTGCTATCTTCTACGGGACCGGCGCCAGCGCATCGAAGTCTGGCGATCGGCTTCGAGCTACCTCAGGCACACGCATGCCACTCCGGGTCAACGGGCAACGCCTCTGGCAGGCACTCATGGATTTGGCGAAGATCGGCGCCACGGAGAAGGGTGGCGTGCGCCGACTGGCGCTGACGGATCTCGACCGGCAGGGTCGTGACCTCGTCTGCACCCGGCTGCGGGAGGCGGGCTGCTCGATTACGGTCGACCGCATCGGCAGTGTGGAGCGCGTCAGCAGTTATGCCGCCATGCGCTTCGACCCCGGCTGCGTCACGGCCGTGCGCGACGCTGCTGCCGTACTCGGCCATAGGCATATGGATATCGTCAGTGGCGCAGGCCACGATGCGGTATATCTCGCGCGCGTCGCGCGTACGGGCATGATCTTCGTGCCCTGCGAAGGCGGGATCTCGCACAACGAGGTCGAGAATGCGAAACCGGAGGACCTGGAAGCCGGCTGCAACGTCCTGCTGCAGGTGATCCTGGAGCGTGCCGGCGCGGTCGTGAGATGACGGGGCTGAGCCAGCGGGTCGCTCGTTAACCCCTCACCAGGCCAGGCAGTCCAGCTCGACCCGGGCCTCGGCGTACGGCGCCTGTCCCTCGCCTTGCGCGCCGGGTACGAGCGAGGCCACCGCGTGAGTGGGTGCGGGGAGCAGCGCGATCGTCGACATGCTCCAGCGCGTCTTCTCCGGCGCCCCGGCATCCCGCCGGCATTCCTTCCACTCTTTGCAGGAGGCTTTGGGTGTTGCAGTCACTTTCTCGTCCTTGGCAAGCGCAGTGCGTACCGCCGCTCCCGCTGGCCCCTGCGCCTCCCCATTCACAGTCACCCTGAAGCTGGTGCCGGCGCGCAGCTTCTCACAGCGCGCGTGCAGAATCTCGATCGAGCCCTGCGCGACGCGCAGGCCGGACGAAGGGGGAGCCGCTGGTGCCGACTCACGCGACGAAGGGGGAGCCGCTGGCGCCGACTCACGCGACGAAGGGGGAGCCGCTGGCGCCGACTCACGCTCGGCAGTTGCAGTGGGCAGCCGCACGCCCCAGCCTTCCAGCACCAGTCTTGCGATCGTTACCGGCGCGGCACGCCCGAAGCTGCCTTCGACACCGGTGACCACGCCGACGACCTCGCCGTCCTTCAGCAGCGGGCCCCCCGAGTTGCCTTCGTCGAGGCTGCCGCCGATGGTCAGGTCGCGGCCCTCCCGCGCGACGACGCTTGCCCGCACGACGGCCCAGGCCCCGCCGCCCCGGGGAAATCCGATGGCCGTCACTTCCTCGCCTCCGCTCAAACGGATGCGCTCTGCCAGGGGCAAAGCGAGGATGCCCTGGGCGAGGTTGCTCTTGCCGCGCACGAGCAACAACGCAAGACCGCGCGGATCACCGCCCTCGATGCGTGCGGTCTCCGCTGGCACCGCTACGTTCTGCCGGGTAAAGAACTCGATGCCTGGCTGGTTGTCGCCTTCCACCACATGCGAGGCGGTCAGGATGTAGGCAGTGTCCTGGTCCAGGCGCACGATGAACCCGGTTCCCGTCCTACGCTGTCCATCGACCGTGGCCGTGACCTTGACGACCCCCGCCTTCTGCTGCTCGAGTGTCTGCGCACGCGACGGCTGACCGAGCGACAGGAAAGCCAGCACCATGACAGTTGCAAGCACGCTTTTCGTGTTCATCTGTGTACAGACATCAGTGTGTACAAGCGGTAGACCCCGATCGCGATCGACAGCATGCAAGTCGCAACGACGAGCAGCATTATCGCGCGCGACCCGTGCCAGAGGGTTTCCAACATCGTCAAGCGGCGATCCCGCTTCGTGCCCGCGGACGAGGTTTCGAGTCGGCCTGCCGTCCCCTCCAGCTGCAGCGCGATGCCAGGCCCGTCGGCACGCGACTCCAGGCGATTGAGCGAGCCGCCTTCGAGCGCGTCGAGACCCACGAAGTCGCCTGCACGGAGCTCGATCGCAGGAATCCGAGGATAGTCGGCATAACGCATCTCGCTGGCCGCGATCAGCGCGCTCTCGACCTCGCCGCGTGTGCCTTGCTTGAGCAGCTCGATGTCCTGTATTGACGCGCGACCGACCAGCGAGACCGTGTCGGACTGCCTGAGAGTGACGCCCAGTGTGAAGGAAGGTCGCGTGCCTTCTATCTGGAGATAGGGACTGTGCGCTGGAAGCGCGACTTCCAGCCGTGCGCCGCTGTCATTGGAGGCGAAGCCATCGATGCCGTCGACGCTGGCATTGTTGACAGTGATCTCGACGGCGCCCATGGGAAGCACGTTGGTAGCGAGATCCTGCCCATCGATCTGCAGCGTGAGTGCGCGGGTGCTCTCCGAGCTCGACTCGACCGTGACGCGGCTCTGCGGCTGGGCTGCGATGGCCTCGACCCGGCCGGCGACCGGCGCCGAAGGATCCAGGCCGGCGATCATGAACATCGACCGGTACCCCTCAGCCCCACGCAGAACTACCTGTCTGCCGGTGGTGTCGCCGATCCGGACTCGGCGCGGCTGGTCTCGCGGTCCCGTAGCCAGCCGCGCAGTAGTGAACACGACGCGATCGAAGTTCTCCATGCTCAGCGAGCGGAACGCCAGCGACCGCTCAGGTACGGCTACCGGTTCGTCTCCTGCGAGCCTAAATGATGCCCGGTCCACTATCGCGTCGAGCGTCACCCGTGTTGGCGTGCGCCAGCCTGTCAGTACCACGGGCCCTAGTGTGACGATGATGCCGGGAACCAGGATCAGTGCAAGCGCTACACGGCGGTCCGGGCGACTGCGCTGCACTCCAGAGCGCATGCGCTCGGTAGCAGAGGCATCGCGTGTGACGGCGCGTTCGCCCTGCTCGGAGGGACGCACCGGTCTGCTGCCTGCAGCGGCAGGACCCGCCGTGTCCGTGCCAGCCTGACCGTCTGCCTGCGTCCGATCCGCTCTTGGTCCTCCAGTGGCGCCGAGCATGGACCCGATATGCGCGATCAGTCCCTGAAACTCCGAATGGGCAGGGTCGTCGTGCCAGTCGCCCAGGTTGGCGGCCTGCAGGAGCTTGAACTCCAGCGGGATGCGCACGTCGGGCTCGAGCAGAACCGGAATGAGCACGCCCCGCGCGGCCGCCTCCGACGCCTCCGAGCGCACCCACCTCGATGCCGTCGAGGCCTTGGTCCACAGCACCAGGACGCAGCGCGAATCCGAAAGCGCCTGCTCGATGGCCTCATCGAAAGATTCGCCCAAACGGATCTTGCGGTCCCACCAGACCGGCCAGCCACGCTGCTCCAGGGCGTGAGCCAGGGCCTTGGCCCGCTCCCGGTCTTCGGCTGCGTAGCTGATGAAGATCCCCCCCTTCGCAAGTGCAATGGGCTGGCTCAATCTCTGCACCGTATGTCTGTACCCAGGAGTGTGGGCGCGATCATTCGATCCTCGGCTGATGGTAGAACTCCACGACCTGACTCACGGGGTCGTTGGTCGTCAGCATGTAGCCCGAAAGGACTAGCTTGTACCAGCCTTCCGGTACCGGCGGGGCGGCGACGTCCCAGCGGAAAGAGAATGTCCTCCCGCCACGTTCCCTGCCGAGGTCTCGATGAGTCAGCGCATCGCCGCCTTCGGCTGCGTAGACGGCGGCCTTGACCTTCGCGTCCTCGCGCAACCTGAAATCGAACACGTAGCCGTTCACGCGCTGGGGATACTGGGATTGATAGAGCACTACGGGCGCGACCTTCTCCAATGCGCTGGGGCTCTTCTTGTCCAACCTCGCCAGAACGGCGAGATCCGAGATGCGCAGATCGCCGAGCCGCCGGACCACCGCGTCGGTCCGCCATTCGAACACGTTGCCGAAGCCGGCTTTCCACGGCGTCATCGGCTGGATCCGATCCAGCCAGTAGTAGTGCCGGTAGTCGAGCTCGCGTACCGTGATGCTGACGGCGGTGGGCTGCTGCAGGAAGAAGCGCAGGCGAAAGCGGTCGGCAAGCCCCTGCGCGCGGTCGTTATAGTCGATCCGGGCTGAGAGCAGCTCGATGTCGAACCCGGAAACCGGCTTGGGCTTGATGCCTTCATAGTGGTCACCGCGCCTCTGGTATTGCAGCTCGTCCTGCGCCCGGACGCTGGTGACGAGGCCCACGACCTGCAGGACGATGAGCAGGAGCGCGGTGCTGCAGTGGACGGTTCTCATGCGGGACTCCTTTGCGTGATTACCGGCTCGCGTTATCTTACCGCTGCGAGGGAGGACGCGTGATCGCTGCGGCCTGTTTCCGCGAGACATTCGAGGAGCCGTGAACCGAACTCTTGTTTACTGCCTGCTGTGTGCATGCGTGTTTGCTCGCAGCGTGAGCGCGCAGGAGGATCCGCGTTGCTATCCCGGCTCGCCCAACTTCATCCTGCGCCTCCAAGCTCGCTCCCGAGTCGGCGCAGTAGGCTGGCAGCTAACCGAGGGATCCTCTGTCCTCCAGCGGCGAGGACGGAGGTGAAACTGAAAGGTTGGGCGTCTCATTGTGACGTCATGCTCGCAGAGCATGACCTTGTCACCCTTCACCCTGCCCTCCCGAAGGGGGGCGAGGGGAATGGTTATCGGCATACCCTGACCTCCTGCTAGTCCAAATGTCATAGGCTCGATGCCGAATTGTCCATGCGCCTCCCGGGGGCAACAATGCACGTGCCCCGATGAACGACCGGTGCAACGGCGCGAGAGTACTGGCGCCGCGTGACCGGATCGGGCCGCCGTGCAGCGGCTGTCAGCGGGTCGGAACGATTCATCGTTGAGGCTTTTTCAGTTTGGGGGACCGTATGGAACTGAACCGTGAAGTGAAAGGCAAAGTGGTGCTGCTCGCGGCCGCACTGGCCGGCAGCATCTTCGCAAGCGCCGCGGGCGCGGTGGGGCCGGTGCTCAAGTCCGGCGACGTCTCGCAAGTGGGCCAGTGGTATGGCCGCGCCGGCGGGCTGGTCGGCTCCGACCGCGTGGCGAATCTGCGCGGCAACACTACGAGCGCAGAGGTTGCGATCACTTATGACAAGGATGTCGCCGCCCGGACCAACATGCCCAGCGATCGTACCGAGGGTGCTCCCGTCGCGATCACGTACGACAAGGATGTTGCGAAGCGCACCAACATGGGGCGCGCGCAGGAACCGGAAACGGCGATCCAGTCCGCCGCAACCAAGAAGTGAGCTCGCCGGCATCCGCGCTCGCGCGGATGCCGCGGACTTTCCTCCCCGCGAGTTTGGCCCCGTGTTGAACGGGGCCTTTTTTCCTTTCTCGCCAGTCAGCGGGACTGTTGTCAAGCTTGCGCGCGTCCAACGGCAGGAGTGCGCCTCTCGCAGCCGGGATGCGGCGAGCGGCTGCCGCTGACCGCGCCAGCCGTGCTCGGGCGTCTATTTGCAGTATAGATACCGGCCACCAGCGATGGTGATCCAGACGCAGACCGGGTTCACCTTGAAGGCGACCACGCCCACCGAGTCCACCTTCTCGATCAGCGAGGCGCGCTGGGGTTCCTGTGTCGGTTGCACCGTGATGCCTTCTGGTGTCAGCAGCCGGACGTTGCCCTGGAAGTCCACCGCTGTAATGACCGCAATATTGGCAGGGTCGACGTTCGCATACTTGGCCACGGCCGCCACAACGTCCCGCGGCAGCGTCGGGCTCCCGGCAGTCGAATCACTTCGGCCGGTGGCGCAGGCGACGGTCGCCACCACGACGGTCAGGCCCGCTGCGGTCTTGCGAACGAGGCTCTTGAGGTTGTTCATGGTCTTCCTCCGGTTGAGTTGAGAGAGGGTGGGGCAGCTGGGACTTCTCGCCGAGGATGCGGCGGCATGCGGCCGCGGTCAGCCTCGCACGTCTAAAAGCTGACTGTCAACCGCACGAACACGCTGCGCTCCGGCAGGAAGCGTGGGCTGCGCGGCTCCGAGGTCTGAAAGTTGACGTCCTGATAGTTGAACTGACGGTCGAACAGGTTTCTGGCTTCGATGCTGATCTGCCCGCGCCGTGATGGCAGCCAGTAGCCCAGCGCTGCATCGACCAGCGTGAAGTCAGAGGTTCCGCTGGCCAGGGTGGACGCCGGCAATCGTTCCACGGTCTGACGCACCCAGGTCGCACCCAACGTCGCGAACCATCCGGACGGCGCGAAGTAGCGCAGCGACACCGGTGCACTGCGCGTCAGCAGATATATCGGATCGTCCGGGAAGGCCTCGCCGTCGCGCGTGAGCTGTTCCCATTCGAACCGGGCCGCCAGGGTCGTGCGCTTGCTTAGAGTGAAGAAGGCGTAGCCGCCGTAGACCTCCTCACCGAAGGATTCCTCGAAAAGAAGCTGGTTGGCAGGGCCCTGGATCGGCTTGGAAAGATGTCCCGAGCTGCCGATGGCCCCCAGCGCAAGACGGCGGGTGGGTTGGAGATCGAAACCGAGGTAATAGCGCTCGGCGAGCGTGCCGTTGAAGTCGTCGAAAAACTGGTTGAAACCGGCGACCTGGGTGGGCTCCAGGGTCTGGTCCACCACCCGAGCCGGTTTGAGGGTGCGCAGGCCAGCTGCGCGTGCCCGCACGCCGGGCGCGATGTCCACGACGAGTCCGAGCTTCGGATTAGCGACCTGGCGGTCGAACTGTCCGTCCTTGTAGTCCTCGGCCGAAAGGCCGACCGTGAAGAGGACCTGGCGGTGCGGGGCGAGGTTCAGATAACCGTAAGCGTTCTGCCGCCGGCGCTTGAAGTCCACGCGGCTGTCGCAGGGCGCGAAGAATACTGGGCAAGCCACCCCGAAGATTGGCGTGAAGTCCAGATTAACGTAGCGGCTGGCGTCGATCTCGTAGTAGCCGGCGCCCAACACGAGGTTGGCGCGCTCATGCCGCCAAAGCCACTGGGCTTCCCATTGGTAGCCCTCGTCGTCGGCGACGTTGTTCTGGTTAACGAGATCGAACACATCCTGCGCCTCGCTACGGTCGTGATGGATCCCTGACAGCAGCACGGTGGATGCGGGAGACAGACCCAGGCGCAGCCCGAGCCGCAGGCTGTCATGGTCCACGTCCAACCGGTTCTGCGACGAGAAGCGTGTCGGGTCGAAGTCCAGCGTCAGGTCGCCCTGCTCGGTCTGGCGTCTGCGCAACTCCACCTGGGCACTGAGCGCCGAGTTGATGGCCACTTGTCCGAATGCGCTGAGAATGTCGTCCTCGAAGTCATTGTTCGGACGGAAGCCGTCCGTCTCGTAGTGATACTGGCCAACGTTGAAAGCGAAGCGCCGCTTCAGTCCAGAGAACACCACTTCGTCGCCGACGGTGTCGTTGTTGCCTACCACCATCGAGCCGTTGAAGCGCACCGCGTCCCGCTCGAACAGAGAGTTGAACTCGTTGACGCCAACCTGCGTGGGCCCGCTCGCACGCAGGATGTTGAGGTCGCGGGTCACCAGACTGGGCTGGACCGGCGTTAGAGTCAGCGGCTGCAAAAGCTGAGACTGCAGGGATTCGCTCACGCGCGCGATGTCGTAGCGCGGCGTCTGCGCGTAGATGTCCGCCAGCAGCCGGTGTGCGGAGGGGTTGGTGGGGTCCTGGCCGAGCGCGTCCGAGGCGGACAGCACACCCAGGTGCTGGAACCCGACGTCGTCGAATGCGCGTGCCAGGCTCGCGTCGCGGGCCGCGGCGTCCTGATCGAGCAGCAGGCGCGAGCGATACACCGCACGGTCGTCGTTGCGCGCGATGGACTCCCGCAGGTCGTCCAGTGCTTCGACCGGCCGGTTCTGCGTCTGCTTCAGGATCGCGTCGTAGTACCACGGCGTGGGATCGCGCGGGTCGAGAGCTTTGGCGAGCTCGAACTGGCTGGCCGCCAGCCCGTCGCGCGCCGGCGTGTTCTCCTCGAAGTAGGCCTTGCCCACATAGCTGCGCAACAGCGCGTTGGCGGGATCGAGCGCCACGGCGATCTCGATCTGCTCGCGGCCCTCCACCAGCCTGCCGTCGCGGATCATGGTCAGCCCCAGGCCCAGGCGCGCCAGCGGATCGGCGTGGTCCAGCTCGACGCCGCGGTTGAACGACTCGCGTGCCCCGGACACCTCGATGCGGGCGAGCTGGATGAAGCCCAGCATGACCTGCGCACGCGCTGCGCGCGGATCGGTGGCGACGGCTTCCTGTGCCTCGTGCTGCGCCTCGGTGGTGCGCCCGAGGGTCAGCAGCAGCTCGGCGACACGCGCGCGCACCAGCGCATTACCTCCCGCCAGCCCTGCTGCCCGGCGTGCGCTTGCCAGCGCCACCTCGAGATCGAGCGCAGCCTGCTGCGCGTAGGAGCGCGCGAGCCACGCCCGCGGCGAGCCGGGCGCGAGCTCGGTTGCCTCGCGTGCCAGCGTCTGCGCGCGCTCACGGTCGTTCTTGGTCAGCGCGATTACCGACAGCAGCGCCCGCGCATCGCCATTACCCGACTCGAGTGCCGCTGCGGCGTCGAGATCTGCAGTCGCATCGTCCGCGCGGCCTACCCGCAACCGCTGCTCGGCGCGGTTCACCAGGCAGGCGGCGCGATCCGACTCCGCGCCCTGATCGCAAGGCTGGTCGGGTGCGACAGGTGTAACTGCGAGCGGCGGGTAGTACAAAGCCCATTGCACTGCATCCACCGGCTTGATCGTCAGCGCGACGGCTCCTGGGCCCGCAGCGTCGCCCGAGGTGGTCTCCCCGGCGTTTACTGCCAGCGACGCGCCGCCCGCCGTCGGGTGCTCGGCGGCGACACGGCCTTCGAACACCGACACACTCGCCGCGTCGCAAGTCAGCGCGACCAGAAACTCGGTACCCTCGACCGCGGCATTGAGGAACGGAGTGCGCACCTTGAACTTGCGCGGAAAGCGCGAGATGAAGTAACCGGCGCCGCAGGCGTTGCCCAGCACTTCGCGCGGGGCCGAGGGATCCGTGAAGAGCTCCACCACGGTCTCATCGGGGCGCGCGCTGATGACCAGACCCGAGTTCTGATCCACCCGCACCAGCGTCTCCGGGCTGACGACCAACGCGGCGCGGCTGCGGCGTCCGGTCTGCAGGCGGTCGCCATTGCACAGCGGCGTGTCCAGCCGGGTGGCGGGCAGCCATTGCGCTGTCCCCGCGCGCTGCACCTCGACGCTGCCCTGGATCGATACAATGCGTGCCACCGGCGGGGCGCACGCCGGCACCTGGGCAAAGGCGGGTGCCGACGCCCAGCCCGATACGAGTACGAGCGCAAATGTCGCCGGCATGGCAGCGCATGCAGCGGCGTCAGACCGCGACACCTGTGGTCCCCTTCCGAGATGTCCCAACGTCAGTTCAGTCAAATGTAAATACGTCCATGGCCGGCCGCAAGCCCGCCCAAAGTAATAACGCAATCCGTGGGTCCGCAGCATCAGGGCTGCGGGATCGCGCCGCCGTCCCAGGGCGGATTGCCGCTCAGCCAGCGCACATAGAAGGCAGTGGGCCCGTCCTGCGGATAGCGCGCACGCGTGCGGCGGAAACGCTCCAGCGCATCCTCCCGGCGCCCCGAGCGTAACGCATCCAGGGCCAGTGCGAACTCCAGGCACAACTGCAGGCTATCGCCGCTCGCGGTGTTGCGCTCCCCGACGATCTCGAATACATGGGTAGGCACCGATTTCCCGCGCAGCAGGAACGTGCCCAGGTCGCGCAGGAGGAACGCGTCCAGCCCGCGGATCGCCGATTCCGCAGCGGTGATGCGCGTGCCCAGCGCCTTGTTGAGCTCCTGCAGCCGGGTCGCAGTGACGACGGTGTCTCCCACGGGACGGAACTCGTAGTGATTGAACGCGCCGATCGGCGTGGTCGTGATGGAGCCGCTGGCGATGCCGATGCGGGTGGGCAGGCGTGCGCCTGGCGAGGCGGCGTTGAACTGCTCCACCGAGGCGAGCAGCTCGAGGGCTGCGCTGCCCGCGCGCGCATGCATGCGCAGATCGCTGTCCTCTCCCGTCCAGAATGCGAGCACGGCGTCGCCGGTTATGTCCGAGATCTTGCCTTCGTGGCCGGTGATCGGCGGGAATACCGCCTCGAAGTAGCGATCGAGGTAGCGCGCCAGCTGCGCCGGGTGCATGTTCTCCGCCAGGCTGGTAAAGCGCTCCGCGTCCGTTGCCATGCACACCCCGTAGACCGGTTCGCGCACGGCATCGAGCGCTGCGCGCTTGTCCAGCAGGCCGTCGATCACGTCCTCTGGAAGGAACTTGCCGAACAGCCGGCGCATTTCCTCCCGCTTGCGGTTGGCCTCCAGGAGCTGATGGGCGAGCGCGTAGAGTACGCCCGTGGGCATCTGCAGCGCCACTGGAACCAGCAGCGGCAGCCACAGCGCGTAGTGTGCGAACACGCTGCGCGCCGCGATCAGATAGGCCACTGTCAGCCCCACCGCGGCGAGCAGCCCGCGCGGGCCCGCCAAGCCAAGCAGCAGGAGCATGAGGGTCAGGCCAGCGCCCGCCGCGATGGCGAAGCGTGCGGATGGCGCGAGCGGGGCGATGCTGTGCTCGGCCACCAGGTTCGCAGCGGCAGTGGCGAGCAGCTCCGCGCCGCTCAGCTTGATGCCCGCGCTGTTGGTGTAGACGGTCGGGTAGTGCTCGTCCTGCTGCACTTCGGTCAGCTCGGAGAAGCCAACCACTATGGTTTTCCCCCGCAACGCTGCGAGCTTGTCTGCGGCGCCGGCCCCGAGCACGTCCGCGTAGCTCAGCGTAGCGAAGCTGCCCGGATAGCCGTAGAAGTTGAAGTAGTGCACTGCGCGGCCGGCGTACAGCGAGAGCAGCGCACGCACGCCGGCGCGGCGATGGGCAGGAATGGTGTCTCCCTCCGGACCGTCGAGGAGGTCGCCTATGGCCTGCGCGAGGTCGGGGTGGGTGCGCAGCAGGTTGCGGATGAGCAGGCAGTGGGCTTGCAGCGGCTGCCAGTTGCGCAGAGACGCAATGTCCGGCGGCAGCAGATCGGCATCTCCCGGGCTCACTCTGCTAAGCAGGCGGGCGAAATCGGCATAGGCGTCTGCCAGCAGGGCGTGCGCCACGAGCGCGGGGAGGCTCGAGCTCGGCGTATCGGTGCCGCCGAAGGCGGCGAAGCCATCGACCCGCCCGAACATGCCGGTGGCCAGCGGGAAGGGCGCAGACCCGAGGGCTGCCGAATCGATCGCAGGGCTCAGCTCCGAAGGTGTGCTGAGGAAGTCCTGGCGTGCGCGCGCCTGACCCACGCCTGGGCGCGGCACCAGGTCGAAGCGGCGTGCGACCAGCACGTTACCGGCAGCGGCGATCTCCCGCGCCAGGGAACGATCCTGCGCCTCGTCGACGCGGTTGTCATCGGCAGAAACGCCGGGTCGCGGCCGGAAGGAGATGTCCACCACTACTAGCCGCGGGCTGGCAGCGCTCAGCGCATGCAGTACGCGCTCGTGCACGCAGCGCGGCCAGCGCGAAGCGAGGTGCGGGGGTGGCATCTTCTGGTGCGTCTGCGGTACGCTGCCCACGCGCAGGTCGCTGCAACGCCCATATGCCGCGGGATCGCGCGGCAGGGAAATGCTTTCGGCGGCGCGGCGGTCGATCGTGACCAGCGCAAAGTCCTCGGGTGGCGCCTGCACGCCCCGCAGGCGGAACAGCGCCCACAGGTCGAAGCCTTCCTGCAGCGCCCACAGCGG
>DAIQQA010000113.1:0-17264 GCA_036787045.1 Burkholderiales bacterium | reverse complement strand
TTCATGGCCGCCCTGGCCACGCTGGTGGCACTGGCCGCGATAGCGCTATGGGAAACGCGCAGCCTCGACAGTCCCACCACGAGCCGCCTCCTCCTAGCGGCCGGCCTGGCGCTGGTTTTCCTTGCGGCTGCCTGGTTCTTCAGCCGTCGCGCACTCGATTACTTGGATCGAGCCCAGGCAACAGCCCAGCTAGGGGAAGCTCGGTTGCACGCGACGCTGCAAAGTTGCGGCGACGCCCTCATCGTCACCGACGAGGCCGGCAAGATAACGATGATCAATCCTGTTGCCGAGACGTTGACGGGATGGACGCAAAACCAGGCCCAAGGTCATCCACTCGAGCAGGTGTTCCAGGTTGTCAGCGAGTCGACACGCGAAACGGTCGAGAGCCCGGTCAGCCGTGTGGTTCGTGAAGGCAAAGTGGTAGGCCTCCCCGATCACATGCTCCTCGTCGCCCGGGACGGAAGCGAGCGACCGATCGATGACAGTGCCGCGCCGATCCCAGGGCCAGAGGGCAACACCGTCGGGGTTATCCTGGTGTTTCGCGATGTTACGGCACGCAAGCTGGCAGAGCAGGCGCGCGATCGGCTGGTGCGTGCGGAAGCGGCACGCGAAGCAGCGCTCAGAGCGAACGAGGCCAAAGATCAGTTCCTCGCTCTAGTGTCCCATGAGCTGCGCTCTCCGCTGGCGGCGATACGCGGCTGGCTTCACCTCCTGGACAGCGGCTTTATCGCCCAAGCCGAGGTCAGTGGCGCTCTCCAGCGAATCCACAGAAACACCCGACTGCTGGAGCGATTGGTGAGCGACCTCCTCGACATCTCCCGTATTACAGCCGGAAAGCTGGAGGTCATGCGCAGCCCGGTCGACCTGGTGAAGATTGCACAGGCAGCGATCGACGCATGCAACTCGATGGCGCAACAACAGCGGGTGGCTCTACTGCTCGACAGACCCGAGTCCCGGGTTTTCGTGCTCGGCGATGAGGAGCGGCTGGTCCAGTCGATCGCGAATCTAGTCGGCAACGGGATCAAGTTCACGCGGCCGGGTGGATCGGTCGTGGTAGGGGTCCAACGCTTCACCGACCGGGGGATAGTGACGGTAACCGACACGGGGATTGGGATCGCGCCCGAAGTCCTCGGAAAGCTGTTCGAGAGGTTCTGGCAGGCGGACAGCTCGAAGGCGCGCGAGCACGGCGGTCTGGGGCTCGGCTTGGCGATCACCAAGTACCTGGTCGACGAGCATGGTGGGGCGATTCGAGCGGCAAGTTCGGGCCTGGGGTCCGGATCCACGTTCACCATCGAGCTGCCCCTCCTGGAGGTGGGCTCCGTCCGTGAGGAGTTCTCACCGCCTCGTGGAGGGGACGGCAAGGACCTGAGCGGGCTGCGCATCCTGCTTGTGGACGACGACCAGGACGCGAGGGACGCGACGCACATCTTTCTGCAAGCGCGCGGGGCCAAAGTGAACGCAGCAGGCTCGGTTCAAGGAGCCATCCGCTCCTTCGAAACGGAACCGCCATCGGTGATCGTCAGCGATCTCGGAATGCCCGAGGAAGACGGATACTCGCTGGCGAATGAAATCAGACAGCGCGATGCGCGCTCAGGAACGCGAACGCCGATGATCGCGCTGACCGGCTATGCCAGTCCCGGCGACCTGCGCGAAGCCTTGCAACGGGGCTTTGACGCGCATCTGGCGAAGCCGGTGGATCCCGAAAGCCTGGCCGTTCAGATTGCAGCGCTCGTCGTCCGCAGGCCGCAGTCGCGTTAGTGTGCTGCGCAGCCTTCGGCTAGTGCCGCGTGTTTCCATGCAACACAAACACGCCGAACTGGCGCGCATCATCGGTCCACATCCGAGCCTGCTCGAATCCCGCCCGATTAGCCATGGCGGAGAAGCTTTCCGGGAGATACTTGTAGGAGTTCTCCGTATGAATCATTTCGCCTGCCGACAAAGCGAAGCGTCGCCCGCCAATGGTTACGCTCTGAGCGCAGCGGCTGCGCAAATGCATTTCGATGCGACCGGCCGATGCATTGTAGAACGCGACATGCTCGAACTGAGACAGCGCAATTTCGGCGCCGAGCTCTCTATTGATTCGAGCCAGCACATTCAAGTTGAAGCGAGCCGTATAGCCGTCAGAGTCATTGTAGGCTCGCTCCAATACCTTGGTGTCCTTGCGCAGGTCTACGCCGACGATCGCGCATCCATCCGCGCGCACTATACCGGCCGCGGTGCGCAGGAACGCTTCGGCGTCTCGTGGCTCGAGGTTGCCGATGGTGGAGCCCGGATGAAAGAAGAGCCGCTTCCCGACTTCCGGCAGTGCCAGTTGCCGTGCAGTCAGCTCGGAAAAGTCGGCGTACACGAGTTCGACCAGCAGCTGCGGGAACTCAGTCGCGAGCTCCATGCCCCTTTCCACCAGCTGGTCGCGGGCAATATCTACCGCAACGTAACAGTTCGGTAGCGCAGCAGCCAAGAGCAATCGTACCTTTTGCATCTCTCCGGCGCCGTATTCGAGGATGGTGGTGCCCGCATCGATGATCTGGGCTAGATCTGCCCTCCGCCCGGCCAGAATCGAAGCTTCTATCCGGCTCAGGTAGTACTCCTGCGTCCGGGTGATGGACGCGAACAGCTCAGCCCCACGCATATCGTAGAGCAGCGAGGCGGGCAGGCGCTTCGGAGTGCATTCAAAGCCTTCGGCAACCACTTGGAGGAGTGAGCGCGGCCGCATCGAGACGAGGTTTCGGACGAACAAATTCGCGGGCGCGGCCCACCGGGCGTGAACTGCAAGAGATTGCGTCATCCCTGCCTCCCATGGTCGAGCCAGGTGTCCAGCAAACGGCGCTCCCGCCGCAAAGCGAGCGGGATCCTGGCGCTGCCGGCACGCGAAGCAACGTCTGCATTGTCCAATTCGACCCTGATGCGGTAAATCTTTCAGGGCTCATACGGAAAGACCTGCCGTCGATCGACCTTCCGGCCGGCATGGCCGGCGCAGTCCAGCCGCGAAAACAGCGGGCACGGCGCATGCGGCACCGTATCCGCTTATCCGTGCCGCCGATCCGTGCGACCGGATCCAGCACCGCGTAGCCGGGTAGTACGCGACCACGCGAATCCTGCCAACTGCCAACCAGAGAAGGAGACCGTATGAAATTGTCGATCCTCAGCGCCCTGGCGCTCGCCGTCACCCTGAGCGGCACCGCCTTCGCGGCGGACGAGCCCCAAACGCCAACCCGCCAACCCGAGGCTAAGCAGCAGCCGCAGAATCAGCCCGAAACCGGTCAGTCGGATCAATCCCAAGCCGGCCAGTCGGGTCAGCCCCAAACCGGCCAGTCCAGCCAAGAGGGCTCCACTCAGGACCGGGACTACCAAGCTGAACTGAAGAAGTGCGCCGATGCTTCCGACAGGCAAAAGTGTGTCGATGGGGTGAAGAAGAAGTTTGGCCAGATGTAAAGGGTGCGGCGCCGAACGGCGGAGCCCACCAGGCTCCGCCTTTCTGTCGTGCGCGCCCCAGCAATGCAATTCTTGCATCCCGCTATGCGGGTGTCGAACGAAGACAAGGGCACGCACCGCATCTGTGTTGTGCTAGGTGCCGTCGCTACCCGCCGGTGGCACGCGCGCGCAAACAGGGTGTACGGCACCACATCGGCTCGCGCAGCGTCAGAAGGCTGCTCGATGCACCACCGGGGACATCGCAAGGCTTCGCCAGCAGCTAGATTCGAGACTGTTACAGCCAGTTTTCGAACAACACTGCGCCCAGCTCCTTCAAACGATCAGCCGGGGAGCGCTCGCGCCAGCGCTCGGGGCTGATCGGCTCGGATGCCTGGAGGTCATCGAGGAACATCGCCTCCATTTGCTTGCCGAAGGCGCGGCCCAGAACGATGGCGTCGATCTCGTCATTGCTGTCGAGGCTTCTGCGGTCGAGATTCGTCGATCCCACCGTGGACCACACACCATCGATGACAGCGGTCTTAGCATGCAAGAGCGCGTCCTTGCGCTCGTAGATGCGCACACCAGCCCGCAGCATCCGCGCGTACTTCGCACGCCCGGCGTACAGGGTTGCCCAGACATCGGAGTGGCTCGGAAGGATAAGCGTCACGTCCACGCCGGCCCGCGCGGCACCTTCCAGAGCGCGCAGCATCCGCTCGTCGGGCACGAAGTACGCGTTGGTGATTCGCACGCTGCGCTCGGCGTGCTCGATAGCGGACAGCAGCGCGGCCTGGCTCGCGGACTCAGTCGAGTCGGGCGAGGTGCCTATCGCGCGCACGATTGCCGGCCCGGGCTCGTCGAGTCGCGGGAAGTAAATCGCATCCTCCAGAACGGGGCCGTTCTGCTTCGCCCACGTGTCGAGGAAGAATTGCTGGAACTGCGCAACGGCCGGCCCTTCGATGCGAATATCGGTATCCCGCCACGGCGTTTGCCCCGTTCCGGGCGTGCGTCTGGAGCTGGCCAGCGATCCGCTTGAATAGACGCTGTCGACATTGATACCCCCGGTGATCGCGATGCCGCCATCGACGATCAACAACTTGCGGTGGTCGCGATGCGTAATGGCCCAGTCTCCCCGCGCTTTGGTCGGGTCGACAGGGTTGAACTCGAGAACATTGATGCCATTCTCGCGAAGCTGCTGGAAGAACTCCCGCGGGGTGTCCATGCTGCCGACGCTGTCGTAGATCAGGTTGACGACGACCCCCTCCTGCCGCTTCTGAGCCAGGAGTCGGGCCATCTGCACGCCTATATCGTCGTTGCGGAAGATGTAGGTTTCCATGTTGATGTGATGGCGCGCACCGCGGATCGCCTCGTACATTGCCCGATACGTCGCCGCCCCGTCGCGCAGCAGTTGGACTTCGTTCCCGATCGTAAGCGGGGTTTTGCTCAGCGCCTGCTCGACTGCAAGGTGCCGAGTAAGCAGCTCGCTACCCTGCCCCTGCCGGGCCAATGCCTTCAGCACGGCGCGGGTCCGTGCCGGCGAAAGCTCCCCTTGCGCTCCAACCAGCACGGGCGGTTCGACGGGCGGCGCCTCCTGCACCTTGCGCAGTTCGGCAGACGCGGCACACCCGCTGCACAGCAGCGCCAGTGCCAGCCGCCAGGGCCACCACGCGAGCAGGGGATGCAGCCTCGTGAAATCCATATGCATGAGTGTCAGTTCGATCGAGCCGCATCAGTGCCACGCTCCGACCGCGCGTCGGCGCTCCGTTGACCGACGCACCTTCCTGTGGGACGCCGGCAATCCACGTGCCAGCCGCAACAGTCCTTGCCGGACCGCGTGCGCTCGAGCGAGTTCGGTCGTGTCGAGAACGCGGTCGGCCGGGTGCAGCGCGAATTTCTTACAAGCGTTATGGAACGTTTACCGATGCCGAGTCGCAGGCGGCGCAAGCCAAGCTGCTGATTTGGCGGGACTGCAAACGATGGCATGACGCGTGCGACCAGAAGGCATGCGTGATTTGACGCATACCAGCGACCGCATGTTGCGAGCGGCGCCTTTGGGGCGCAGCCCAGACAGCGTGTCATTACGTGATTACCTTCAGGAGATCGTCATGCCAGTATTGAACTTGCTCAAGAGGTGGATACTTCCCACGGCCCTGCTGCTCGCGCTCGGCGCCTGCGCCGGCGATGCCACCACACGCAGCACCGGCCGTTACATCGACGATGCCACCATTACCGCATCAGTCAAGTCGAAGCTGATCGACGACGAGATGGTCAAGGCGCGCAATATCAACGTGGAAACCTACAAGGGCGTGGTCTCGCTGAGCGGCTTCGTCGAGTCCAAAGCCGAAGCCAACCAGGCCGTCGTGCTGGCGCAACAGGTGGAGGGCGTGAAGTCCGTGAAGGACGACCTGAATGTGCGGCAGTAACAGGCTGACCCGCCAGGTCCCCATCGCCGCGCGGCGATGGGGATGTGCTTGAATTACTTCGGATGTTGCGGATGGCTGCAGTGAACCAGCGGCACGCAGCATCGCCAACGGACGCAGGAGGCTTCGATGCACGTTGCTCATAGACACCATTCCAAAGGCGCCCCCGCTAGGACCCGGACCAGGCACCGCCTCAGCCGCGCCCGCCCCCACGACTCAATGGATGCGGTTTCTCTCAACGGCGACCGCGTTCGCGATTCCGCGGGCGAGGAGATCGGCCGCCTCGAAGGAGTCATGCTGGATGGGAGCCGGAATCGCCTCATGTATGCTGTTCTGTCGCTCGATGGATCTCTCGGCGGGGATAACAGGCTGTTCGCCGTGCCCTGGAGCGTGCTCAGGATGAACGCCGATGAGGCGTGCGTGATTCTCGACGTCCCCAAGAAGCGGTTGAAGGCCGCGCCCGGATTCCACCGCGATAGTTGGCCCTCCGTTGCGGATCCAGGCTGGCGCGAACAGATCGACACCTACTACGGTGTCCGACCGGAGCACAAGCGCACCCGGAGTGTGTAGGACAAACCCCGACACTCGCATCGGCGGTTCACCGACACGCCATTCCGAGGACCTCCGATAGGGTATCCGTACCGCCCACCTGTACGATGCTCGCGTGAACGTTGCGGCGGTTTGCGCCGCAACTCAGCGGAGACTCAGGAGGGCAACGCATGTATCAAAGCGATACGCTTGGCTTAAGTGGCGGCGCGGGGGGCTTGTGGCCCGCGCTGATGTCATCACCCGCGGTCCAGAGCGTGCCTCGCGAAGTAGCGCGCCCGGCGGCGCACTCTGGCCCGGTGCGTGGCTCATCGCCAGCCATGCAGCGGGTCTATGAGATGGTCGACCGGGTCGCGCCGACCCACGCGAGCGTACTGATCGTCGGCGAGAGTGGCTCCGGCAAGGAGCTGGTGGCCAATACCATCCACCAAGGCAGCGGCCGCCGCGGACCCTTCGTGGCGGTGAACTGCGGTGCCATCCCGGCCTCGCTGGTGGAGGCGGAGCTGTTCGGCTACGAGAAGGGGGCGTTCACTGGCGCGGGCCGTACCCACCGCGGCTACTTCGAGCGCGCCGCGGGTGGTACGCTGTTCCTCGACGAGATCACCGAGATGTCGCCGGACGCGCAGGTGCGGTTGTTGCGAGTGTTGGAAAGCGGCAGGTTCTGGCGCGTGGGCGGCGACACGGAGATCCGCGCCGAGGTGCGGTTGATCGCGGCGACCAATCGCGACCTGGGTAGCGCGGTCACCGAAGGGCGGTTGCGCGAGGATCTGATGTACCGCCTGGCCGTGTTCCCGCTCATCCTGCCGCCCCTGCGCAGCCGCGGCACCGACGTGGAGCTGCTGGCCCGGCACTTTCTGAATTTGTTCAACGAGGACGCGGGAACCAGCAAGACACTGTCGAAGCGCTCGCTCGATGTGCTGCGCACACACCCGTGGCCGGGCAATGTCCGCGAGCTGAAGAACTGCATGTATCGTGCCTTCATTCTCGCGGACGAGGAGGTCGAGCTCGAGCACATGCTGCCGGCCGCGCAGGCCGACGCCGACGATCCGACCCGTCTGAGCTTCGCCCTCGGCACCCCGCTCGCGACGATGGAGAAGCGCACGATCCTCGCCACATTGGCGCACTGCAGAGGCAACAAGCGGCGCGCAGCGCAAGTGCTGGGCGTCAGTCTGAAGACTTTATACAACCGGCTCAACGAGTACGCCGCAGATGCGGCCGCGCAGGTGCTGCCCGCCGCATCGATGCACTGACGCCCGCGATGGACCGCTCCCGTTCTGTCCCGCCCGCGGCAAGCCGTGGGGCCGCGACATGCATCTTCCCACGACCTGGATTTAGCGTTAACGTAGGCACAGCCCAGCCGCTTGCGGCCAGTGGCGCACATGTCTTCGAGCCTAACACCCTGGTGAGCATTCGAATCCTGATCGCCGACGACCACGCCATCGTTCGTGCGGGTCTGCAGCAGTTCATCGCAGACGAGCCGGACCTCGAGGTGGTGGGCGAGGCGGGCACCGGCACCGAGGCGCTGGCCTTTATCCGCAGCCAGCCGTGTGACGTGGTGCTGCTCGACATCTCCATGCCGGATCTGAACGGGGTCGACGCCCTGCTGCAGATCCGGCGGGTCAAGCCGGACCTGCCCGTGCTGATCCTGACCGCCTATCCCGAGGAGCAGTACGCGGTCAGCCTGTTGCGCGCGGGGGCAAGCGGATTCGTTCGCAAGGAGAGCGCCCCCGAGCAGCTGATCGCTGCCATCCGCACAGTGGCGCAGGGCAGGAAGTACGTCAGCCCGTCGCTCGGACAGCTCCTGCTGAAAGACCTGGAAGGCAGCGACCGGCCTGCACATGCCACGCTGTCGGAGCGGGAGTTTCAGATCTTCCGCAGGCTCGCCTCTGGGCAGAGCGTCTCGCGCATCGCCGAGGAGCTGTTCCTGAGCGTCAAGACGGTGAGCACCTACCGCACGCGTATCCTGGAGAAGATGGAGATGCGCACCAACGCGGACCTCACTTATTACGCGGTCAAGAATGGGCTGATCGAGTGACCCGATCCCGGTCGGCGCGCCTGTCGCGTAGGACAAACCCCGACAGCGCGCGCGCTGGGTTAGTGGTAGGGTGACGGAAGCGTGGCACACGCCGTGGCGACAGTGCTGGATATGACGGCTGATCGAGACAGCAGCGCAACTGCAACAGAGCCGCTCCGCGTGCTGATCGTGGAGGACTCCAAGCGCCTGCGCGAGCAGCTCGGCGAGTCGATCACGTCGCCTGGGCGAATCGAAGTCGTGGGCTACGCGGAGACGGAAGCCGAAGCGCTGCACGTGCTGGAGGACGCACCCTGTGACGCCGTGGTGCTGGATCTGCAACTGCGACAGGGCAACGGGCTAGCGGTGCTCAAAGCGCTGCGGGCCAGCCCGTCTGGCGAGCGTATCATCGTCATTGTGCTGACCAACTTCGCCTTTCCGCACTTCCGCGAGCGCAGCATCAAGCTGGGCGCGAACTACTTCTTCGACAAAGCCAGAGAGTACGACCGCGTGCGCGACGTGCTCGAAGAGCTGGCCGCACGCCCAAGTCATTTGTAAGGCCTGCAATCGCCGGCAGAATTTTCACGCCGGAGCGGCCCGCGCTCGTATCCCACTTTGCAGGTAAGTCGCTGATACGACGGCGCTTCTTGGCCTCCGATGAGGCAACCCGACGCTGGCCCGTCGATTGCAACGCCGATGGCATATTCGCATGGGCGTCAGGCGAACCCCGACACGAACCAACGGAGACCCGCTATGCATTCCAAGTTCATCGCCACGCTGCTCGCTCTCGCCACGCTCACACTGGCCGCCTGCAACACCATGCAGGGGCTCGGGCAGGACATCGAGCGGGGCGGGGAAAAGCTGCAGGACTCGGCCGAGAAGGCCAAGGATTGAGCCGCTGAATGCTGGCGGACGCCGCCAAGTATGCCGGCTGACTTCCAGCCCGCAGATAGCGCAAGGACCGCGCGAGGATCCTCTTATCCAGTCTCCTCCCCTCGGGAGAGGCAGCCACCTAGGCATCGCTTCTCCCGTTTTTTTTTCCGCGCAGACACATCGGTGTCGGCGTTACACGGCTGCAGTGCCGTAGTTACACGATTCACGCCGGCGTGCTCGCGCAACTCCCTGAGCGAACGCCAGAAGTCAAGTGGCACAGCGGTTGCGAATGCACCTCCACGGCTCCCGGCTTCCGGGAGCACGGCACACCCATGACAGGAGACTGACATGCTTTCGAGTCGGACCCCCATCCAGAATCAGTCGATCGGCCGGCAGCGCGAATGCGACGGCTTGTCCCACAGACGCAGGTATGGCTTGCGAATCGTGTGTGCAGCGCTGCTCGGAGCATCGCTGCTTGCGCTCGGCTGCGGCGAACAGCAGTCCCCACCTCAGACGAGCATGAGCGCCGACGACGTTAAGAAAGAGACCGGTGAAGCGCTGGACGCCGCCGCCCAGCTCGCCCAGCAGGAGAAGGACGAATTCCTCCTTGCAACCCGGGAAGAAATGGACGAGATCAAGGCCGACGTGGCAACACTCAAACAGGAGGCGGCCGCCGCCCAAGGCGAAGCGAAACAGAAGCTCGAGCGGCAGGTGGCGGAGCTCGAGGAGAAGTGGAACGCAGCCGACGCGATGGTCGCGGCGCTCAGGGCGGAAAGTGCCGAGGCGTGGGCCGACATGAAGCAGCAGGTACTCGCCGCGCTCGCCGACCTCAAGGCTTCGTACCAGGAAGTCCGTCGTGACATGGCAGAAGGCTGAAACGCCTGCACCCTCACTCGTAGCACACGCTCGCTCGCGGTAGCTGCACACCGAAGCCGAGCTTGAGCTGCAGGAGTAGGAGGCCGTAGCGCACGCTTGGGAGCGGCGGCAGAAGGGTTGATGCCGTCGGCGCGCTCGGCCTGGGAGCAACCCACGCAGGTTCAACCATCGACGACCGCCAGCGAGACCACATGCATAGCCCGACCCTAGGATCCGCAGCGGCAATGCTGGTCGTATCGCTGCTCTACGCTGTCTGGCCACCCGCGCCCGACGTCGGACGCCGGCCAGCGGTGGACAACACTAAAGGCTCGCCCGGCCCGGCCGTACCGCTACGGACGGAGGCAAGCGCAGGCCTCCCCGGATCTTTGCAGGAAATGGACGCGGCGGCCTGGTCCGAAATCCCGGACGGCCGGGCCGCATTACACTGGGTGGAATACCTCCAGTTCACCGGAGCGGTCGACGTGCCCGAACGTCGATGGCGTGCTCGAGAGATAAGGCTCCCCGGACTGGCACGCGCACGCCGCGGCGGGGATAACAGCTAGCTAACAGCTAGCTAGGAGACAGTGCCAACGCGCCGTGGCGCCGCCGGCGCTCCGCTCGAGGGCGGGGGTTCGCGACCGGGCAGCGGCACGAACACTTCGATGGCGGTGCCTCCGCCAGCCACCCGTCCGATGCGGAAGCTGCCGCCGAGCGAGGCGATGCGCTGGCGCATACCTACGATCCCGTGCGACAAACGGTGGCTCAGCGCCTGCGGCGATATGCCCACGCCATCGTCGCGCAAAACCAAGGAGACCCCGGCGTCCGTGTGCTCCAGCGAGAGCCAGACCTTGCGTGCCTTTGCATAGCGCAGGACGTTGGTGATCCCCTCCTGGACCACACGGAACAGCGCAATCGACACGGGACTTGGCAGGTCCAGCTCTTCCTCGGGGAGCGCAAGCTGGCAGGCGAGGCCGCCCCGCTCGCACGCCTGGTTCACATGCCAGCTGAGGGCCGCCGCCAATCCGAGGTTGTCCAGCAGGGTGGGGCGCAGGTCTTCGATGATCCGCCGTTTGATCTGCACGCCTTCGTCCAGAGTGCTGCTGGCGCGCGCCAGCTTCTGCGCGGCTGGAGGGTCCAGCGGTTCCACGCGCCGGGCCGCCCAGGACACATCCATGCGCGCCGACACCAGGATACTGCCCAGCTCGTCGTGGATATCACGCGCCAGCTTTGCCTTCTCCGCCTCCTGGACCTTCTGCAGGTTGCTGGACAGCTCGGACAGCTGCGCAGTGCGTTCCTGCACCTGCTCCTCCAGCAAGCGCTGCTGCTCAACCAGGCCGCGACGCTGGCGGTCGCGCTGCACGATCTCGCGGCGCGCCTGGATGTAGACCAGGATCAGCAGCGCCACGTTCAACCCGGCGATGATGGCGAGCCCCAGCCGGGAGAAGGCAACGTCCTGGTTCCAGCTCTGGTGACGCTCGATGAGGTCGGTACGCAGGGCGCGCTGGATCGCGTCGACCTCGCGGCGGATCCGGTCCATGGACCGGCGCCCAAAGTCCGTGCGCATCAGCTCCAGCGCCGCCTTCGGGCCCCGCTCCCGGTACAGCACCAGCGAGGCGTCCAGCTCCGAGAATCGCTCGCTCATCAGCTCGCCCAACCGGTCCACCCGCGCCTGGATGTCCGGCGCGCCGGCAGTCGCCTCACGCAGGCGGCTCAGCTTGGGACGGACCTGCGGCAGCGCCACCACGTACGGCTCGAGATACTCCGGTCGCTCCGTCAGGAGAAGGCCACGCTGTGCCGTCTCTGCATCGATCACCAGGGCGAGCAGCTCGCTGGCGACCCCCTGCGCCTCCGTGGAGCTGGCGATCTGCTGATTGGCTTCACCCAAACGCCGGTGCGTCCGCTCGGAGAACACCACCACGCCGGCCGACAGCGTCAAGGCGAGCAGAAGGAGGACGAACAGTCTGAGGTTGGGCGAGAGCTTCATGATCGCTCGCGAGAGGATGCCGCTGCGCGCGCCGGCAACCCCGGCCGCCGCACGATGCGTGCGAAGCCGGTCGCGCACCTGCGTCTGACTATACGGTACACCCCTCGCAGGCACAAGGCCGGCACGGGCCGGCACAGGCCTGCGGATGGTTGCTCGAATGGTGCGGCGTCTACCGCGAGCGACGAATTGGGCCCGCGCTCGACGGTCGTGTTCGTCTATACTTTCATGGCTTACGATCGCGCGCGGGGTAGCAGGTGCTCCCGGGCGCGCGAGCAGATCCCCGGTTTGCGAGCGGTCGTTGCGACCAGCAGCCAGCGGACCGAACCTACCACAGACGGAGACGGCAAAATCATTACACGCTCGCTGTTCGCGCTGTGCGCGTTCATCGCGGCGCTCGCGCCCGCTCCGCTGCTGGCGCAGGAGACCCAACCCGCGGAAGCGTGCCCGCGCGGCGCAGTCGGCGATATCCCGGAGAGTCTGCGCGCCGTGAAGGACGAGGCGGGTGCCACCTTCTACCGGCACCAGTCCTCGCCATTGGGGCCCGGCGAGCAGGCCTTCTTCCTGTATATCGGCAAGAAGGCCTGCGAGGTCTGGCTGCGCATCCGCATCCAGTTCCCCGGGGACAAGCCCTCCGGCAATACCCGCATCCGCATCCAGGCGGATGACAAGTCCTACGAGTTCGCCGCACGCCGCCTGACGCAAAGCGAGGACGCGAACTCGCGCGGCTACTGGTACGACGAACTGGTCGAACCCGACCATCTCTTGATGCTCTTCAAGGTTGCCGCATCGGCCCACGCCACCGTCCGGCTCGAGAGCGGCAATGGCGCCGACGAGCATGTGGTGTCGGACCGCGAGAAGCAAGCCTTGACGGTGGTGCTCGGCGCCTATAACAGTCTTGGCGGCAAGCTCTCGCACAGCCCCCTTTGCCCGAGTTGCCCGGTGCACGCCTTGGCCAACGCATGCGACTCGGCCGCGCCACAGGCTCGGCCAGCCTGCGCGGCGGCGCTGCTCGGTCGCGGACTCGATCCCCTCCGACGAGGTCAGAGGAAAGCCCTCTGAGCTTGTCGTCATAGCCATACCGGACGACGTTCCTGACCGGCGGCCGGTAGACCACCCTCATTTGGCGCAGGAGTTGCTTCACGCTCGACGCTGCATCCCGCCCTCGATGCTCCCTTCCCGAACCCTCGTCCGCCTCCTGCTGCTTTGGCTGATCGGCGCGCTCGCCGCATCGATCTGGCCGGTCGGGCTCGAGCCTTGGCTGATCGCGTCTGGCGTGGCAGCAGCGGCGGTACTGTTCGACCTGCTGCTGCTCTTCCTGCTACCGAAGCCGACCGCCGAAAGGCGCTTGCCGGGGTCGTCCGCGCTCAACGTCGGGCTGGACGTGCACCTGCGCCTGCATAACCCGGGGGCGGCCGCATTGCATCTCGAGGTGTTCGATCACAAACCCCCCGAAGGGGTGGTTGAAGGGCTGCCTCGCGCTCTGAGGATTCCGGCACGCGGCTGGGCCGAGATGACCTACCGGTTGCGGCCCACCTCCCGCGGTAACCTGCGGTTTGGACCGGTGGAGGCGCGCCTGGACTCGCCGCTGCGTCTGTGGCAGCGGAGGCTGCAATTGGGCGAGCCGGGTGTGCTGCGGGTCTATCCGAACTTCGCGGCACTGTCGGGCTATGCACTTCTCGCCACCGATCACCGTCTCGCCGATGTCGGCATCCTGCAACGGCGCCGGCGCGGCGAGGGCATGGACTTCGACCAGCTGCGCGAGTATCGGGAGGGCGACAGCCAGCGCAAGATCGACTGGAAGGCGAGCCAGCGCATGAACAAGCTGATCTCGCGCGAGTATCAGGACGAGCGCGACCAGCAGATCCTGTTCCTGGTCGACTGCAGCCGGCGGATGCGCGCGAAGGACGACGAGTGCTCGCACTTCGACCACGCGCTGGACGCAACGCTGTTGCTCGCGTACGTTGGCCTGCGCCAGGGCGACGCAGTCGGTCTGATGACCATGAGTGGCGAAGAGCGCTTCCTGGCGCCGCACAAGTCGCGCGAGATGGTGAACCGTATCCTGAACACCGTCTACGATCTGCAGCCTGGACTGCTCACCAGCGACTACTACCAGGCCGCAGTGAACCTGAGCAAGCGCCTGCGCAAGCGCGCGATGATCGTGGTCATCTCCAACTTGCGCGACGAGGACGACGATACTCTGCTGCCGGCCATCCGCCTGCTGCAGAAGCGACACCTGGTCCTGTTCGCCAGCTTGCGCGAGCACGCGCTGGATGAAGCCGTCGACTTGCCGGTGCGCAACTTCGACGATGCACTGACTCACGCTGCGGCGATCGACTATCGGCAGCGGCGCGACGCCGCCTTCCGCCGGCTGCAGCACGGCAGCGTGGTATGTCTCGACGTGCCGCCCCGGAAGCTGGCCGTGGCGCTGGTCAACCAGTATCTCGAGGTCAAGCGCAGCGGGCGGTTGTAACGGACCTGGGTCAGCTTCCGGCAGGTTCGGAGATGCCGCCCGCACCCCGCCCGTTCCTTGGACCTCGCTTCATTCAGGCGTCCCGCTGTGCTAGCGTATCTCTAGTCCTCGCGGCAACGCATCGCGGGCGACATTCCTCAGGGAGGTATGCATGCACCCCGGTCGCACTTGGGCGGTTGTGTTCTGCGTAATCGCACTGGCGGGCTGCGCAACCGGCCAGACCTCGGTCCACCGCGAGCTGACCGCTTCCGCGGAACGGCGCCTGCCGAAGAAGGTGCTACTGCTGCCGGTCGAGATCCGGGTGCACGAGGTCTCCGCCGGCGGTGTCGCGGAGAAGGTGGACGCGTGGTCCGAGACAGCCTCGGGCAACGCCGTCCGGTATGTCAAGAGCGTCGCCACGGGCCAGGGCGCGTTCGAGCTGATCGAGTCGCCGACTTTGAGGCCCGAGGACACAGCCCAGCTCGACCAACACATCGCCCTGTACGAGCTGGTGGCCAGCAGCGCGTACCTTGCGCAGGCTTCGCCCATTCGGGTGTGGAAGGAGCGCGCCAAAGACTTCGACTACACCCTTGGGCCCGGGCTCGCGCCGCTCGCCGAGCACACCGGCATCGATGCCGCGATGATCGTCATCGGCAGCGACTATATATCCACCGCCGGCCGCAAGGCCGCCATGGTCATGGGCGTTCTGGTCGGCGCCTTGGCCGGGGCGGCGATTGTGCCATCCGGGGGTGTCTCCTTCGTCTCGGTCGGCGTGGTGGACATGCGCACCGGCAACCTGTTGTGGTTCGGCACGGACCAGAGCGGCACGACGGACTTCCGCAACGAGCGGGACCTGCACGAAATGCTCGACCGGATGTTCCAGACCTACCCCGGGCTCGCGCCGCGAGAAGAGAAGGCAGGCTGATCGATGCGCCGGCTGCCCGCGCTGGGCCTACTCACCGCCCTACTGCTGCCTAGCGGCACGCTCGCCGCAGTGGGCGCCGAACCGTTCACCAGCGGTGCAGTCGCCCGGCCCGCCAGCGAGGAGGAGCAGCGTGCCTGGAGCGAGGCCGAAGAATTGCATGACATCATCGTGCGCAGTGGCGTGGTGTACGACGACCCGGCCCTGACCGCGTACGTGCAGGGCGTGATGGATCGTCTGTACCCCGAGTTCAGAGGCACGATCCGCCTGACGCTGCTCAAGGCGCCGCACCTGAACGCCTTCGCTGTGCCCGACGGCGGCATCTACGTCAATGTCGGCCTGCTGGCGAGATTCGAGAACGAAGCCCAGCTTGCGACCGTGCTGGCCCATGAGGGCACGCACTTTACCCACCGGCACGGGTTCCTGAGCGCAAGAAGCCTGAAGAACAACGCTGCGCTCGCCACCTTCGGCTCCTTGCTCGGCGTGCCGATCCTGCCGCAGCTGATCGCGATCTCATCCATGCTCGGTTACTCGCGCGAGCTCGAGACCGAGGCGGACGAGGCCGGATATCGGCGCCTGCTGCAGGCGGGTTACGACGTGCGCGAGGCGCCCCGCGTGTTCGAGCACCTGATGCGGGAAGTGAAGGCCGAAGACATCCAGGAGCCGTTCTTCTTCTCCACGCATCCCAAGCTCAAGGACCGCTTCGGCAACATGACCAGGCTGTCGGCGCACGCGATGGGCGGGGGCGACGGCGCGCGACGCGACGAGTATTCCCGGATCGTGCAGCAGGCGCGCATCGATACACTCGAGAACATGCTGTCGATGGGGCGAGCCAAGCAGGCGCTCATCGTGCTGGAAGACGAGACCAACCTGCGCGAGCTGCCACCGCATGCGCTGTTCTGGCAGGGCGAGGCCTACCGCCGGCGTGGCGAAGCCGGCGATGCGCAGAAGGCCGAGGCCTCGTATCGCAAAGCGATCGAGGCCGCCCCCGAGTTCGCACCCAGTTACCGGGCGTTGGGGATCGTGCTGCTCAAGGCCGGCAAGAACGCGGAGGCCGCCGCGAACTTCGAGCGCTATCTGGCGCTGGCACCCGATGCCAAGGACCGCAAATACGTCGAGAGCTACCTGCGCATGGCGCGGAAAGAACCGGGAGGCAAGCCGTGAGACGACCGATCCTGCTGCTGATGTGCCTGGCGCTCGTCGGTTGCGTCCCGACGCCTGCGCGGGTCGATAGCCCGCGCATCGAAGCGCTGGACAAGTCCTACACGGTCGATCTGCCAGCGGGCTGGATCCGGCAGTACACCCCGGAGAAGAATGTCGTAGTCAGCCGCGACGGCTTCCTGCTGGAAACCCTTGCGGTGATGCGCCGTCCGCTCAAGCAGGCCTTCCAGCGCACCAAGAAGGACGTGTCCGAAACCATGCTCCCCTCCGAGCTGGCCGAGTTGGAGATTGCGGAGATCAAGGCGCGGGACGACCAGACCGCCGCGCTCACCGTGCTGGACAACGAGCCAGCGGTGGTGAGCGGCAAGGAAGGCTTCCGCGTCAAGGTCGCCTACCGCAACCCGCGCGGCCTCGAATTCTACGAAGAGGTGCACGGCGTAGTCGACAAGTCGGGGCTGTATCTGCTCGTCTACCGCGCGCCGCGGCTGCACTACTTCGAAAAGCACTACCGGGAGTATCAGCGGACGGTCGAGTCCTTCCGGATTGCAGGGACGTAGCTGCATCAAGCCAGGCGTTGGGGTCAGGCCTATACTTTATAGCTGTTCCATGCACCTATGGAGTCGCTCGTCCGGCTT
>DAIQQA010000259.1:0-5095 GCA_036787045.1 Burkholderiales bacterium | reverse complement strand
CGGCCGCCAGGTGCACAAGCGCGTAGGCGGCCACTTCCGGGCGACTCGCTTGCAGGGGCCGGGCGGTATGCCCGCGGGCCGTGCGCGTAATCATGCCGATGATCATGCCGCCCACGGCACCCACACTGAGCGCGTGATCGGCGAGCATGGCCGGAACCGCCTCCGTGAGCACTGCAAGGCCCATGAGCAACAGGCCAGCCGGGACCCAGGCATAGGACAAGTGCAGGATCCACAGGATCGGACGGTGCCGGGTGCACCAGGGGTCCCACATCCACAGCCGTCCGGCCTGCAGCCCGGCTGCAGCCAGGCACAGGGCGGCAACGATCACCGCCGGACCGTCCGCCAGCACACTGCCGAGCGCGAGCGCCGTCGCCCAGATCGCCGCGAGATCCACCATGCGGCTGCGCCGGATGCGCGCGGCGGTGAAGGACGGAATCACACGTCCCGCCATGATGGTGACGATGATCACGACCAGATACAGCGCGAAGCGCACCGGCACGAGCGGGCTGATCGGGATCACGCCGATCTGAGCCAGATGAAAGCCGAAATTCGCCGTCCCCAGCACCAGCAGCAGAGCGACGAAGAACCGATTACGGTTGCGGCTGCGCTGCAGCGGGAGCCACAGTGCAAGCGCCACTGCGGGCAGGAACGCCACGTCCACAACTGCCGCCAGCCAGCCCGGCCCGCTCACCATCAGCACGCGCCCGGCCAGCCAGAGGGCGGCCAGCGCCGCAAGCGGTCCATGCGTGGGCGTGGGCAGGCCGGTCCAGTTGCGCGCAGCCGTGAGCAGAAAGCCGGTGATGACCGCCACTGCGAAGCCGAATACCATCTCGTGGGCGTGCCACACCACGCCGGTCACAAATCCGCCCGCGGGCAGCAAACCGAAGTACTCGGCGGTCCACAGCGGCACGCCGAGCGCGGCCAGCAGGGCCGCCAGGAGGAAGAAGGGCCGGAAGCCCAGATTGAACAGTGCGGTGCCGTGCCAGCGCAGCGCGGAGGGCGCCGCGGATTTCGGGGAGAGTTCGGCGTTCATGATTCCATCTACAGCTTAGAGCAGAACCGCGAAGGACGCAGAGGACGCGGAGGAGAACAACTTATCGCCAGCCTTGACTCGCAGCGCCGTGCGGACAACGGAGACCTTACCTAGCCATCGAGCAATCGCGCAGGCAAACGCACTCCGACATCCACCCCCGCCTCTATTCCCTTCCCGTGCCTCTCTCTGCTTCTCCTCTGTGTCCTCTGCGGTTTCGCTCTACGCTCTAGGCCTTAGAAGCCTGCCCCAGCGGCTGGGTCGGAAAGAAAGCATCCGCAAAGCACGCCTCCTCCGCCAGGCCCTGCGCGATGAACGCCGGGCGTGCACTCTCGACCATCTTCACCGAACCACAGGTGTAGATATCGAACCCCGACAGGTCGGGGAAATCCTGCAGGATCGCCTCGTGGACGAGCCCGGTGCGCCCGCTCCAGTGGTCCTGCGGCGTGGGCTCCGACAGCACCGGCACGAAGCTGAAGTTGGGATGTTCGCGTGCCCACTGCTCGGCCAGGTCGGCCATGTACAGGTCCTTGCGATGACGCACGCCCCAGTACAGGAGCATCCGCCGCTGCAGGCCCACCGAGAAAGCATGCTCGAGCATGCTCTTCACCGGCGCAAACCCGGTCGCACCGGCCACGAAAATCAGCGGCTTCGCGCTCTCGCGCAGGGTGAAGCGCCCGAACGGCCCCTCGATGGCCAGCACGTCGCCTGTCTTCATGGCTTCGAACACGTGCGTGGTGAAGCGTCCACCCGGCACCAGGCGCACGTGCATCTCAATGGTGTCGCGATCGTCGGGAGCAGTAGCGAAGGAGAAAGCACGCCGGGCACCGTCCTCCAGCACGATGTTGAAGTACTGCCCGGCGCGGAACGGCATGCGTTCACCCTCCGGCAGCCTGAGGTGGACGATCATCACATCGTCGGCCACCCGTCGCATGGATACAACGCTCACCTGCAGGGTCAGAATGACCGCGTCCTTCTCTGCGCCGGCCTCCTCGTATTCGACCTCCACGTCACTCAGGGGAGTGCAGACACACAGCAGCGCCCGGCCCAGCATGCGCTCGGTCTCGGTGAGCAGCGACTTCTGATAAGGACCATGCCGCACTTCACCCTGGAGGATGGTGCCCTTGCACACGCCGCAGCCGCCGTTGCGGCACTCGAAGGGCATCGGGATGCCGGCCCGCAGACCCGCCTCCAGGACAGTCTCGTCCGGCCGCACCAGGATCTCCTTGTTGCCCGGATGCACCGTCATGCGGAAGCCCTGGCCCGCGGCGCGGCGCGGCGGCAGCCAGGGCAGCAGCACGAGGAACGCGGTCGAGGCGATCAGCAGCGTCCACACGCCGGTCAGCGACCACGCGTACATCAACGGAAAGGTCGCGAGGATGAACCAGTCGAGGCGCAGATCGTTGGGCACTACGCTGAGATCCGCCGGTGCGTGACTCGCCACCGGGATGACCAGGGCCAGCACGATCATCGTAATGAGCAGCGGCGCGGCGATGGCACGCGGCGGATTGGTCGAGGCGCGTGGCACACGCTGGATGTGGATCCACATGAACAGCAGCAAGGTCAGCGGCACGCCGATGTGGATGAAGGAGAACAACGAGAACAGCCGGTCGTTGACGCTGCCTTGGTAGATGAAGTTGCGCACCAGCGCACCGTTGAAGATCGGCAGCCAGTCCAGAAACTCGGCTGTGCCCACCACGACGAACTGCGCCAGGCGATCCCAGGGCAGCATGTAGCCGTTGATCCCGGAGATATAGGTGAGCCACAGCAGCAGCACGCCGGTGACCCAGGAAAACCAGCGGAAGCCGCGATGCCGGTCGAAGCAGAAGTGCCGCAGCATGTGCAGCAGCATGGTCACGACCATGCCGTCGGAGGCGTAGCGGTGCAGGCCACGCACGATCGTCCCGACGTAGAAGTGGCCGGTCGTGATCCTCCGCACCGAATCGTAGGCTCCGTTGACGCCGGTGTCGAAGAACGCATACAGATACAGGCCGCTCGCGGCAACGATCCAGAACAGGAAGAAGGCGATCTCGCCCAGGTGATAGAAGGGATTCAGCCGGTCGCCGAAGGCGGCGTTGAAAGCCGCTTCGATGCGCAGGAAAACCGCCTGGCCGATCGACTGGATGCGCTGAAGCAACTGCCTCTCCATAGAAAAAACGGGCTGGGCAACAATACCCAGCCCGCCAATCCCCGGACGCGGCCGCCCGACGGGGGTCCCTGCCCTGTCCGCAGAGCTGGGCGTTTCAGGCGGTCGCCTATGCCGCCGGGGAATCCTCTTTCAAACGCGACGCCAGTCCGCGCGCCTTGGCCCTGACTTGTTCCAGCAGCCCGCCCGCCTCGGTGCGGTCGAAGTCAGCGTGATACCGCTTCGACACGCCCCGGGTGGACAGCAGAACATGCTCGGTGGGCTCCACGCCAACCTTGCGCAGGCAGCTCGCCGCGCACTCGAGCGGGCACCCGTCGATGGCCAGGATCGGCCGGCCAGACTGAGCGGTGCGCACCAGTTTCTTCACACCGCCGCCCACGCCTGCGATGCAGGACATCTCCGCCTCACCCTCGCGGTCGAGCTGCACGGCGAGGAAGTTCGCCATCTGCGCGGCGCTGGAACACCCCGAGCAGGAGTACACCAGCGGAAGTGGGTCTGCGCGCCGCGCCATCACTGTCAAGATCCTCCTGTCTATCGGGGTCGACTCCAACCTGCATGTCTCATGGGTGCGCTCGCCATCATCTCGTTGCCTGGTGACAAAGGCAGGTTAGGCGGAAGCGCACGTGCGTTCCTTCACCTGGATTCAGGCGGGCGGCGCGGAAGTCCCTGCGCGCGAAAGGGATTCCGCCGTGCGGCGAAGCGCCCGGACCATCACTCGCGCGGCCACCACAGCGAAACCGCCACCCGTCCATACATAACACATGCGAGCGTAGATGGCGAAAACAAGCCGAGCAGACTCCGCCCGGCGCCTCGACTGGCTGGGAGTGCCAGGTGCCTCCCGGGGGCGGGGCCGGCGCCGGGCGTTGAGCAATCCTAGGCAGCGCGCTGCGCAGATTCCTTAACTCAGGTTAAGCGCACCCAAGCTTGCCCAAAGGAGATCGCCGTACGCCTTGATCCGGGTCAACGCTTCCGTGGCTCCCGGGGAGTAAAAGGAGCATGGGCATAACGTTGCGGGAAGTAGTCCAAGGAGCGATAACGATGAGAGCGACACAGAGTCTCGATCGAGCGACCCTGGTGCAGGCCGGGTTGGCGCTGTGCGCAGCATTAGCCTATGCGCTTATGGCCCAGCCTGTCGGGGCGAGTGTGACCGTGGGTTCGCACACCCTGCTGGATCCCACAGGCGGGCTCCTGCTCGTCTGGTTCATCGGCCACTGCGACACCATGGACGGGCCGCTCGTTACGCTTGCCAGAAAGGCGCTGGAGGTCTCGAACGTCGACCTGGTCTTGCCCTGGGTGCAGGAGCGCGACGAGCCAGCCATCCGCGCGGCCTTCGCGCATACGGTGCAGGTGCGCCAGACGGGCCCGGCCGCGCGCGATCTGGCCGACCGCTACTTCCTCGAGACTCTGGTGCGGGTCCATCGCGCTGGCGAAGGCGCCCCTTACACCGGGCTCAAGCCGGCGGGCCTGGACCTTGGCCCTGCGATCCCCGCGGCCGACCGGGCCCTGGAAGACGGCTCCCCCGAACCCGTCATCGAGCTCATCACCGACACAGTCCGCCGCGGCATCCGCACCCGCCACGCGGAGGCGATGCAGAAGAAACGCTTCGATCCGCAGGATGTGCGCGCCGGCCGCGCATACGTCGAGGCGTACGTCGCCTACGTCCACTACGTGGAGCGCCTGTACCTGGCCGCCACGAGTGCGTCGCACGGTCATTATCCTGAGAAGGCGGAGCACGGCTCCGAGCATGCGCATCTCCACTGACGCAGACATGGGTGTGCACGACCGCACGGCGGCAGATCGAGCCATGACTGGAGCCATGCGAACCTTGCTCTGCGCGTTCGTTTTGACAGCATTGCCGGCACGCGCTGAGCCAACGGCACAAATGCTCGCCGATACCTGCGCGATGTGCCACGGCACGG
>DAIQQA010000112.1:0-17363 GCA_036787045.1 Burkholderiales bacterium | reverse complement strand
CGAATCGCCGTGTACGGACCCGTACGCACGGTGGTGTGGGAGGGGTCGAGCCGTAAGGCTTGCCCCTATCCCGATGGACTACCTCTCACCACGAAGACACGAAGGCACGAAGAAAAGCGAAGGAACAGAGCGGAATCTTTCGGCCGTGACTGCAGTGTTTCAAACAGCGCTCGCCGCGGCATATACCCGCCATTCAGACTCGATCCGGTTTTCACGGTTTTCCTTCGTGCCTTCGTGTCTTCGTGGTGAGAGGTGGAATTAGTGTGTCGCAGTACTAGGCAGCCAGACGAGCAGGTTCGCGGCGCGCGCGATCCAGCTTCGCCTTGGCATCGCGCAACGCCGTGCGCAGCCCCTCCTCGACGACCGGGTGATAGAACGGCATTTCGAGCATGCGCTCGATCGTGTGACCCGACTGCAGAGCCCAGGCCAGCAGATGGCCAATGTGCTCGGCGTCCGGCCCGATCATCTCCGCGCCCAGGAAGCGGCCGGTGGCGATGTCGGCATAGACGTGCAACAGCCCCCGGTTGCGCAGCATGACACGGCTGCGGCCCTGGTCCTCGAACGAGACTTCACCAACGACAATCCGGTTCGGATCGAGGTCGGCGTAGCGTGAGCCGACCATCGCAAGCTGCGGATCCGAGAACACCACTGCGAGCGGTGCGCGGCGCAAGCCCGGTCGCACGTCGGGAAAGCGCGCCGCGTTCTCGCCGGCGATTCTGCCTTCGTCGGCCGCCTCGTGCAGGAGCGGCAGAACGTTGTTCACGTCGCCGGCGATGAAGATGTGGCTGTCGCCGCACTGCAGGGTCCGGAGGTCGAACAGCGGGACGCCGCTCTTGTCCAGGCGAAGGGAGGTGTGCTCCAGTCCCAGGCCTCGCACGTTCGGTATGCGACCGGTAGCGGCGATCACGTAATCCACCCTGAGCTCTCGAGGCTGGCCAGCGAGATCGGTGAAGCGAATGACGACTTCGTCCTCGGTGCTTACGATGCTCTCGATGCCGGCGTCGGGGTCGAGGTAGAACTCGCTGCGAAACGCCTGTGCCGCATAGTCCCGCACCTGGGGATCGGTGAGCGGCCCGACCGGCCCGCCACGGCCGAACATATGAACCTCCACGCCGAGGCGATGCAAGGCCTGGCCCAGCTCCAGTCCGATCACCCCGGGACCGAACACGGCCACCGCACGCGGCAGATCGTCCCAGGCGAACACGTCGTCGTTGACAATCAGTCGGTTGCCCGCGGCGCGCAGGAGAGGGGGGATGCTCGGCGAAGAGCCGGTGGCGATGACCGCTTGTCCGAACGTGATGCTCACCAACTCGCCTACTTGCAGAGTGCGGTCATCGACGAAGCGCGCATAGCCGCGGATGCGATCGGCGGCAGGAATGCTCTCGATGCCATCGAGCACGAAGCCCACGAAGCGATCGCGTTCTCGTTTGACGCGCGCCATGACCGCACGTCCATCTACTTCGACCTTGCCGTCCAGACGCAGTCCGAACTCGGCCCAGCGCGCGGTGCTATGCGCAGCTTCCGCGGCGGCGATCAGCAGCTTGCTCGGCATGCAGCCGACCCGGGCGCAGGTGGTCCCGTACGGGCCGCCTTCGATGACGACCGCCCGTTTGCCTGCCGCCACTGCGGCACGACAGGCGGCGAGGCCGGCGGTGCCGGCACCGATCACTGCGACGTCTGTTACGATGTTCTGCATTCAGAATCTCTTATTTGGAAGATGTGCTGCGCAACTCCACACCACCCCCGCCCTCCCGGCACCCCCTCCTCGTGAGAGGAGGGGAGGCCCTGCCTGAGGAGGGGTGCCCACCTAGTGGGCGAGGTGGTGGGAGGCAGCTCATTGACGGCCCTCCCCCGCGTCCTGCGGACGCAAGGGAGGGTGCCCGGTGTTACGCCGCCTTCCGCGCCCAGCGCTCCAGCTCTTCATGACCGCCGATGTACTGGCCGTTGATGAAGACCTGCGGCACCGTCTGCTTCCCGGTCACCGCACCGATGACCTTGCTGCGGGTGTTGTGCGGCAGGGGGATCTCGGCGTAGTCGTAGCCCATCTCGGTGAGCACAGCCTTAGCCTTGGCGCAGAACTGGCAGCCCTCGCGGGTGAAGATCGCCACCTGATCCGGCTTCTTCGCCTTCGGGTTGATGTACGCCAGCATGGTGTCGGCGTCCGAGACCTCGAACGGGTCGCCGGCCTTTTCCGGTTCGACGAACATCTTCTGGACCACGCCGTCCTTCACCAGCATCGAGTAGCGCCACGAGCGCTTGCCGAAGCCCAGGTCGGACTTGTCCACCAACATGCCCATGCCGTCGGTGAACTCGCCGTTGCCGTCGGGGATCAGCACGATGTTCTCCGACTCCTGGTCCTTGGCCCATTCGTTCATCACGAACGTGTCGTTGACCGAAACGCACAGGATCGAGTCGACGCCGTTGGCGAAGAACGCGGGCGCCAGCTCGTTGTAGCGCGGCAGATGAGTGGACGAGCAGGTGGGAGTGAATGCTCCCGGCAGCGAGAAGACGACGACCGTCTTGCCCTTGAACAGCTCGTCGCTGGTGACGCTCTTCCACTCGTTGTTCTCGCGCACCCGGAACGTGACGTTCGGCACGCGCTGACCTTCGCGGTTCTTCAACATGGTGATTGCTCCTGTCTGTGGTTGATCGTTACACAAGCACTGCCGTATCGCAGTGCACACAGGCAGGATATGGGGGCGCTCACCGGGGGTCCAACGAATTAATCTGATCTGATCGATCGGAGAAGTCGATCACGCTGGCGTTAGAGCTTCCGAGCCCCTCGTTGGGGTGCTGCTCGGGAAAAACGCTGCTGCAGGCGATGACGGAGGCGATTTGCGCGCGGACAGGAACCATTGGGTTCCTCCCCCGTCAAGGGGCCCGTCAAGGGGGAGGTCAGGAGGGGAATGGGTTCCATTCGGGATCAACCCATCCCCACCCCGGCCCTCCCCTTCAAGGGGAGGGAGCTTGAATTCAGCGCGCGTGCCTGAGAACGTGGACCGGACTCTCAGGAAATTCGCGGCGAACGCCGCCTTGGCCCCGGAACCTACCCGCAAGCCCCGATCGCGCCGCAGGCGGTGCAGAATTCGCAGCCGTCCTTCTTGATCAGCGCGAAGTTGCCGCACTCCTTGCACTGCTTGCCGGGAAGGATCCGGTAGCTCTCGGCTTCGGCCTCGCGATCGGCCTCGGGGATTTCGAGCACGCCCATCTCGGTGACCGGATAGCCGCGTTCGTCCAGCACGCCGAGCATGGCATAGCGGTGGATGATGAGCCGGGCGACGTACGCGACCGTGCTGGGAAAGTTCTGCTGTCGCGCGGCACCGGGCACGCGTGCCATGAAGTCGCCCAGCGGCTCGGCGTAGTTGAGCAGCTTGCGCAGCTTCATGCCGATCCAGGCCGGATCAATCACGCGCATGTCGAGCGACAGCAGTTTGCACAGACCGTCCAGCGCACGCGGGTAGGTGCCCGCCATCCACACGGAGTAGGGCCGGCGCTGGCCGTTGGGCAGCACCAGCTCCTTGAGCATCAGGACGAAATCGTCCGCCGAGTTGGTGTTGTACACGTCGACGGTCCAGGACATGGTGCCGTCGGTGCCGGTCTTGGGCTCCTTCTTCGCGAACAGCGCATCGAGGACCGGCGACTTACCTTCATCCTTGGCCAGCGCGCCGAGCTGGTCCACCCGGTAACGCACGATGCGCGCGAAAGCGGCCACCATGCTGGGCACACGCTGCGGCTTGCCGTCCGGAGGCAGGGGGCAGTCGAACGCGTCGTCGCCTGCGGTGCGCGCGAGGATGTCCAGCTTCATGCGCAGCCAGGCCTTGTCCTGCGCGCGCATGTCCATGGACAGCGTCTTGGCTACCGCACCCAGGCCACGCGGCTGCTCGTTGCCGTTCACCCAGACCTCGAAGGGATGCATGCGCGCGTCTTCGACGTGACCGACGAAGATGGCGAAGCGGCCGAACGGCGACTCGACCATGTAGGTCCAGGAGGGGTTGCCTGCCGGCAGCGTCGGGCGTCCCGGCCAGCGCAGGCTGGAGAGGGCGGGCTCGGGCGCCACTTCCAGGCGGATGCGGCGGTCCGTTTCGGAGGTGTCCAGATCGTGCGGCGCCTCCTCTTTCTTGGCGACCGACAGCACGCTGCCCAGAACCTTATTGGGCCGGTAGGTCGTGATGCCCTTGAGCCCTGCGCGCCACGCTTCAAGGTACAGGTCCTTGAAGCTTTCGTACGGATAATCTTCGGGGACGTTGACCGTCTTGCTGATGGCGGAGTCGACGAACGGCGAGACTGCGGCCACCATGCGCATGTGGTCGAGCGCCGAGATCTCGAGTGCCGTGACGAACTGCTCCGGCAGCTTCCCGATATCCCCGCCCAGCTGCTTGTACAGGCGCCAGGCGTGGTCCTCCACGTCGTAGATCTTGTGCGTGCCGTCGGGCTCGCGCTTCTTGCGCTGGTAGCTCCAGGAGAAGGGCGGCTCGATGCCGTTGCTGGCGTTGTCGGCGAAGGCCAGCGAGATGGTGCCGGTGGGCGCGATCGACAGCAGATGGCTGTTGCGCAGCCCGTGCTTGCGGATCTGCTCCTTGATCTTTTTCGGCAGGCGCGAAGCGAAGCGCGGCTCGGCCAGATAACGCTCGGCGTCCAGCAGCGGGAAGGCACCCTTCTCCTGTCCGATCTCGACCGACGCGGCATAGGCCTCGTCGCGCATGTGCTCGGCGATCTTGGCCGCCATTTGGCGTGCCGGTTCGGTGTCGTAGCGCAGCCCGAGCATGATCAGCGTATCGCCCAGTCCGGTGAAGCCCAGCCCCACGCGCCGCTTCTTGCGCGCCTCCTGGGCTTGCTGCGGCAGCGGCCAGACGGTGGCGTCGAGCACGTTGTCGAGCATGCGGACTGCGACGCGCACGACTTTGCCGAACGCCTCGAAGTCGAAGGCCGCCCTCTCGGTGAAGGGATTCGCGACGAGCGGCGGCAGGTTCACGCTGCCGAGGCAGCAGCAGCCGTAGGAGGGCAGAAATTGCTCACCGCAGGGGTTGGTCGCCTCCAAGACCTCGCAGTACGAAAGATTGTTGTCGCGGTTCCCGTGATCGATGAAGACCACCCCCGGCTCCGCATGATCGTACGTCGACACCATGATCTGCTGCCACAGATCGCGCGCCTTGACCTTGCGGTACACCCACAGCCCGTCGCTGCGCTGCCGGCCCTCGCCGCCGTGGTAGTCGGGGCCGGGCGGGGCCTTGTGCACCAGCTCCCAGTCGCCGTCGGTTTCCACCGCGCGCATGAAGTCGTCGGTGACGGCCACGCTGACGTTGAAGTTGCGCAGCTCGCCCTGGTCCTTGGCGTGGATGAAGTCCTCGACGTCGGGGTGATCGCAGCGGAGGATCCCCATCTGCGCACCGCGCCGCGCGCCGGCCGACTCCACCGTCTCGCAGCTTTGATCGAACACGCGCATGTACGACACCGGGCCGCTCGCGCTGCTCTGCGTCCCGCGCACCAGCGCCCCCTTGGGCCGGATCGAGGAGAAGTCGTAGCCCACGCCGCCGCCGCGCCGCATCGTCTCGGCCGCCTCCATGAGCGCGACGTAGATCCCGGGCTTGCCATCGACCGTCTCCGATACGGAGTCGCCGACCGGCTGCACGAAGCAGTTGATGAGGGTCGCCGTGAGCTGAGTGCCGGCCGCCGAGTTGACCCGTCCGCCGGGAATGAAGCCGTTGTCCAGCGCTTCGTAGAATACTGGTTCCCACCTGCCCGGATCCTTTTCCACCGCGGCCAGCGCCCTGGCCACGCGGCGGCGCACGTCCTCGACGGACTTTTCCCCGCCCTTGGCGTACTTCTCGAGCAGGACGTCGATGCTAACTTGCTGGGGAGAAAGGGATAGATTCGGGTCGGTCAGCTTCATGTCGCCCTTCGGGGGTAGGCAATGCGCGGCAACCGGACTATGTTAGCTCATACGCGGCGACCCGGCCGGGAACTCGGGGCCGTACGGGTGATCCTTGTCAAAGAGGCGCTCGCTCGGTGGGGTAGAGTCTGCACCTGTTCAGTCGTGGAGCAGCCACCCGGCGTGCTCGATGAGCTGCGTGGCTGGCTTGGCTCGCGTTGAATCGTAGAGGACAGCGGAGGCTCAGGCATGAAGATGGGTGAAATTTCCGGGCCCGCCGCCCAGCGGCGGCACCGCATGATCGAGGAGGCTGCGTACTTCCGCGCGCAGCGCCGCGGGTTCGTCGGCGGGGATCCCGTCGCCGACTGGCTGGAGGCTGAAGCCGAGGTCGATCGGCTGCTCGCGCGGGAGGCCGCTGGCGGCGATGCCGGCGAGCCCGGTCCGATCGAGCAGTTCGAGGCGCAGCTCGCGGCGCTCGATAAGGAAATGCGCCGCCTGATGGGCAAGGCGCGCGAAGTAGGGTCCGAGATGCGCACCGAGATTGAGTCCGAGCTGGAGAAGCTGCGGCCCCTGCGCGCCGCCGCCGAGGAACAGCTCGGCGACCTGCGCGAGCGCTCGGCCGAGGCCTGGGACGAGATGAAGAAGGGCGTGCACAGCGCCCGGCACGAGCTGAACTCGGTGTTGAACTCGATCGCCAAGCGGTGGCGGTGAGGAGTAGTTTTCCCCTCCTGCCCGAGGAGGGGTGGCACGCGCAGCGTGACGGGGTGGTGGGAGCCCGCGCAAACCACCCCGGCGCTCGCGTCACCCCTCCTTGGAAAGGACGGGGAGTAACCGGGCTGGCACGCGCAGCGTGACGAGGTGGTGAGCGCGGTGCCCTGTCTCGTCTGCCTCCCTAATTACCTACTCATGAGTAATCCAGGCCAGGCGCTTGTCCGTGGGCCGCCTCGTCCGCTGGTCGTTCTGGCTCCCGTCCGCGCGAGCAAGTTCGGCCGAGGTCTCTGTGCGCTCTGTGGCTGACGTTCGGGTGGAGGCTTACGGGGTGGACATGTTTGCCGCGGCCACCTGACCGAAGAACGCCGACAGCGCCGCCGCGTACTCCCGGCTGCTCACCAGAAACGCGTCGTTGTGCCCGCCCCGCAGCTCCACCAGTTTCTTCGGTCCGGTCGCGGCATCGTACAGCCGCTGCGGGTGGTGCCAGCGGAAGAACTCGTCGTCGCGGCTGTGGAGGATGAGCACCGGCGCCTGCACGGCGCCGATCTTCTTGACGCTCTCGTAGCGGTTGCGCACCAGTAAGCGCGCGGGGAGAAAAGGGAACATCTCCTGCGCGACGTCCACGCCCGAGCTGAACACGCTCTCCAGCACCAACCCCCCGACGGGCTTGCGGGCAGCCACATCCACTGCGACCGCCGCACCGAGCGATTCGCCGTACAGCACGATCCGCTTCGGGTCCAGCCCATGGGTTGCGACCAGGTATTCGTAGGCCGCATCCGCGTCGCGGTAAGTGCCGCGTTCGGTGGGCTTTCCAGTGCTGCGGCCGTACCCGCGGTAGTCGATGATCAGGACGTCGGCGCCCAGCGCGCGAAACACCGCCAGCTTCTCGAACCGATGCGAGATGTTGCCGGCGTTCCCATGCAGGAACAACACGGTGAGCCTGCTCGACGAGCCGGCCGGGAGGTACCAGCCGTAGATCTGCTCGCCATCGGCGGTCTCCAGGCGGACGTCCTCGAAAGCGAGGCCGAGATCGGCCGGGGTGCGCTCGATGTCCCGCGCCGGGAAGTAGATCATGCGCGGCTCGTAGCAGCCGAGCAGGAGGACCAGCGCCGCGGCGACGCCGGCCAGGGTCAGGAGGGTCCACATCACGCTGCGAAGCATGGCAGATCAGACCTCATGCTGGCACGCAAATCGCGTTGCAGGAGGGTGCATCCAACCCTCCAGTGCTCGAGTCTATGCCGGCCGCGTTCCGCCGTCTCCTCCCCGTCCTGCTGCTTTTGGCAGGATTGCTTCCGGCCACGCCTGGTCATGCCGATCCCGCCCTGCTCGAGTCGTTCGAGGATCTGCGCTATACCGACGACCTGGACGGCCTGCAACAGAGGCGCATCGTCCGGGCGCTGGTGATCCACAGCAAGACCTTCTACTTCCTGGACGGCGGTCGCGAGCGCGGCATGGTCGCCGAGGGCATCGAGCAGCTCGAGCGGTATCTCAACGCGCGGCTGAATCTCACCCGGCCGCAGCAGCAGATCCACGTGGTGGCGGTGCCGGTGTCGCGCGACCAGCTCATCCCCTGGCTGCTGGAGGGGCGCGGGGACATCGCCGCAGCCAACCTCACCATCACCCCTGCCCGGGAAGCACAGGTGGATTTCACGCGGCCGTTCTACGATGGCGTCAGCGAAATTCTGGTCACCGGCAAGGACGAGCCGGTTCCGCGGTCGATCGACGAGCTGTCGAGACGGGAGATTTTCGTGCGGCCCTCGAGCAGCTACTACGAGCACCTCGAGGCGCTGAATCTTTCGCTCGCCCAGCGCGGCCTGGCGCCCGTGCAGCTGGTCGCCGCGGACGAGCACTTGGAGGACGAGGACCTGCTGGAGATGGTCAATGCCGGTCTGGTTCCACGGATCGTGATGGACGACTACAAGGCCAGGCTGTGGGCGAAGGTATTCCCGCAGGTGCGCATCCATCCCGAGCTCGCGACCGGCACGCAGGGACGGATCGCGTGGGCCATCCGCAAGAACAGCCCGCAGCTCAAGGCCGCCCTCGACGGCTTCGTCCGCAAGAACAGAGTCGGCGGCGCGGCATACAACGATGCCTACCAGCGCTACTTCAAGTCCACGCGCTGGGTCAAGGGCGCCACCTCGAGCCAGGAGCTGGCGAAGTTCGACCGCACCGTGTCCGCGTTCCGCAAGTACGGCGAACGCTACGGCTTCGACTATCTGCTGCTTGCCGCCCAGGCGTACCAGGAGTCGGGGCTGGACCAGAGCAAGGTGAGTCCATCCGGCGCCATCGGCGTCATGCAGGTCATGCCCGAGACGGGCGCGGCCATGCGCGTGGGCGACATCCAGCAACTCGACGCGAACGTCCATGCCGGCACCAAGTACCTGCGCCAGCTGGTGGACGTGCACTTCGCCGACCCCGACATCGACGCGCTGAATCGAACCCTGTTCGCTTTCGCCGGATACAACGCCGGGCCGACCCGCATCAACCGCCTGCGCAGCGAGGCCGCGAAGAAGGGGCTCGATCCCGACCAGTGGTTCAACAACGTCGAGCGCATCGCCGCCAAGCGCATCGGCCGGGAGACCGTTCAGTACGTGGCCAACATCTACAAGTACTTCATCGCCTACAAGCGCATCGAGCAGCAGCGGCAGGTGCGCGCGCAGGTGAGGACGCAGCTCTAATCGGCAGTCCCAACGATCTCGGATGCGCCCTCCAACACGCCCTCTCCCCTCGCGGGAGAGGGCGGGGGTGAGGGGGCGAGAGAAGAGAGCAACCTGCTGCTACTTCCGCGCGCCTCACAGGGCAGCGCGGGAGGTATACTGTATTGTGATCGCGAGCCGGAGGTTATCGATGTCGAATATGCTTGCTGAGTTGAAGGAGAAAGCGGCGCAACTCTCGGAGCCGGAGCGAGCAGACCTCGCACTGGCTCTAATCGAATCTCTGGATGGCCCCCCCGAAGACCCCGCAGAGGTCGAGGAGGCGTGGCGCGTGGAGATCGAACGTCGGGTTGGTGAGATTGAACGCAGAGAAGTGAAACCCATCCCCGGCGACGAGGTATTTGCAGAGCTTCGTCGTAGGCTGAAGTGATTCCCTACGACTTCCACCCGGAAGCGAAGGCTGAATTTGTCGAAGCCACAGTGTTCTACGAGTCGCGAAGGGTGGGGCTTGGCAAGTCGTTCGCTGCCGAAGTCGAACGCACGATTGCGCTCATTCGCTCACATCCAGACGTAGGCGCTCCTGGTCGACTTCGGCGTCGGCGAATGTCGCTTCTCGGTTTCCCCTATTCAGTTGTCTACCGACACGATTCGGAGTCGGTCCTAATCTTGGCGGTTGCTCACCAAAGTCGGTCCCCGGGATATTGGCGACACCGGAAGTAGCCTACTAACGTGGCAACGAAACCTCACTGAACAGCAGGACCGATAGGGCGGGTTAGCGGAGCGTAACCCGCCGGATGCTTGTTGCGAAAGCATCCGGCATGAGACGGTTCGCCATCGCGCCCCACAGGGCCCTGGTGCTTCCACGCGCCTGCGGCAGCGCACGGATCCGGCACGTCGACCTGCTCGTCGCCGCGCTTGGACACGCCGATCGGCTCCCCGTCCCAGGCCACCTTTACCGCCTGCGCCTGCTGCTGCCGCAGGATGCCGCTCACGGTGAACTCGTGCCGCTTGCGCTCGGTGTCGTGCTGCCAGACCACCTGCAGGTCGGCATCGGCGAGCTTGGCCAGCACCACCTTCTGGACGCGCTCCACGTCCTCCGCGTCCGCCGTCATCAACGTCCCCGCGAGCAGCATGCGGCTGTCGTCCGCGGGATCGACGTTGAGGCCCGCCCGCTTCACGTCGAAGTCCTGCCGGATCACCTGGAGCGCGAACTCATAGTCGTCCAGGTCCTTGGGCAGATTGAGCACCTTCCTCGCCTTCACCGTGACGCGGTACCAGGCGCCCTGCTCGAGCGGCTTCTCGGGCGACAGCACGACTTCGCGCGGTCCCGTGAAGACTGCCTTGCCGTCGATGCCGGGGGAGACGTCCAGCAGCTCGTCGGCCGGCTTTCCCACTGCATCGGCGCTGGCCACGTCGGTGGCGAACAGCACGCGCACCTTGCTCTGGCGCGACACCAGGCCCGAGGTGTGAGCGGTGATGTACTTGCTCCACAGCGGATTCTGTTTGGCGATCTCGGGGGCGCTTACCGGGCTCGCCGCAGCCGGCGACGGCGGTGAGGGCGAGCAGCAGGAGGAATGTGCGCAACCGGATTGTCATCGGGGCTCCCTTGGCGGACCGATCTGTGTAGTTATGGCAGCTGTTATCGGCACAGAGCGGCGGCCATGAAGGCCGGCCCCTGCGGCGTGACCAGCACGCAGTTGGCGCGGCGGGCGATGTCACTGGCATCGAGGCCGGCGCCAGAAGGTGACGGGAGGCTAGAAGCCAGCAGCAGGGCGGCGACGGCCACAGCGGCCAGCAGGTAAGGACAGAGTGTCTTCATGGCGATGGTCCTGATGGTTCGATGGCGGAATCCTTTCCGCCGGCATGTGCAGGATCGCCGATGGGTTCGAAGGGGGTTCGAAGCGAGGGAGAAGACTGTGTGAAGAAACGGTGAAGTCAGCAGCGCCGTTCCCGCCGGCAGGCTACGACCGCAACTGGAGAAGCAGTGGTAAGCTTTCCGCGACGTGCCCGGTTGGCCGGATTGCGGCCGAACGGGCGCCCAACTTCAGAGGAGCGATACATGAAGCTACTGGCCTTCGCGATCGTCACCGCGGTTCTGCCTATGGCAGCGCACGCGGACGCGATGAAGGGTGCGCAGCTGTCCGCGTCTTGTGCGCACTGCCACGGGATCGATGGAAACTCGAGCGCGGGTCAGTATCCCGTGCTTGCCGGCCAGACCCAGGAGTATCTCTATCGCCAGCTCAAAGACTTCAAGGAAGGCCGCCGCAAGGATCCGATGATGTCACCGATGGTGGGGATCTTGTCCGACGAGGATATGCAGAATCTCGCCGACTTCTACTCCTCGCAGAACGCCAATCGCAGCTCCTTCAAGACCGATCCTGCCCTGGTGACGCAGGGCAAGACAATCGTCGAGGAAGCCAAGTGCACCGCGTGTCATCCGCCCACCTTCAAAGGGGCGAAGGAGGTGCCGCGGGTGTCGCGCCAGAAGTACGCGTACGTGGTGAAGCAACTGAGGGACTACCGGGACGGCGTGCGCACCAACGACAGCGGGCTCATGGTGCCGTCGGTCAAGGGCTTGAGCGACGAGCAGATCGACGCACTGGCGCACTACCTCGCCAGTCTCTAGCGCAAGGTGTTATCCCCGCGAAGGCGATGGCTTCGCGAGGATGACCTTCTCGAGCGTCGCAGAGTCGGGCTGAAGACCTTCACACCACCCCGCCGGCTGTGCCGGCACCCTTCTCCCACCACCCCGTCACGCTGCGCGTGCCACCCCTCCTCGGGCAGGAGGGGAAAAGGCTCTTCTTCTCCCCTCCTTACAAAGGAGGGGTGGCGCCGAAGGTGACGGGGTGGTTGGCCGCGAACTGATGTGGCCTGAACCTGATACATTCGCGCGATGATCAATAGGATCGAAGAACGCCCTCGCGGGGTGGTCTGCCCCTCCGCCGCCAGCCCAGACACCCTCAGCGGTTGCGCGACGCGTCGATCAGTTCCCCGATTGGGACCCAGTGCTTGCCGTCGAAGCGCGCCACCTGGAGCTGCTCGATCGGGTAGAAATCCGTCGGGCTCGTGTTGATCCTGATTCCCGGCAGCAGCATCGGGACTTCCAGGTTCCTGAGGTTCGCCGCCTGCCGCATCACGTTCTCGCGGGTGAGATCGTCGCCGCACTGCCTGAGCACATGGAGGAGCGTGTGCGCGGCGGCGTAGCCATATATGACGAAAGGATCGGCCGGGTCTGCATCGGGCAGATACTTCTTGGCCCACGCGAGATAGGCGCGCACCTCCGGATCGTCCTTCATGCTCGGGTCCGACGGGTCTGTCCAATACTGCGCGCTGATGATGCCGACTGATTTCTCGAGTCCGGCGGGCTGGAGCACGCTGGCAATCGACGCGGACACCAGGTTCAGAATGTGCAGCGGCTTCCAGCCGATGTCGTAGGCCTTGCGGATCGCCTGCGCGGCGAACTTCGGTGTGGTTACGTTGAAGAAGACGTCGGCCCCCGATGCCTGGAGTGTTACGATCTGGGAGTCGACGGTGGGATCCGTCACTTCGTATGACGCTTCAGCGACGATCATCCGCTGCGCCTTGTCGCCCAGCGCCTCCTTGAAGCCGTGCACGTAGTCCTTGCCGTAGTCGTCGTTCTGGAACAGGATGGCGATCCTCGCGTTCCGATGGTTCCTCAGGATGTACGTCGCGTAGATCCGCGATTCGGCCTGGTAGTTGGGCTGCCAGCCCATGGTCCAGGGGAAGTTCCGCGGGTCGCCCCACTTGGTCGCGCCCGTCGCAACGAACAGGTGCGGCACTTTCCTGGCGTTGAGATACTTGTGGATCGCCGTGTTCGGTGGCGTACCCAGGCTCTGGTAGATGAACAGCACCTGGTCCTGCTCGACCAGCTTGCGCGTCTGCTCCACCGTCCTCGGCGGGCTGTAACCGTCGTCGAGGCTGACGAGCCGGATCTTGCGGCCGTTGACGCCGCCCTCCTCGTTGACTTTGGCGAACACCGCAGATTCCGCCTTGCCGATCACGCCGTAGGCCGATGCCGGCCCGCTGTAGGGCATGGTCTGGCCGATCTTGATCTCCGAGTCCGTTGCGCCGGGGCCATAGCGCTTCTGCGCGAAGGCTGGTGCCGAGGCCAGGATCGCGGCGAAGAGCAGGGCTGGAAATGTGGCGATGGTTGTCTGGCGGGTCATGTCGGTCTCCTGCGGCTTGCGCGATTGTCTTCGCGATTCGTGTTCGTCGGGTCTGCCCGGGTTCCGGCCGTCCGAGCGCCGGATGAAAGGGCCGCCGCGCGCAGCCCATGCTGGATGTATAGGTCAGGTTGGCTGGCAGATCAAGCGGGATAGCGCACCGACTTCGGCGTTGCCCGCTCGTGAATATTCACTGCCCGCATCGGTAATCGTCACGCGATCTGCCGGAGGTCGGAGGGTAGCCTTGCGATGCGATGCGATGCCGCGGCTGCGCAGAGGTATCGCGACAAAGCCGACCCGAGGACCGACGCATGAGCCTGAATCTCGCCCGATCTGTTCACCCCTTCAAGCTGGCGCTGTACATAGCGCTGCTCGTTCTTCCCGGCGGGTCGGTCGGGTTGCTGCTGCTCTGGTGGCTGAGCACTCGGCGGGAGACCAGGCAGACCCGATCCGCACCTGTTCGCGTTCGGGTCTGGGGAATGCGGGAGCACGACCTGTTTCGCACCGGTCTCGCAATTGTCTGGATGCGGCGAGGGACGGAGGTGTCGCAAAACCGGGTCGCCCCCGTCTGCGGCCTCACGTCCGATCGCTGTGCCCCAGCGACTTGTCCGGCGCGATCCGGTCCCGTACCGACTGCTTGAGTTCCTTCGATTCCGGGAAGCGGCCCTCGCGCGCACGCGAGAAGATCACCTCGCCATCGAGCCGTACTTCGAGCACGCCGCCGGTACCCGGCACCAGTGCCACCTCGCCCAGCTCCTGCTCGAACGTCGTGAGCAGCTCCTGCGCGAGCCAGGCGGCGCGCAACAGCCAGCGGCATTGCGTGCAGTACTGGATCTCGACGCGTGGGCGCATGACCTCACCCAGTCTTGCGCGACGCCGGCATCAGGAACTCCCACGGAGAGACTTCCGACCGCGGATCGACGGTCACTTCGATTAGGGCAGGCGCGTCCTGGCTCAGCGCCCTGTCCAGCTCGCGCTTCAGCTGCGCGGGCGTGGCGACGCGGCAACCCGCCATGCCGAAGCTCTCCGCGAGCTTTACGAAATCGGGGTTGCGCAGCTCCGAGCCGATCAGACGGCCTTCGAACAGCCGCTGCTGATCGCGCAGCACGTTGCCATAGGCGTTGTTGTTGAAGAGCACGGTGACTAGGTTGATGCCGTATTGCACGGCGGTGGCGAGATCCTGCACGCCGAACATGAAGCCGCCGTCGCCCGCGATCGAAACCACCGCCTTGTGCGGATTGCCGACCTTTACGCCGAGGGCGGTCGGGAAACCGAAGCCCAGCGTACCCTGGTGACCGCAACTGACGAAGGTGCGCGGCTGATACACGGGGAATCCGTAGTACGAGGTGAACCCGGCCTGGCAGATCTCCTCGACGAAAAACCCGTCGCGCGGCAGCACTTGGCGGATAACGTCCAGATACTGCATGTGCGGCTGGATCCTCTGGGCCTCCGCCCATAACCAGCTCTTCAAAGCCTCGAACTCTTCGCGCCGGGACGCGCGATGCACGCCCAGGCGCTGCGCGGCGGTGACCAGCTGCGCGACCGCCTCCCGGGCGTCACCCACGATCGCCACAGTGGGCTTGATGCGGGCGGTCTGGGCCGGATCGATGTCGATGTTGATGATCTTCAATCCCGCGGGCTGATCGGGCCAGCGGAACCACTGCAGCTCGAGCCGCGAGCCGATGCCGATCAGCACATCGGTTTCGCGCCAGCGCTCGAAGCCCGCGGCGCAGGTGAAACCGAGGTGATGCTCTTCGCTGACCACACCCTTACCGCTGCGGAAAGGCACGACCGGTGCCTGAATCAGCTCGGCCAGCGCGAGCACCTCGGTCGATGCGTGCTGCGCGCCGCTGCCGACCATGATCATGGGGTTGCGTGCTGCCTTGAGCAGCGTGGCCGCCTGCTCGATCGCGTCGGGATCGGGTTCGATGCCGGGATCGCCCGCCGGTGGCGCAGTCAAGCGCACCGGCGCCTGCATGCCGAACACGTCCCATGGCATCTCCAACGCGACGGGCCTGGGCCTGCCGCTCTGCATCTGGCGGAACGCTTCAGCAACCAGCCCAGGCACCTCGGCCGGGTGGTCGATCCGGGCCGCCCACTTGGTCAGCGTGCGCAGCGTCGCCAGCTGATCCGGCAACTCGTGCAGGTGGCCCTTACCGGAACCGATGAACGCCGCTGGCACTTGCCCGGTGAGACACAGGATGGGTGTGCTGGCACCATACGCCGAGCATAGGGCCGCGGTGGAGTTGAGCACACCGGGCCCCGGCACGACCGAGTACACCCCAACCTTGCCGGTGGACTTCGCATAGCCGAATGCCATGTAGGCGGTGGTCTGCTCATGCCGCGGGCCGATCACCTTGATGCGCTCCCCGGCACGGACGAGGGCGTCGAACAGGTGATAGGTCTGCACGCCCGGGATCCCGAACACGGTGTCCACGCCGTGCACGAGCAGCGACTGCACGATGGCGTCGCCGCCGGTCATTCTTGCGGTCATCATCCCCATACCTCTCGCGCGACCTCGACAATCAGCTCGAGCTTGCGCCACTGGTCGGCCTCGGTCAGCGCGTTACCGTGATGCGTGCTGGAGAAGCCGCACTGCGGGCTCAGGCACAGGTCCTCCAGCGGCACGTACTTCGCGGCTTCCGCGATGCGGCGCTTGAGCACGGCCTTGGTCTCCATCTCAGGGCTCTTGCTGGTGACGAGGCCCAGGACCACCTTCTTGCCCTTCGGCACGAACCGCAACGGCTCGAACCCGCCGGCACGCTCTGTATCGTACTCGAGGAAATAGCCGTCCACGTCGAGACCGCCGAACACGACCTCTGCCACCGGCTCGTAGCCGCCCGAAGCCATCCAGGTGCTCTTGAAGTTGCCGCGGCAGGTGTGGATCGTGACGGTGAGGTCGGAGGCGCGATGGCGCAGAGCGGCGTTGATGGCGTCCGCATAGGTGCGTGGCGCACGATCCGGGTCGTCTCCGCGCTTGCGATAGCCTTCCCGGATCCTTTCGTCGCAGAGATAGGCGAAGCTCACGTCGTCGAGCTGCAGGTACGTGCAGCCCGCCGCAGCGAGGTCGCGGATCTCCTCGCGGTAGGCTTGCGCCGTGTCGGACCAGAACTCGTCCAGCTCCGGATACGCATCGCGACTGATTGCAGGCCGTCCACCTCGCATGTGGAGCATGGACGGTGAGGGAATGGTCAGCTTCGGCGTACGCCTGGTGACCGACTTCAGGAACTGGAAGGGCTCGACCATCACCGGGCGGGAGCGCCGCACCTTGCCGGTCACGGTGAGCACCGGTACCGCTTCGTCCGCGCCGTGGAATGCCTGCGTGTTCGGATCGGCGACCGCCTCGACGCCATCGAAGCCCGTGAGGAAGTCGATGTGCCACCAGTCGCGCCGGAACTCGCCATCGGTGATGCCCGAAAGACCCACGGCTTCCTGTTTCGCCACAACGTCGCGGATGCAACGATCTTCGACCTCGCGCAGCGCCGTGCGGCCGATCTCGCCTTTCTTCGCTGCCGCTCGCGCCTCGCGCAGCTCGGCGGGGCGCAGGAGGCTGCCGACCTGGTCGGCGCGGAATGGGGGAGTCGTCATGCTTCGCATATCAACCGTGCTCGGGTATGAAGTCAGCGTCTATTCTCCAGCTCGGGCAGGCTCCCACCACCCCGTCACGCTTTGCGTGCCACCCGGTTCCTCCCCTCCTTTCCAAGGAGGGGTCGCGCCGCAGGCAACGGGGTGGTTTGCGGCAGGCTCCCACCACCCCGTCACGCTGCGCGTGCCACCCCTCCTCTGGCAGGAGGGGAGTTTCTTCTCTCTCCGCCTCTCACGAGGCGGGGTGGCGCGCAGCGCCGGGGCGGTGTGGGGTTGGCTTTTCCGAGTTCGCGGTGAGAACTGGAACTAGTGTATTGCGGCGTTAGCCGCGAGCCGCGGCATACCATCCTCGCTCGATCT
>DAIQQA010000111.1:8932-17419 GCA_036787045.1 Burkholderiales bacterium | reverse complement strand
CTAGTTCCCGAGCTCGAGAATCGTGTCGAACAGCGTCGCTGCAACCTGCAGCACCTTCCCGGAGGCCTGGTAAGCCTGCTGGTAGCGGATCAGGTTGGCCGCCTCCTCGTCGAGGTTCACGCCCGACAGCGACTGCTGCGCTGCCTGCGTCTGCGTGACGATCGTGTCCTGCGCCTTGCCTTGCACTTCGATCTCGCGTGCACGGTTACCCACCTGGGCGACGAGCTGGCTGTAGGCGCTCTGATAGTTGGCCGTGCCGTTGCCGACAGTGTTGACGGTCTGCAGTCCAGCCAGAAGCAGTGCGTTGCGGTTGTCCGCCACACCGCTGGTGTTGTAGCCGACGGTGAAGCGGTCGCCGGCAACCGCAGCGCCGGTGAGACTGATGCGATAGCCGTAGTCCAGCGCGCCCGGTGTCGGGAACACATCGTTGTTGGCCGCAGGGTCGTAGGCGATGCCCGCTTCCAGCAAAGCCGGTGCTGCCGGATTGGTGTTGTCGAACACCGAATAGGTGGTCGGGCTGGTGAACTGGATCAGGATCGGCGGGGTCAGCGCGCTCGGCGTGGCGAACGCCGCGTTGGTCGTGTCGGTGACCACACCTGCGCTGATCGTCGCCTTGCCGACGTTGGCCAGATCGGTCGCCGCGCGCACGGGTGCAGCCGCGGCAATCTTCGTCGTGTCGCTGATCACCACCCCGATGTCGCGCGCTCCGTTGCGGGTCGGCTGGATCAGGAAGCTGTCGCCGTTGCTCGCCGCGCCGCTGGTCAAGCTCAGCGTCACGCCGTCGATGGTCTGCGGGAATCCGGCGAAGGTCGTCTGGGTACCGTCGGAGATCCGGGTCAGCGTCCAGCTGCCGCCGATCAGCTGCAGCCGGTAGTCGCTGCCCGTCAGTGCGCCCACGTCGGTGTTGGCTGCTGCGATAACCGCGGTGCCAACATTGTTCTGGTTACCAACCACTGCCGCCGCAGGCACGGTGAAGAAGTCCTGTCCCAGGGCACCGTTCAGGTCCTGCCCCAGGCGATGCTGGTCGTTGAAGGTCTGCGCCAGCACGGTCGCCACGCGCCCGAGCTGATTCTGCGCCACGTCCAGCGTCTCGCTGCGGAAGGCGAACAGTCCGCCCAGCGTCCCGCCCCGCAGGCTGGACGGTCGCAGCTCGATGCGTGCCCCGCCCTGGATATAGAACACCCCGTAGTCCTGCGGATCGGCAGCGGAAGGCCCCGCCGCCAGCGCATAGGTCTGCGTGCCGAGCACCAGGCTCTGGCCGTTGCCGATGAAGACGTTGATGCTACCGTCGGACTGCTCCACCACCGAGGCGCGTACGAGCTTGTTGAGATCGGTCAGCAGCGCGTTGCGCTCGTCGAGCAGATCATTGGCCTGGCGATTGTCGCCGGTCTGCAGCTGGATGATCTGCTGGTTCACCCGCGCGATGTTGCCGGCCAGCGTGTTGATCTCGCTCACCGTGTCGGAGATCTGGCGGTTCACCCCGTAGCGCATCTCCGTCAGCCGTGCGCTGAAGGTCTGGAAGCGCGACACCAGCGACTCGCCCAGGCTCAGCATCTGCTGGCGGGAGGGGATCGAGGCCGGGTTGGACGCCACGTCCTGCACGCCCGAGAAGAACGACTGCAGCGCCGGTGACAGCCCCGACGTGGGGTCGGCCAGCAAATTGTCGATCATCCGGATCTGCGCGCCGTAGGTCTCCAGGTGAGCGCCCTGCGTCTGCGCTTGGAGCAGCGCGTTGTCGAGGAACTGGCTGTAGGCGCGGCGCACCGTGTCGACGGTGACGCCCTTGCCAAAGAAGCCTGCGCCAGTCTCCTGCGGCGTCTGCGTGCCCTGCACGGCCTCCTGGCGATGAAAGCCGTCGGTCGCAGCGTTGGTGATGTTGTGGCCGGTGACCAGGAGTCCAGCCTGGGCGGCGTTGAGCCCGCTTACGCCGATACCGAAGATGCTGGTGGCCATCCCGAACTCCTGATTACTTTAGAGTTTTATCGGCAGCAGCCGGCGTTTCTTGACCGGACTCGCGCAGCTGTGACAGTTGCTTCACGAGCAGATCCGCGAGTCCCAGCCCCCCCTGCTCGCTCAGCTTGCGCGAGAGCTCCTGGTCCAGCAGGCTGGTGAACAGGCGCGAACCTTCGTTGTCGAGCAGACTCTCGCCCGGCGCGGCGCTGCGCATGCTCTTCATCATAATGTCGAGCAGGAGTGCCTCGAACTGCGTTGCGACAAGCTTGAGCGCACCCTCCGGATCCTCGGCCGCGCGGCGCTTCAGATCGCCGAGCGCTTTCGGATCGGCGGCCAGGCTGACTGAGGGTGAGGTGTAAGGCGTGAGGCGTGAGGCGTGAGAAAAGCCTGCAGCGCCTAGCAGCGCTCGAACGGTGGAACTCGAATCACCCGATTGCATGGAAGTAGCAGCCTCAGCACCTGCGCCTCACGCCTTACGGCTTACGCCTCACGCCTCACGCCTCACGCCTCACGCCTCACGCCTCACGCCTTACGCCTCACGCCTCACGCTGTCAGATTACTTCCAGCTCCGCCTTCAGCGCCCCCGCCGCCTTCATCGCCTGCAGGATCGCGAGCAGATCGGTGGGGGTGACGCCCACCGCGTTGAGTGCTTTCACCACGTCGTTCAAGCTGGCGGAGGCCGGGATCATCACCAGCTTCGCCCGCTCTTCCTGCACCTCCACCTGCGCCTGCTCGGTGACGACCGTTTGCCCTCGGGAGAACGGAAGCGGCTGAGATACCAGCGGCTCGCGCGTGATCGCGATCGAGAGGTTGCCGTGCGACACGGCGCATTCGGTCACCCGCACCATCTGCGTCATGACCACCGATCCGGTGCGTGCATTGATGATCACCTTCGGCGAGGCCTCGCCCGGCTGCACCACGATGTTCTCCAGCCGGGAGAGGAAACCGACGCGCTGAGTGCTGTCCACCGGCGCGCGCACGCGGATCTGCCGTGCGTCTACCGCTGTGGCCGTGTCCGTCCCGAACACCACGTTCAGCGCTTCGACGATGCGGGTGGCGGTGGTGAAGTCGGCCTGGTAGGTCTCCAGATAGACGAAATCTCCCTGGCCTACAGGTGTGGGCACTTCCCGCTCCACGGTCGCCCCGCCGGGGATGCGTCCCGCGTTGAGCGCATTGACTTGCACGCTGGAGCCGGCCGCGGCGGCGCCCGCCCCCGCCACCACCAGGTTGCCCTGGGCGACGGCATAGACCCGGCTGTCGGCACCGCGCAGCGGAGTGAGCAGCAGCGTGCCTCCGCGCAGGCTCTTGGCGTTTCCCAGTGAGGACACGGTGACGTCGATGGGCTGGCCTTGGCGCGCGAACGGCGGCAGCGTACCCGTCACCATTACCGCCGCGACGTTCTTCAGCTGCAAGTTGAGCCCGGGCGGCAGCGTCACGCCGAGTTGGTTGAGCATGCTCTGCAGGCTTTGCGTGGTGAACGGCGTCTGCGTCGTCTGGTCGCCGGTGCCGTCTAGCCCCACCACCAGTCCGTAACCCACGAGTTGGTTGCTGCGCACGCCCTGCACCATGGCGAGGTCCTTGACCCGCTGCGCGTGCGCTGCCGGCGCTGCCAGCATGAGCGCGCTACCTATCAGTGAAAGCAGAACCGCATTCACCACAGAGGACACAGAGGAACACAGAGAAACACCGAACCAATCAAGAGCAGAACGCGGACGGCTCTCTTCCCCGATGGTGACATGCAGGGAATCACGAACAATGCGCTGATTCATTCTGTTCTTCCTCTGTGTTCTCTATGTCCTCTGTATTTCAAGAGGTTGCCTTACGCCTTAGAAGGGCAAAACCGACATGAACACCCGAGACAGCCACCCCATGGTCTGAGCCTCGCTGATGTAGCCGGTGCCGCGGTACTCGACCCGCGCGTCGGCCACACGGGTGGAGGACACAGAGTTGTCGGGCCGGATATAGGTGGGATTGATCACTCCCGAGAAACGGATGAACTCGGTGCCCTGGTTGATGGTGACCTGCTTCTCGCCGGAGACTAGCAGGTTGCCGTTCTCGAACACTTCGATCACAGTCACCGCAAGCTGCCCGGTGAAGGCGTTGTTGCTGGCGGCGTCGCCCTTGCCCTGGAACGCCACGGACGAGGAAGCCTCGAGCTCGGTGCCGCGCAGCCCCTGCAGCGGCAGGCCGTCGTAGAGCGGAATCTCCAGCTCGGTGCTGCCAGTGCGGTTGGCCGTGCCGCTCGACTTCTTGCTCGCGCTGGTCTTCTCTTCCAGCACGATGGTGATGGTGTCGCCCACCAGGCGCGCGCGGTTGTCTGAGAAGAGCGCCAGGCGAGCCGTCTCCGGCTGGTAGATGGCGCCGGCATGCCCATAGGTGTCGCGCGGCGGCGCCGCCCGCGCCGTCATCGGCTGGTGCACGGTGGCAGGCGGCGTGTTCCAGGCACAGCCCGTGAACAGCGCCGCCACCAGCACCACGAGCGGGATGCGCACACCCCGGTAGCCGGGCAGCAGCGGGGCCACCGCAAACAGCACCAAAACCCCGACGCGCACCAGCGCGTCTCCCGCCTCTCGTCTCCCGCCTCTCGCCTCACCGCTCATGCCTTACTCCTCACAGCTGCGTCAGACGCTGCAGCATCTCGTCGGACGTCTGCACGGCGCGCGAGTTGATCTCGAAGGCGCGCTGCGCGGTGATCAAGTCGACCAGCTCTTCGGTCACGCTCACATTGGAGGTTTCCACGTAGCCCTGGTTGAGCACCCCCAAGCCAGTCGTGCTCGGGTCGCCCACGGTGGGTGCTCCGGACGACGCCGTCTCCAGATACTGGTTGTTGCCGATCGCCTGGAGCCCGCCGGGGTTGATGAAGTCGGCGAGCTGAATGTTGCCGACCTGTGTGGGAGACGCGCTGCCCGGTTGGGTGACCGATACGGTGCCGTCCCCACCAATGGTGATGGTCAGGGCGTCCGCCGGAATGGTGATGGCCGGCTGCAGCGCGAAGCCCAGTGGCGTGACGACCTGCCCCTGGCTGTCGAGCTGGAAGCCGCCGTCTCTGGTGTAAGCCGTCGTGCCGTCGGGCAGCAGGATCTGGAAGAAGCCGCGCCCGTTGATCGCAATGTCCAGGCTGCCGCCGGTCTGCTGCAGGTTGCCCTGGGTGAAGATGCGCGCGGTCGCCGCCGGACTCACGCCGGTGCCCACTTGCAGGCCTGTGGGGTACTGCGTGGTCTGGGACGATTGCGCACCGGGTTGACGCAGGGTTTGGTACAGCAGGTCCTGGAATACGGGCCGCTGGCGCTTGAAACCGTTGGTGGTGACGTTGGCCAGGTTGTTGGAGATCACGTCCACGTTGAACTGCTGGGCCTCCAGCCCGGTCTTTGCCGTCCACAGCGAGCGAATCATTTCTTCCCTTTCCCGGCCGGCAGCAGCGCCGCGGACAGCTCGTCGTACAAGGATTTCAGTTCCTCACGCAGATGACTCAGTGCGGTGCGCGTGCGGTGCGGTTTGCGCAGGCGCATGTGCAGGTGGCGCGCGTTGGGAGCGGCCCGGCCTTCGTCGTCGTTGCGCGGATGTGGTTCCGGGGAATTCATGCGCTTCTCCTGGCTCGTCGGCACGGTGTCGGACCACGACTTGCTGCGGTCCGATCTCGGCTCGACCGATGTCTGGTTAGGTTGCGTCAAACAGCTGCTGCGCGTCGGCGCCGGGCATCAGGCCGACATGCTCATCACTTGGCTCCACGACCGCGCGTTGTTCTCGGCCGTCTGGAGCAGCTTGATCTGGGTCTCGTAGTGACGGGCCTGGGCGATCATGTCCACGAGCGCTGCCACCATGCTGACGTTGCTGCCCTCCAGTGCCTCCCCGGTCAGCTGCACGCTCGGGTCGGCCGGCGCAGGCCGCCCGCTGGCGAGGCGGAACAGCCCGTCGTCGCCGCGCACCAGGTCCTTCTCGGGCGGGTTCACCAGCTTGATGCGGCCGACGATGTTCACTGCATTGGGCGTCGTGTCATTCGGAATCACCGAGACGGTGCCGTCGCCGCCGACGGTGACCTCGCTGTTGGGGGGAGCGGTGATGGGCCCACCCTCCCCCAGCACATTCATGCCGAGGCGCGTCTGCAACAGCCCATTCGCGTTGAGCTGCAGATCACCCGCGCGAGTGTAGGCCTCGCGCCCATCGGGTCCCTGCACCGCGATCCAGCCCTTGCCGCTGACCGCCACGTCGAGCGGGCGGCCGGTCGGCAGGAGGGGCCCTTCCGAAAAGTTCGCCCCGAGCGTCGTGTCGACCGTGAACACACGCGTCCTGGCGCCCTCGCCCACCACCGGCAACGCGCGGAACGCGCTGACCTGCGCCTTGAAGCCGCTGGTGGACACGTTCGCTATGTTGTGCGCGGTCGTCGCCTGGCGCTCGAGCGTGTGCTTCGCGCCATTCATGGCGATGTAGATGAGGCGATCCATCTGAGGCGAGGCGTTAGGCGTGAGGCGAGAGGCGTGAGGCGCAACGAAGGCGGTGCTTGAGCGTGCAGAGGGTTGACTCGGGGTGTAGTACGACGCAGTCAAGCTTCCTTGTTCGGAAGGATTGGCTTCGCTCCTTGCACCCCTCGCCTCTCGCCTCTCGCCTCACGCCTAACGTGCGCGTCAGCGGAGGTTGACGAGCGTCTGCAGAATCGCATCCTGCGTCTTGATGGTCTGTGCGTTTGCCTGGTAGACGCGCTGGGCAGTGATCATGTTGACGAGCTCGGCGGTCAGATCGACGTTGGAGTCCTCCACCGCGGAGGACTGCAGCACGCCGAGCGAGCCCGAGTTGGGTGTGCCCACGATGGCAAGCCCGGAGTCCGCGGTCTCTTCCCATAGGTTGTCACCCAGCGGCTTGAGACCCTGCAGATTGCGGAAGTCCGCGAGCACGATCTGCGCGAGGTTGCGGCTCTGCCCGTTGGTGTAGCGGCCGATCAGGATGCCATCGTCCGAGACGTTGAACCCGGCCAGCCGCCCCGACGCGTAACCGTTCTGGGACAGCGTGTTGACGCCGAAGTCCGAGCCGTACTGACTGGATCCGGTCAGGTCGAAGGTGAAGGCAAGCGGGGTGACCGCGCCACTGGTGATCGTCAACGATGCGTTCAGCGGCATCCCCGTGGTGAGCTGGCCGGTGTTGCTGAAGTTGAGCGTCACCGGATTCCCGCCGCCCGCACCCAGATCGACGTTGGCCGGCGCCGTGCCGTCGACGGTGCCGTACATCTGCCATTCCCCGGCCACGGCGGTCTTGACGAAATACAGGCTGAAGGGATGCGCGTTGCCCAGGCTGTCGAAGGTGTTGCCGGAGGTGGAGAAGTTGTAGCTGGTCGGGTCGGCGGGGCTGAACAGCGCAGTCGCCGGCTGCGTCTCGCGCGAGTCGAAGTTCATACCGAGGACGAACTGCGAAGTGGTCTGCGGCGGGACGTCGGCGAAGGAGATCTGGATCGGCGCCGGAGCGGCCGGCAGGATGTTGCCGTTCGCATCCACCCCATAGCCGGTCAGATTGAGGCCGTTGCTGTTGACGACGAACCCTTGGGAGTCGAAGCGGAACTGGCCGTTGCGTGTGTAGCTCACCGCGCCGTTCTGGTCCATGCGGAAGAAGCCCTTGCCGTTGACCGCGATGTCCAGAGGATTGCTGGTCACGGAGATGTTGCCCTGGGTGAACTGCTGGGCGACCGTGGCGACCTTGGAGCCGATGCCGATCTGGCCTGCGCCGGCGCCGGTCAGCGAGTTCGCGAACACGTCCGCGAACTGGGCCTGGGCGGTCTTGAACCCCACCACAGAGGCGTTGGCCACGTTGTTCCCGATCACGTCCAGGTTCTTGCTCGACGTGTTCAACCCGCTCAATCCCGACTGGAATCCCATTTCCTACCTCTTGCCTGGTGATCGATCAAAGAATCTGCGTGACGCTGCCCATGCCCAGCGAGCCGAGGCCGTAGGTATTGAGCTGCAACTCGTCCGCTCCGAGGGTGACGCTTTGCACGCGCCCGAAGCCGAGCCGCTCAACGTCGACCTTGCGGTTGCCCTGATTAGCGGCAACGTCGAAGGTGTACAGGCCGTCGGGTGCCGCGGCACCCGCATCGGTCTTGCCGTCCCACGCGAAGGTGAGCGTGCCCGCCGGGCGCGCGCCGAGGTCCAGCGTTGCGATGCGCTCTCCGCCGTTGGTCAGCACGTTCACCACGACCCGATCGGCCGGGTTGGCGAGGCTCGCGCCCGCCCTCGCCTGTCCGCCTTCCAGCACCAGCGTCGAGCCCGGCGCCAGCACGCCGCGCCCGATCAGGCTGCCGGCCTGCACCGACTGCGCGGCGAGAAAGCCCTGGGCCATCCCTTCCATGGCCTTGTTCAGCTTGTCGATGCCGCTCACCGTGCTGATCTGCGCGAGCTGCGTAGTCACCTCCGCGTTCTCGAGCGGATTCAGTGGATCCTGGTTGCGCATCTGCGTCACCAGCAGGGTCAGGAAGCGGTCCTGAACCGACTCGGCACGGTTCGACTCCGCCGTGCGCGGCTGGTTGAACGTCGCGATGAAGGCTTCCTGGGA
>DAIQQA010000111.1:0-8832 GCA_036787045.1 Burkholderiales bacterium | reverse complement strand
TTCACGGTCACGCTTCACTGCCCCAGCACGAGCGTCCTCAACAGCAGGCTCTTGGTTGTGTTCATCAGATCCAGGTTGATCTGGTAGGCCCGCGAGGCCGAGATCATGTTGGTCATCTCCTCGACCACGTTGACGTTGGGCATGGTGACGTAACCGTTGGCGTCGGCCATGGGGTGCTGCGGGTCGTAGACCAGTCGCGGCGGCGCGGGATCCTCGACCACGGCGGTCACATTCACGCCCATGCCGCTCGTCCCTGGCCGGACTGGCATGGCGGTGAACACCACCTGGCGCGCCTTGTACGGCGTGCCTCCGGCGGTGGTGGCGCTCTCCGCATTGGCCAGGTTGCTGGCCACTACGTTGAGCCGCTGCGACTGCGCGGACAGTGCGGAGCTGGCGATATCGAAGACGTTCAGCAAGGACATTTCAGGCGCGAGGCGTAAGCACAGGCATTTACTGCCCTTGTATCGCCGTGAGGAGGCTGCGGATACGGTCGCTCATGAAAGCGAGATCGGCCTGCATGCGTAGCGCATTGTCGGAGAACTGGGCCAGCTCGGTGTCCATCTCGACCGTGTTCCCGTCGATGCTGGGCTGTATCGGGACGCGGTATTGCAGCGCGACACCCAACGCGAGCCCGGCTGCGCCGCTCAGATGGCGCACCGAGGTGCGTGCGAGCGCCAGGCCCTGCGTCGCGCCGATGGCCCCGCTCAACGCCGCGGCGAAATCGAAGTCGCGCGCCTTGTAGTTGGGCGTGTCGGCATTGGCGATGTTCGAGGCCAGCACCTCGCTGCGATGAGCGCGCAGGTTCAGGGCCTGAAGCGGTGCTGCCAGATGAGCGTCGAGTCCGTTCAGCATGGTTGAAGAGTTCCGGTTGGGGCCGGGCGTTTGCAGCTAGCGTGCCACGCCCCCGTGGAAGGCCTTATTCCTTACGGCCTCAACGGGTTGCACCTTGAGGGTTGCGGCCGGCAAGACCTCGCTGCGAGGTCTCGGCTTGCCGGGCGGCAAGAATTACCGGCGGGTCTATGACCTACCGCTCACCACGAAGACACGAAGAAAGGCGAATATGACCAGGTTTGTGCGGCCAACGCTTGCAGGGCGGGGACTAGAGTTGTTGCACGTACCTCCAGATTGTTCTTCGTTTTTCTTCGTGTCTTCGTGCCTTTTTGGTGAGAGGTTCTCTAGCTAGCTAGGGTTTCGCCCTACTCCGCCGAGACAACGCGGTTCTTGCCCTGCACCTTGGCCTGGTACATGGCCTTGTCAGCGCGCGCGAACACCGCTTCCTGCGATTCGCCCGGGGCGAGCATCGCCACGCCAGCGCTGAACGTGATAAGCAGGCGCTCGTTGTGGTGCAGGAAGAAGCGTTTGGTGAGCTCGCGTTGCAGTCGGCGCATGACCGACACGGCCTGCTCGAGGTCGGTCTCGCTGAACAGGATGATGAACTCCTCGCCGCCATAGCGCGCCACGGTGTCGGTGGGGCGCAGCGTCTTGCGCACCACCTTGATCAGGTGTACCAGCGCGTCGTCGCCGGCCTGATGCCCGTAGGTGTCGTTGAGCTTCTTGAAGTTGTCCAAGTCGAGCACCGCCACGCACAGCCCCGACTTGCGGCGCTCCGCACGAGCCATCTCGCGCTGCATGGCGTCGTCCAGTCCGCGGCGGTTGAGCGCGCCGGTCAACTGGTCCTGGCTGACCTGCTCGCTGACGTGCTCGAGCTCCACCTCCAGCTTGCGCACCCTTCCCTCGGCGTGCTCGGCCTGCCGGCGCGCCTCCACCATTTCGTCGCGATAGCGCGTCATGTCCACCTGCATGCTGCGAGTGTCGGACATCAGCTCGTCGACGATGGTCTTCAGAGTCTGGATGTCATCGGCACCCTCCAGGCGCCCCGCGTAACCTTCCACTCGCTGGTGATATTCGGTGGTGCTTTCGGTTAACTCCGAGAGCCGCGTGACGAACAGCCCGATCAGGTCTTTCAACGTGGACTTCGCCTCGCGCAGGCTGTGCTTGAGCATGCTCTGCTTGTAGACGACCTCCTTGAACCTGCGTTCGGCTTCGCCGATGCGTTCGGTGGTGAGCGGCTCGTTGATGACCTCGCGGATCACGGCAACCTGCCCGCTCAACCATTTGTCGTCTTCCACCAGCTCGGCAATGTTGTTGACCAGCAGGCCGAGCAGGCGCAGCAGCGCATCGAGCAGTTCGGCGTCGGTTTCGCCGCGCACCTCGATCTTGAAGAAGAACTGGCGCAACTGGGACGCGAGCCGGGCCCAGGCGTCGGCACTGCGGGCATCGCGCGCCGTCTGCGCCAGGCCGCGGGCTTCGTCGGCCAGCAGGGGAAAACGCTCCAGGCGGGCGGCCACGGCCATCTCCAGGGTCGCGGCGAGCAGCTCCTTGAGCTGCCTGTTGCTTTCCATCGGGGCTGGGGCCGGCGCCGGGGCGGGCGCCGGGGCCGCCGCCTGCTGTGCCTCGGGGTCGAGCTCCAGTACCGTTGCGATGGGCTCGGGCACTTCGCTCCAGGAGCGCATCAGGCTCTGGACCTTGTCGAACAGCTGCGGGTCGGTTCCGAAGTGGATCAGCAGACGCTCCAGCCCCTCCTTCTTGCGCGCCAGGCTGGTGCCCGTCTGGCGCGCGTCGAGGCTGCGCAGCAGATCGCGCAGCAGAACGCCCCAGTCGTGTCTTGCGCCGCCTTCCCGGCCGCTGGCCAGCCCGACCAGCAGAGCGGTGAACTGCGCCAGATCGCCGTCCTCGAGCAGCCGGGCGAGGCGGACCAGAGGCGCCAGCGTAGGGTTGGCCTTGGCGGCCTGCCGCAGCGTGTCGGTCGTCCGATCGTCACTGCCCTCCCGGCTGGGACGGGTACCGGCGATCTCGTGGTAGTAGCGCTGATAGTTCTCCGGGGTCGGCGCAATTCGGCGTGTCGCGAGCAGCTTCAGCGTTTCGCGTGCCAAATCCGTTGGGTTGGTGAGGACGGCCATGCAAGCTCTTTGTTATCAAACTCGTTAACGTCCCGGACAAACATCACTTTATACCTGAGCCCGGCGCGCGCGAGGGAACGGGGACAGGCCAGCGGGCACGGTTTCTGGATCGGAGCGCTCGAAGCTCTTCCACGCGGGCGGACTCACCCGCACCGCCCCCGGGTTCAGGGGTGGCCCGGGAAGCTATCCGGGCTAGAATCCGCCGAACCTGCACCCCAACCCGGATCAGTCGATGCTCTTCGTCCGCCTAGCCGCCACGTTCCTCCTCGCAGCAGTCGCGCCGCCGTCGGCATGGGCGCAGGAACAGGATCTGGGCGAACTGCAGCGTACAGCCGAAGCCTACGCACGCAGCCAGACCTCCAATTTGCCCGGCCAGGTGCAGGTCGCCGCCGCCGCGCTCGACCCGCGCACCCGCCTCGCCCGCTGCGACAGCCTGCAACCCTTCCTCGCGCCCGGCACGAAGCTGTGGGGAAGCAGCAACGTGGGCTTGCGCTGCTTGAAACCGGAGAGATGGACAGTGTACGTCCCGGTGGTGATCAAGGTGACGGCCGACGTCGTTGTCACCACTCGTCCCGTGCGGCGCGGCCAGGTCCTCGGGCCTGACGATGTGCGGCTGGAGGGGGCGGAGCTGACCCAGCTGCCGGGCGATGTCCTCACCGGCCTGAACCAGGCCGTCGGAAAGAGCACCAACGCCGCGTTCCCTGCCGGGTTCACGCTGCGCGAGGATATGCTGCGCGCACCGCTGGCAGTAACTGCAGGCCAGCAAGTGGTGATCATCTTCCAGGGCGACGGGTTCACCGTGCGCTCCGAAGGCAAGTCACTGGGCAATGCCGCCATCGGCGAGTCGGTACAGGTCCGCTCCGCCTCGGGCAAGCTGCTGTCGGGCGTGGTTCAGGAGCCCGGCATGGTGCGGGTGCGCTGACGAGCAATTGCGGGAATCTGCTCGCGGTCCGGCGCCAGCGAAGACAACCCGCCAGTCCTGCGCCGAAAACCGCTTGGCAGGGCACGAGCACGCCCCGGTGTTGGGAGCACGCCCCGGTTGCTGCCAGCGTCAGACCAGACTAGCATTGCGTCTGCGCAACTTGGTCAGGAAAACGGCGTCTAAAGTTAGCGCGGGATTCGCCGTAATTGGGCTCAGGAGTATCAGATCCCGTGATTTCGGCTCGAGACACTGGGCAGTCTGCAAAGAGACAAAGGACATAGTCGTGAAGATCAACGGTGGTGGTTCCATCAAGCCCGTTTCACCGACCGGCGTACAGGACGTCACCCCGGCGAAGGCGTCCGGCGCCCAGGCCGCGGCGCCGGCCGCACCCGCGCGCGACAAGGTCGAAATCAACTCGCTTTCGGCCCAGCTCGCGCAGCTCGAGAAGGTGCTCAGCGAGATCGGCGTGGTGGACGCCGCACGGGTAGAGGCCGTCAAGCAGGCCATCAGCGAGGGGCGCTTCCGGATCGACTCCGACGTGGTCGCCGACAAGCTGCTGGCGACGGTGCGCGAGTACCTCGTCAACCAGAAAGTCTGAGCCAGTCCATGCAGCAGGCAGCGCCCGAGCGCAGCGCGTTCGTCTCGGGCCTGCGAGCCGAGCTCTCCGGCTTCCGCGAATTGCAGCAAATCCTGCGGGCCGAGCAGGAATGCCTCCTGCGCGCCGACGTGGACGCCCTGCTCAAGCTCACCGAGGTCAAGTCCCGGCAAATCGAGCTGCTCAACACGCTGGCAACTCTGCGGGCCGGCTATCTCCACTCTCTCAGTCTCGATCCCGATCGACGCGGTATGGCGCAGTGGCTCGCCGCCCACGCCGGTGCCCAGAAACCCGAGCTTGCCGCGCTGTGGCAGCAGCTGCTCGACACCGCCACCGCGGCCCGGGCGCTCAACGACAGCAACGGCGGATTGATCGGCGCCCGCCTGAATCACAATCAGGACGCCCTTGCGGCCCTCCGGTCGGCCGCCCGCAGCCTGAGCACCTACGGTCCCGACGGGCAGGCTCAGCTGCCGGCGGGGCAGCGGGAGTTGGGCCGGGCGTAATGCCGCCGATCCGGCCGGCTAACGCCTACCTCTCACCACGAAGACGCGAAGGCACGAAGAAAACCCGAAGAAGATCGGGTTGGTGGGAACCTTACGATTCCCCTCGCGCAAGCAACTTGCGCCGCTCCGCAAGGTCTGGCTGTCGCCCCATTTCTGCTTTCGTCGCTTCTTGACTCACCGGACCCGGTCCCCAGCCCACAACTCCCCGACGGCTTCGCTTCTCTGGCAGGGTGTTGAAAAAGCCACTATCACACTCCGACCCGGCCGCCTAACCAAGGTCTGGTCACGCTCAATCAAGCAGTTGCTGCGCGGGTGCGCCACCGATAAAGCCGGAGCCGCGCCGCGAAGCAGGTTTTTCAACAGCCTGCTAGGCTTCCGCTTTTCTTCGTGCCTTCGTGTCTTCGTGGTGAGAGGTTCTGGGTAAAGCCGTGAGCCTACTCGGGGCGGGGAGGCGGCGGCACCGATCCCACGTTCCGCAGCCTCCTGGGCAGGATCATCACCGTAATCCTGCGGTTCTGCGCCCGCCCTTCGGGCGTGGTGTTGGGTGAGATGTTGCGCGTCTCGGCATAGCCGACCGCCACCATTCGCACCGAAGCCACGCCCCTGTCGATGAACAGCCGCACCACCCGGCTTGCGCGTGCCGAGGAAAGCTCCCAGTTGGAGGGGAACCGCGGATTCGAGATCGGGGTATTGTCGGTGTGCCCCTCGACTTGGATGTCGTTGGGCAGGGGCGCCAGCACGTTCGCGATGCTTTCCAGCGCCGCCACCGCGGCCTCCTCCAGTTCGGCCTCGGCCGAGGCGAACAACGCGCTGGAGTTGATCTCCACGGCGACCCCCAGGCCGCTCTCCGTGACGCGCACCTGCCCGCCCTTCACCAGCGGATCCAGCGCGTTGATCAGGTCGCGCGCGATCGCCTGCATTCCCGCATCCGCCTGCCCGTCCGGCCCGCCGCCGCCGATGTCGCCGGGCGCACTGCCCCGCGGCGGCGCCGAGGGGTCTTTCGGCGGAGCGGCGTCCGGCTTGAAGGCCTGCAACAGCGCGTCCGACAGCAGGCGATACTTGCCTTCGTTCACCTGGGAGATGGCGTACATCACCACGAAGAAGGCGAACAGCAGCGTGATGAAGTCCGCATAACTCACCAGCCAGCGGTCATGCTGGTGGGATTCGTCGGAGCTCTGCCGTCGCCTGCGCATTTTCTGTCACGCCTTCCCTGTCACGCTTTTCGGTCTTGCCTCACTGGATGTCTCCCTCGAGGCGCAACTCTATGTTCCGGGGATTTTGGCTCCCACATAACGCCGCCAAAGGCGGCATGAGTGTCCGCCGAAACCCGCGCGGATATGTCCTCAAACGATCCGGCGCGGCGGGTCATTGAATGTGTCCCTCCAGCCGAAGCTCGATGTTGCGCGGGTTTTGGCTCCCACATAACGCCGCCAAAGGCGGCATGAGTGTCCGCCGAAACCCGCGCGGATATGTCCTCAAACGATCCGGCGCGGCGGGTCATTGAATGTATCCCTCCAGCCGAAGCTCGATGTTGCGCGGGTTTTCACCGTTTGCGATCGCTTCGAGACCGTCGATCACCATCTCCTTCAGCCGCACCTGGCGGGCAATGACCGATCTGAGCTTGCTCGCGACCGGCAGGAACACCAGGTTGGCGGAGCCCACTCCGTAGATGGTGGCAACGAAGGCCACAGCGATGCCGGCGCCGAGCTTGGCCGGATCGGTGAGGTTCTCCATGACCTGGATCAGGCCCATGACCGCGCCGATGATGCCGATGGTGGGCGCATAGCCGCCGGCCGCCTCCCACACGCGCGCGGCCTGGTGGTGGAAATCCTCCCAGGTGTCGATCTCCAGTTCGAGCGCGCTGCGCAGGACGGCTGGCTCGGCGCCGTCGACGAGTAGCTGCAACCCCTTGCGTGTGTAAGCGTCGGGTGCGCCGGCGATGGACGATTCCAGGGCAAGCAGGCCGCCACGGCGCGCGGTGTTACCCCACAGGACCATGCGGTCCAGTACGCCACGGAAGTCGGTCCGTGGCGGACGAAACACCCATGGAGCGAGCCTCAGCCCGGCCAGGAACACCGCCGGCGGGCTCTGCAGCATGACCGCACCGAGCGTGCCGCCGATCACGATCACGAGCGCAGTCGCCTGCAGCAGCGACGCCAGGTCGCCGCCTTCCAGGACCTGGCCACCGAGGATGGCGGCCATGCCCAGCGCGAGCCCGATGAAGCTGATGCGGTCCATGCCGGATGAGTGAATGCGCGGGAAGTCACGGCGCCGGGCAAAGCGTTCGCCGTATCGGGCCAGTTAACGGCGCAGGAGGGGGGAACTTGACGAACCCGCAGCCGCGGGTTCGAGGCGCGAGGCCCGAGGCTCCAGCCTGGATCATTCATGTCGAGCTCGGGATGACGGCGACTCCGAGCAGGACGGGTCAGCGAAGCGTAACCCGCCGCATCGTCGGGTCTTGCCCGTTCGGCGCGATGCGCTGCGCTTATTGCGCCCTACGGGTAGTGCTCGACGATTTCATGAAGAGTGCAGGCTAGAGACCAAGTGGGGACCTCGAGCCTCGCGCCTCGTGGCTCGCGCCTAGCCCTTCTGCGTATACCCCTTCAGCCGCGAGCGCAGCCGGCCCACTGCCTGGCTGTGCAGCTGACACACGCGCGATTCGGAGACGCCGAGGACCTCGCCGATCTCCTTGAGGTTCATCTCCTGCTCGTAGTACAGACCCATGACGATCTTCTCGCGCTCGGGCAGCACACTGATGGCCTGCACCAGCGCGCGGCGGAAGCGCTGGTCCTCCAGCACTTCCAGGGGACCGACCTGGTTCTCCGCCTTGAACACGTCGAAGAAGTCGCTGTCCTCCGACTCCTGGAAGTCCTCGTAGTGCAGGAGTTGATAGCCACGCGATTCCAGCAGCATGTGCTGGTACTCGTCGATCGGAACGCCGAGTGCCTCGGCCAGTTCCTGCTCGCGCGGGGCGCGACCCAGGCGCTGCTCGAGGGCGCTGATGGTGCCCTCTATGCGGCGCAGGTTCTTGCGCACGTTGCGCGGCAGCCAGTCGGCCTGGCGCAGCTCGTCCAGGATCGAGCCGCGGATGCGCTGGATGGCATAGGTCTCGAACTGCGCGCCCTGGGTGTCGTCGAAGTTGCGCGCGGCGTCCAGCAGGCCCATCAGACCGGCCTGGATGAGATCGTCCACGTGCACGCTGGCCGGCAGCCGGGCCATGAAGTGATAGGCGATGCGCTTCACCAGCGGAGCCATCTGCTCCACCAGCTTGCTCTGGTCTGCCGTCAGCGTGTATGTCCCCATTTGCTGCTCTTGTCGGCCCGGTGCGCGCGCCATCGGTGTCACACCTGCGCGCGGTTCGGCGCGATCGCCCGGGCCGCAGCGGTCAGGCGGCCGACGAACGCTTCCATGCCGAGCGCTTCTGCACTATCCCGGCCCAACAGCCCGAAGGCGCAGCCGCGCAAAGCCCGAGCTGCTGGGGAGCCGGGAAACATTTCCACCACGGGCTGCTTCAGGCTGGAGGCGCGCTGAAGACTCTCGTCCTCGGGGATCTCGCCGGCGAACTCCAAAGACATGCCCAGGAACTGCCTGGCTGTGGCGGAAAGGTTACCAAAAAACCGCATCGAAGGGACACCCGGCTTGGCACGATTGACCAGGGCCAGCATGGGCCGCCGCGCCGCCATCGGCGCGACGCGCTTGAGCAGCCGGTAGCTTGCCAGCACGCAGTCGGCATTCGGTTGCACCACGAGCACGGGCTCGGCACACACCGACGGCAGGACGAGGTCGTGCTCGGGCGTGTCCACCAGAACGCAGTCCGTCTCGCTGGCGGCCGCCTCTAGTACGCGCGCCAGC
>DAIQQA010000110.1:0-17457 GCA_036787045.1 Burkholderiales bacterium | reverse complement strand
ACAGGAGCGTGGTCGGAGGGCCGCTCCTGCGCGCGCATGGCGCGGTCGATCACGCACGCCTTGCAGCGTGACGCCAGCGGCTCGGACACCAGGATGTGATCGATGCGCAGTCCCATGTTGCGCTTGAACTGGTTCATGCGGTAATCCCACCAGGTGTAGGACTTTTCCGGCTGCTCGAACAGGCGGAAGCTGTCCTTCAGGCCCAGGTCCAGCAACCGGCGGAACGCCGCCTTCTCCGGCTCGCTGAACAGCACCTTGCCTTCCCACAGCCGGGGGTCGTGCACGTCGCGATCCTCGGGAGCGATGTTGTAGTCGCCCAGCAGGACCAGCTGCGGGTGCCGCTTCAGCTCATCGCGCAGCCAGGCATGCAGCGCCTCCAGCCAGCGCAGCTTGTACTGGTACTTGTCGGACTCGACACTCTCGCCGTTGGGCACGTACACGCAGATGACGCGAGTGCCGTCCACCGTGGCAGCCAGCACGCGCTTCTGCTCATCCGGGAAGCCCGGTAACGCCGTCACCGTGTCCGAGCCGAGCTTGCGCGAGAGGATCGCGACGCCGTTGTAGGTCTTCTGGCCGGCGAACAGCGGCTCGTAGCCGGCCGAGCGGATGTCTTCGGCCGGAAAGTTGACATCTTCGGTCTTGGTCTCCTGCAGGCACACCACGTCCGGCCTGCGCGCAGCCAGCCAGGGCAGGAGCTGGGGCAGACGGACCTTGAGCGAGTTCACGTTCCAGGTGGCGAGCTTCACGAGACTCAGCCGGCCCTATAACTTTCGTCCAGTTCTTCAAGACGGCATGGTGGTGGCAGCCTACGCACATACGCCACGGTGACTCGGTGGCGTGTGGATGATCCCGAGATGCTCATTCGAGGAGTCTTTCATGGCAACCAACACGGTGCCTGACTTTGACGCTATGGACGCAGAGATGTCCCAACTTTCCTGCTCGCCGTGGTTGGACGACATGCTGATCGAGCGGTTCTGCGCTCTCTTTCAGGAGGAAGAGTTCGAGGACGTGCTCCAGGAGTACATCGTTCCAACGAAACCGGGGCAGTAGCGAATAGCGGCATAGCGGTTCCTTCGCGGCCAGGAGGCTCAGTCAGGGTTGCTCAGCGAGGCTGCGACACGGCGGTCGATCTCGCGCATCATCCGTTCGTATTCGCGTCCCCCCACGCCGCCGAACCGGCGCGCAAACTCTGCCTCTGGCATGGACTCCGGCAGATCCGCAGTGTAAGGCATAAATTTTGATTCCTGCGGCCCTTCCGATGCAACGGCTTGAAGGCGTCTGGCGGACGCTTCGCTGCCCGCGGCGAGCTCGCCGAACCGAGAACCGGCGCGATCGGCTGCGATATCCCTGAAGGAAAAGCCGCTGCGGTTGCGAGAATCCTCGACTTCCTTGTAAACGCCGATCGCATCCGCGAGCGGCTCCCCCGCATGCGCGGCGAGTGCAGCCGAAACAACGAAGTGCTTGGCGAGATCGCTGCGGCCATCGAGGGTGACTGCCCTGGCCGTCGGTTGCGGCCAGCCTCGCGATTCGGGAACGAGCTCGGCCAACCTCGCCCCGATCACATAGCAGGTCAATACGAGGATTGCCGATCGGTTTTCTGCCGCCGCTTCGTTTGTGCCGGAGCGCTCGGCAGCAAGCGAAAGCAGCGGCTGCGTCAACCCCGCCAGGGACAGTGCCCCCTTGCCGTCGCGCGTGACCTCCGCCAGCCGCTCCTGATAGGCGCGTAGCCGCTCCAGGTCCTGCTGGGGGACCGCCGCAGCCTGCAGCAGGCCTTGAAACTGGTTCTGCCATTCATATGTCACGCTGACCGCTTCTTGGCGGAGCGCCACCCGCTGGATGGCATGCAAGGCCCAGCTGTGATCCTCGAGTTTGGTGAGCTTGGGGATAGCGGAGGCAACTAGCCGCGTAGCAAGCCATTCCGGCACGCGCACACGGCCGATCCAGACTTTGTCCAGGCGCGGAAGCGTACTGGTCTCGAGCAGGATCGCATCGATGTTGAGGAACGCACCGGTGTCGTTGCCCGGCAGCCGTACGCTGGCAGTCACATGCGCCACCCCAGGGGTAAGCTCAACCCGCGCGCTGCCGCCCGCATAACGATTCGCCAGGTAGTTCACCGCAAGATCGAGGTCCTCCTGGGAGATCGAGATCGTGCGGATTTCGCCCGATTTGAGCTTGCGCGGGTCATTGCGCTCCAGGATCCGCTTGGCGCGCTCGATCTGCTGGGGCCGTAGCTCGGCCGTGCGGTGAAGCGCGGGCCGCTCCTCCACCGCCAGGAACACCATGCACACCAGCAACAGCGGGAGGCCAATGACGACGAGGAGGAGACAGACCGCGAGTCGACGCATTCCCGGCGTCTGGTGAAGCTGGACGGGTCGCGCCGCCGCTGGCTATTGGGTTGCGCGCCCGCTCTGGTCTGTCTGGACCGGCGAGTCGGTAGCCTGCTGAGCCGCCTTCGCTGGCACGGGTCGGACCGCAGAGCTTGGGTAACCCGCAGCGTCGAGCGCAGTCTTCCAGGCGTTCTCTTCGAAGCCGCGCAGGACGTCGCTGCCGACGGCAGCCACCGGCACCTCCAGCTTGCCGCCGGTCAGTGCCTTCAATGCGCTGGCGTTGTCATCCAGGCGGGCATCCTTCTGGGTGAAGGGGACGCCGCGCCGATTCAGGTAGCGGATGGCCGCTTCGCACCCCTCGCCGCAGTCCGTGGACGTGTAGACCGTGACGGGGAAGTTCTTCGTCGCCCGTTGCAGCGCATAGGGAACCGGCCCCTGGCCGGCCTTGTCGCCCAGCCGCTTGCGTTCCGCACTGCGGGCCTGCGGGGGCGGAGGCTGGTCGGTGTAATGCACGCGACCGCTCTCGTCCACCCAGCGGTAAAGCTCGCCTGCGTGGGCAGTGCCTGCGATTACCGCCACCAACAGCACCAGGATGCTCGCTCTCATGGGGACCTCCGGATCATGGCCGATCCTGACCATTAAGCAACGGCCATGCCGCTATGACGCAGGAGCGCGTCGATACTGGGCTCGCGGCCGCGGAACGCGACGAAGGATTCCAGGGCCGGGCGGCTTCCGCCCACCGCCAGGATCTCGGCCCAGAAGCGGGCTCCGACCTCGGGGTTCAGCACGCCCTGCTCCTCGAACAGGCTGTACGCGTCGGCGGAGAGCACCTCCGCCCACTTGTAGCTGTAGTAGCCCGCGGCATAGCCGCCCGCGAAGATATGCGAGAAGCTGTTGGGGAAGCGGTTGAACTCCGGCGGGAACACCACGGCGACCTGGCGGCGCACCTGCTCGAGAAGCTGCAGTGGCGTCAGCCCCACACCCGGCACGAAGTCGTGATGCAGATGCATGTCGAACAGGGCGAACTCCAGCTGCCGCACGAACTGCAGCCCGCTCTGGAAGTTCTTGGCCGCCAGCATCTTGTCGAACAGCGTGCGCGGCAGCGGCTGCCTGGTCACGACGTGCTCGGTCATGCCCGAGAGCACGTCCCACTCCCAGCAGAAGTTCTCCATGAACTGGCTGGGCAGCTCCACCGCGTCCCACTCCACGCCGTTGATACCCGATACGCCACGGTGCTCGGCCCGGGTAAGCAGATGGTGCAGCCCGTGGCCGAACTCGTGGAACAAGGTGGTCACTTCGCTGTGAGTGAACAAGGCCGGGCGCCCGCCCACCGGCGCAGAGAAGTTGCAGGTGAGATAGGCCACCGGCGTTTGCACCCGGCTGTCACGGCGCTTGCGGGTGATCGCGTCGTCCATCCAGGCGCCGCCGCGCTTCGACGGCCGGGCATACAGATCCAGATAGAACTGCCCGACCAGCTCGCCGCTGCCGTTGCGGATGTCGAAGAAGCGGACATCCGGATGCCAGGTGGGAGCCTGCGCCGGCGCGATACGGATGCCGTACAGCGTTTCCACGACCCGGAACATGCCGGCCAGCACCCGGTGCTCGGGGAAGTACTGCTTGACTTCCTGCTCCGAGAACGCGTAGCGCTCGATGCGCAGCTTCTCCGAAGCCCAGCCGATATCCCAGGCGTCCAGCCGATCGAGCCCCAGCCGCTCACGCGCGAACCGCAGCAGCTCGTCGTAGTCGCGCTGGGCGAAGGGCTTGACTCGTCCGGCCAGGTCATCGAGGAACGCGAGGACCTGCTGCGGCGACTCCGCCATCTTGGGCGTGAGCGACAGCTCGGCATAGCTGTTGAAGCCGAGCATTCTGGCCGCCTGGCCGCGCAGCGCGAGGATCTCGTCGATCAGGGGGGCGTTGTTCCAGTCGGGATTGCCGAGCTCCGCGGCGCGCGTCGTGTAGGCGCGGTACAGTTGCGCGCGCAGAGACCGGTTATCGGCGTACTGCATGACGGGCAGATAGGAGGGCATGTGCAAGGTGAGCTTCCAGCCCTCCTTGCCTTCCGCCGCTGCGGCCGCTGCGGCTGCTTCCAATACGTCATCGGGAACCCCGGCAAGCTCGGCCTTGTCCGTGACCAGATGGGCGAAGGCGTTGGTGGCGTCCAGCACGTTGTCGTTGAAGCGCGCCGAGAGCTGGTCGAGCCGCTCGCGCAGGGCCTTGAACTTCCCCTTCTCCTCGGGCGGCAGCTCAGCGCCGCCGAGGCGGAAGTCGCGCAGCTCGTTGTCGACGATCTTGCGCTGCTCGATGCCGAGCGAGGCGAAGCCCTGCGACGCGCGGATGGCTTTGAACTTCTCATACAGGCGCTCGTCCTGCGACAGCTCGGTGTAGTACTGGGTGATCTTGGGCAGGTTGGCGTTGTAGACCTCACGCAGCTGCGGGCTGTTCATCACCGCGTTCAGATGCGCGACCTGCCCCCAGGCACGCGACAGCCGTTCATTGGCATCGTCCAGCGGCGCGACGAAGCGATCCCAGGTCGGCTCATCGCCGGCAGTGGCGAGCTGCTCCAGCAACGCCTTGTTCTCAGCGATCAGCTGGTCGACCGCGGGCGTTACGTGGGCGGGCTGGATCTCCGCAAAGCGCGGCAGGCCGGAGAAGTCGAGCAATGGATTCATACTGGAACTACCTCTCACCACGAAGGCACGAAGACACGAAGGAACACGAAAGGAAGAACCGCCGCAGTGCAGACGGTGATGCCACCGTCGCTACGAAGTGTTGAGATGCGCCCTTCCCGCCGGAAGTTCAAGGCCTTTCTTCGTGCCTTCGTGCCTTCGTGGTGAGAGGTCGAGCTTGGGGCTCAGCCTCGAAGACCACCTGACCCCCGACCAGGGTATAGCGCACCTTGCCCTGGACCTCCAACCCGAGGAAAGGCGTGTTGTTTCCCTGGCTGTACAGGGCGTCAGGCTCGACCTTCCACCAGGCTTCAGGATCGAACAGGCACAGGTCGGCAGGCGCGCCGGGGTTCAGGCTGCCTCCGGGGAAACCCAGGACTCCGAGTGGGCCGCTCGTTACCTTTCGCAGCGCGGCGGGCAGCGGGGTCCGCGTCTGCGCCGCCCACTTCAACGTCAGCGGCAGCAGCAGCTCGAGTCCGGTTGCGCCGGGTTCGGCTTCGGCGAACGGACGCTGTTTGGCATCGTCGTCGACCGGGGTGTGGTCGGAGCAGATCGCGTCGATGGTGCCGTCGGCCAGGCCGCGCACCAGCGCATCGCGGTCCCGCAGGCTGCGCAGCGGCGGCACCAGGTTGCAATTGGCGTCGAAGTAGCCGATATCCATCTCGCTCAAGTGGACGTGGTGGGCGGCGACGTCGCAAGTCACCGCCATGCCCTCGCCTTTGGCCGCGCGCACCAGTTCCACACCATCCGCGCTGGACAGACGGCACAGATGGATGCGCGCACCGGTCGCGCGCGCCAGGATCAGGATGGTCGACAGTGCCACGGTTTCGGCACAGACAGGCACCGCGGGCAGCCCCAGCCGCGTGGCCACCTCGCCGTCGTGGGCAACGCCGCCGCGCGCCAGGCTGGGGTCGTGCGCGCGCAGCCAGACGCAGAAGCCGAAAGTGGTCGCGTACTCCAACGCACTTGCCAGGACCTGGTTGTCCGCGATCGGCGCATCCGCCTGGCTATAGCCGACGCACCCGGCGTCGCGCAGCTCCGCCATCTCGGTCAGCCGGGCGCCCTTGAGGCCCTGGGTCAATGCACCTAACGGAAAGACGTTGGCCTGGCGCAGGCTGCGGGCGCGGGACTTGAGCATCTCCACCAGGCCCGGCTCGTCCAGCGGCGGATCGGTATCCGGCGGGCACACCAGACTGCTCACGCCTCCGGCCACGGCCGCTTCCATCTCGCTTTCCAGCGTGGCTTTGTACTCGAGACCTGGCTCGCGCAGGCGTGCAGACAGGTCCACCAGACCCGGACACACCACCAGACCCCTTGCGTCGATGGTGCGCTCGGCGTTGAAGCCCGCCGCGGCTTTGCCGACGGCTGCGATCCGCCCTTCGGCGAGGAACAGGTCCTGGGTGGACTCCGTCCCCGCCTTGGGGTCGATCAGCCGGCCGTTCTTGATTGCTATTCTCATGAACCGCTCACCACGAAGACACGAAGACACGAAGAACGGCAAAAGAACGATTTGAGGGTTCCTTCGTGCCTTCGTGTCTTCGTGGTGAGCGGTAGGCCTTCATCCGTGCTAGTTGCCCGCGAGAATGGACATCACCGCCATGCGCACGGCAATCCCGAAAGTCACCTGCGGCAGGATCACAGATTGCCGGCCGTCCGCCACGGTCGAGTCGATCTCGATGCCCCGGTTCATCGGTCCCGGGTGCATGACGATTGCATCAGGCTTGGCGCGCGCGAGCTTTTCGGGCGTCAAGCCATAGTACTTGAAGAACTCCTGCGCGCTCGGCAGCAGTGCTCCCTCCATGCGCTCGTTCTGCAGCCGCAGCATCACCACCACATCCACACCTTCCAGTCCGCGCTCCATGTCGTGGAACACCTGCACGCCGAGGCTCTCTACGCTCTTGGGCAGCAGGGTGCGTGGGCCAACTACCCGGACTTCGGGTACGCCCAGCGTGGTGAGCGCATGGATCTCGGAGCGCGCCACACGGGAATGGAGGATGTCGCCGACGATCGCCACCCGCAGGTGATTGAACCCGCCCTTGAAGTGGCGGATGGTGAACATGTCCAGCAGTGCCTGCGTGGGATGGGCGTGGCGCCCATCGCCGGCATTGACCACATGGATATCGGGACCCACATGGCGCGCGATGAGGTGGGCCGCACCGCTCTGGCTGTGGCGCACGATGAACATGTCTGCGTGCATCGCCGACAGGTTGTCCACGGTGTCCAGCAGTGTTTCGCCTTTGGTCTGCGACGACGTGGCGATATTGAGATTCAGGACGTCGGCCGACAGGCGCTTGGCCGCGATCTCGAAAGTGGTGCGTGTGCGGGTGCTGGGCTCGAAGAACAGGTTGAAAATCGCTTTCCCCCGCAACAGCGGAACCTTCTTCACTTCCCGCTCGGTCACCGAGATGAACGACTGCGCGGTGTCCAGGACCTGCAGCAGGATCTCGGCAGGCAGACCCTCGGTGGTCAGCAGATGGCGCAGCTTGCCGCCGGGAGTAAGCTGGGGGTTGGCGTTCATCAGCTCGGGCGCGCGGCGATGGCCAGCGTCAGGCGCCCGGTGTCGTCCTGGCGCAGCTCGATCGACTCGTCGCTTCGCGCCGCGATCACGGCTCCCACGTACTGGGGACAAATCGGCAGCTGCCTCCCGCCCCGATCGACCAGCGCGGCGAGGCGGATGGAGGTCGGCCGCCCATAATCGAAGATCTCGTTGATCGCGGCGCGGATGGTACGCCCTGTGTACAGGACATCGTCCACCAGGATGATCTGGGCGTCTTCCACGGGAAAGCGGATATCGGACGGCCGTACCCCGGTGCTCAGGCCCTTCTTCTTGTAGTCGTCACGGTAGAAGGCCACATCGATCGTGCCCAGCGGCAACTTCAGGCCGAGCGCTTGGTGCAGCCGCTGTGCAACCCAGACCCCGCCTGTGCGGATGCCGACGAGCGCCGTCTCCGCACCCACGTCGGGGCGGATGCGCGCAGTCAGGTCGGCAAGCAGCGCTTCGGCGTCAGGCAGCTTCATGGCAACCCGCGAAGTATGTCGCCAGGATCTGCTGGGCCGCAACCTGGTCGAGCATATCCTTCTGTCGCCGCCCGCGCACTCCCGCCTCGGCGAGAGCCAGACCGGCGGCGTGCGAGGTAAGCCGCTCGTCGGTCAGGAACGTGTCGATCCCGAACCGTCCCCGCAGGCGCCGGGCGAAGTTGCGGCAGCGCCGGGACAGCTCATACTCGCTGCCGTCGAGGTGCGTGGGCAGCCCAACGACCAGCGCCACCGGCCGCCATTCCATCACCAGACGCTCGATGGCCTGCATGCGCTCGCGGTCCGAAACAGCATGGATCGTCTCCAGGGGATGCGCGAGTTGCAGTTCCAGTTCCCCGACCGCCACACCCATCCGGCGCTCACCGAAGTCGAAAGCCAGCACGGTGCCGGTGCGACGCCGCGCAGCGCCCTCCGGGGTGTGCCCTGCGGGAAGGTCGGATGCGTCGCTCACTCGCCACTCAATGCGCAGCCCGCCGCAGCACTCTCACGCATGCCCCACATCGTCGGAAAGGCGTGCCGGGTCGACGCCCAGCAAATCCATGGCAGCTGCAAAGCGGAGCTCTGCGGGAAGATTGAAGATGAGGTCCGCGTCGGCGGGCACGGTGAGCCAGGCGTTCTGGCTCAGTTCCTGCTCGAGTTGCCCCGGTGCCCAGCCTGCGTAGCCCAGCGACACCAGGATCTGATCGGGGCCCTTACCTTCCCCCACAGCCTGGAGCACGTCGCGGGAAGTAGTCAGGCCGACATCCTGGTTGATGGAGAGCGTGGACTGCCAGGCGCCGGCCGGGCGGTGCAGCACGAAGCCGCGGTCCACCTGCACCGGACCGCCGAAATAGACCGGCAGCTCGCCCCGGGTATCGTCGCGCAGCGGAATTTCGATCTGCTCGAAGAGCGCCTTCAGGGTCATTTCGATGGGACGATTGACGACGACGCCCAGCGCACCCTGCTCGTTGTGCTCGCAGATGTACGTCAACGAGCGCGCGAAATGAGGATCCGTCATGCTGGGCATGGCGATGAGGAAGTGGTGGGTGAGGTTGACGGATTGCATGTGCAGGCTCAACCGGTATTTTAGTGCTCCGCGGTCCGCTCCACAAACGACCCGGGCAGAGTCTTCGCTGCCCACCAGGCAAGCCAGGACGGGCTCAGCCAACAGCGGGAGAGCGGCCGATTTGCTACCATTGCTTCAAGGTGTTAGCAGACCCTCCGGCAGTCCGGCGGGCGCCTGGACCGCCTCCCGACAGGGCCCCACCCTCTGGCTACAGACAAAGAACTGGCTACGTTTCTGGCAGAAGTCGAGCGCAGGGCGTTCAAGCAGGCGATGTTCGCGGTCCGCGACGAGCACCTGGCGTTGGACCTGGTCCAGGACGCCATGTTGCGCCTCGCGGAGAAATACGCAGGCAAACCGGTGGCGGAGCTTCCCCTGCTGTTCCAGCGGATCCTGCAGAACGCGATCCGGGACCACTACAGGCGGCAGAAAGTCCGCTCTCTGTGGACTACCCTGCTATCGTCTCTGCAGGGCAAGGATGGCGACGAAGAACGCGATCCGCTCGATACGCTGCAGGTTGACAATGACAACATCGGCCGGCCCGCCGAGGAACTGGAGCGCAGCCAGGTGATCGCGCTGATCGAGCAGGGGTTGCAGAACCTGCCGCCCCGTCAACGGGAGGCTTTTCTGCTGCGTTACTGGGAAGAACTCGACGTCTCCGAGACGGCGCAGGCAATGGGTTGTTCGCAGGGCAGCGTCAAGACGCACTGCTCGCGGGCGACGCATTCTCTCGCGGCGTTCCTGAAGGCGAGAGGGATCACCCCATGAGCGAACAGGATTTCGTGCGCAGCGTTACCCGGCATCTGGACGCCGGCCTCGACGACCTGCCGCCGTCGGTCCTGTATCGGCTGCGCGCCGCGCGAGATACCGCGCTGGCACACACCCAGGAGCACCAGGGATTTCCAGGCAGCGCGGATGAAGGTGCGGCTGGCCGCCCCGGCTCGGTCGTGAGACGCCGGGTGCTGGCACCCGTGGCTGTCCTCCTGCTGGTCGCTATCGGGATGCTGTTCTGGCAACAGCAGACGCGGCAGGTCGCCCCAACGCAATACGCCGACTTCGCCGACGTCGACGCCGAGGTGCTGACCGACGATCTGCCGGTAGTAGCCTACCTGGATCCGGGGTTCGAGATTTGGCTCTATCATCACTCCGCAGCCACAGCCGAAGACTAGGCCGGGTGGTCATCGGCGCGGCGCTGGCGGTTCTGTGCCTGGGAGAGGCCATGGCCCAGACGTGGTCGCAGCTCACCCCCGAGCAGCAGCGCATCCTCGCCCCCCTCAAGGAAGACTGGCCCAACATCGAGCCGCCGCGCCGGAAAAAATGGGTGGAAGTCACCGGGCGTTACCCGACCATGACGCGCGAACAGCAGGAGCGACTGCAGACGCGCATGCGCCAGTGGTCGGCCCTGAGCCCACAGGAACGGGCGCAGGTGCGGGAACGCTATCGGATGCTGCAGGAGATGCCGCCCGAGCGGCGCGACGAGATCCGCCGCAAGTGGCAAGAGTACGACAGCCTGACCGAGGAGGAGAAGGACTCCCTGCGGCAGGCCCACCCCCGGACCCCGCCTCCGAAGCCCTGACGGGGCGCCGCTGCCTGGCGGGTCGTCTGGTCCGCTTTGCCAGCCTGATCTACGAGGGCATCCTCCTGGTGCCCATCCTGTTCCTGGCTGCCTACCTGTTCCTCGCCATCGTCCGGGACGCCCAAACAGGGCTTGCACACGCGCTGTTCCAGGCCTGGCTGGTTCTCATGTGCGGGAGCTACTTCACCTACTGCTGGGTGAAGGGCGGCCGCACGCTGGCGATGAAGACCTGGCATCTGCGCCTGGCGCAAGCAGACGGGTCGCCGATCGGCTGGCGGCGCGCCTGGCTGCGTTATGCGCTCGCCGTGGCGGGGCTGTTCCTGTTTGGGCTGGGCTACCTGTGGGCCTTCGTCGATCGCGATGGGCAGTTTCTGCACGACCGGTTGGCGGGGACGCGGGTGTTCGCGGTGACAGTGAAGCGTGACGGCTGAACCGTGACAGTTGAAGCGTGACAGGAACGGCGTAACGGGAAAAGCATGACCAAAAGGCGAGACACCCCCTCACGCCAGCCCTTTCCCCCGCAAGCGGGGTTCTGTCACGCCTCAACTGCCACGCTTCACCGGCGCTCCAGCTTCCAAAGCATCCCCACCGCCAGCAACATGAACACCACCGTCGGCGCAACTGCCGCCAGTACCGGCGGCCAGGCAGCGAGCTGACCGACGTGACCGATCAGCCGGGTCATGACGTGGAACGCCAGTCCCAGCATGATCCCGGCGAAGATCTTGGTGCTGATTCCGCCTTCACGCACATTCAGGTAAGAAAAGGGAAGCGCCACCATCATCATGACCAGCACCGCGATCGGGTAGATGAGCTTGTTCCACAGCGCGATCTCGTAGCGCCCGGCTTGCTGCTGGTTGTTGCGCAGGTGCTGGACGTAGGAAAAGAGCGTGAAGAGCGACATCTTCTCCGGGGGAACCAGCAGCACGCTCAAAATGCGCGGCGTCAGCACCGAGCGCCACTCCATCTCCGGGATGCGCTCGACGCTGGTTCGATCGGGCTCGAAGCGCGTGAGCACGACGTCCTCCAGACGCCAGAGGTTGTCCCGCATGTGCGTGCCGCGGCCGGCCTGACTGATCGTCATCAGCTGGTATTGGCTGTCGAAGCGGTAGATCCGGATGTTCTGCAGGGTAGCATCGTGCAGCACCCGGCCCACGTTCACGAAGCTGGTCTCCTCCTTCACCCACAGCCCCGAGCGGAAGCTGGAGGCCACGACGCTGCTCGTCTCCTTCAGCCGCATGCGCTGGGCCGCCTCCTCCGACATCGGCGTCACGAACTCCCCGACCAGGAAGCAGGCCAGCGATAGGCCGAGCCCGACCTGGATCGGTCCCGAGGCGATGCCCAGCATCGACACGCCGGAGGTACGCATGACGGCGAACTCGGAGCTCACCACGAGTTGCGCCAGCGCAAACAGCGTACCGATCAGCGCAGCGATGGGAAACAGCTCATACAGGCGTCCCGGCATGCTCAGCGCCACGAAGGTGAGCACCGTGGTGAGACGCGCGTCGTTCGAGCCTAGATCGCGCAGCTCGTAGATCAGGTCGAAGAAGCTGAACAGCATCAGCAGGCCCGCCAGCACGAGGATGATGCTGTACAGCACCTGGCGGCGGATGTACCGGCGGAGAACGCTCATGCCGCACGCCGCAACTGCGGGAGTCGGAGGTGGCCCATGCGCAGCGCCAGCAGCAGGATCAGTAGAACCGCCATGGTACCGTGCACAGCCCCCATGCCCAGCAGCACGTGGACCTTGTCCTGCGCCACCCACGCCTGCACGATGCTGATCAGGTTGCTGTAGATCATGTACACGAACACAGCCACCAGCAGGTTGAGAAACCGGCCGGTGCGCGGGTTGACCGCGCTCATCGGGACCGCCAGCAGGGCGAGCAGCAGGGTCGACAGGGGAAGACCGAATCGCCAGGACAGCTCGGCCTGATCGGCAGGCTTGGGGTCGAGCAGCAGCAGCGCGGTTGCACGCGACTTCTGCGTCGGCAGGAAGCGCTTGGCTGCACTCTGCTCGATGCGCACGGCGTACTTGCCGAAGGCCTCGATCCGGTAATCCGCCTGGCCCGGCGTACCGGAGTAGCGGCGGCCGTCCTGCGCGACCAGATAGCGATCCCCGCTCTTGGCCTTCTCCAAGTAACCGCGGCTCGCCACGCCCACCCACATGCGGCCGTCGCGCAGCTCGTGCACGAACACATTGGCCACCTGGGTCAGGTCCGGAGACAGCTTCTCGACAAAGAACACGCGGTCGGCGTTCTTCGACTCCTTGAACACCCCGGGCGTGATCAGCGTCGCGTCATCGCGGCTCTCGAGCTGATGGCGGAACTGCTCGGCCTTGCCGATCGCCCATGGGGTCATGTAGAGACTCAGAATGGCGACCAGCACCATGACGGGCGCGACGAAGATCAGCACCGGCTTGAACCAGCCCAGCAGGCTCAGTCCCGAGGTCTGCCAGACCACCATCTCCGAGTCGCGGTAGCTGCGGGTCATGGTCAGCAGCACCGAGAGGAAGACGGTGGCCGAAAGCAGCACGGATACGGTGCTGAGCGCGGAAAGCGCCAGAAGGACCAGCACCGCATCGGGGGGCACGGTGCCGCGCGCAGCCAGGCCGAGGTAGCGGATCAGCGCACTGCTGAAGGTAATCGCCAGCAGCACCGAGAACACCGCCACGCCGGTAAGGGCGAACTCCCGCAGGGTGGAGCGCAGGAAGATCACGCGCTTTGACTTTGCCGGTGGCCTGACGCAAACTTGCTGCGCGATCTAACCATCTCAATAGATTCACGAAAACGGAGTACCACTTGCAATTTAGCACAAAAGCCGCTGAGCCGGCCGCGATGAAGAGCGGCTGCATCGTAGTTGGCGTGTTCGAAGGCCGCGAGCTGAGCGCCGCCGCCAAGGCGATCGACCGTGCCGCCAGGGGACACCTGTCGCGCATCCTCAAGCACGGCGACCTGGAGGGGCGCCTGGGCAGCACCCTCCTGCTGCACGGCGTTCCCGGGACGGCTGCGGAGCGTGTCCTGCTCGTGGGACTGGGCAAAGAGGCCGATTTCGGACCCAAGGAGTATCGCGAAGCGGTCCGCGGCGCGCTGCGCGCGCTGGCCGACGGCGGGTCATCCGACGCGGTGCTCTTCCTCGCCGACGGCAAGGTCAAAGGCCGGGACCGCACCTGGGCACTCCTGCACGGCGCGGCTGTTGCGGCCGATGCCAGTTATCGCTTCGACCAGCTGAAGAGCAAGAAGAACGACCGCAGGGCGCTCGCCCGGATCACCCTGGGGCTGGCCGGCAAGAGCACCCGCACCGAAACAGCAGCAGTGGAACGCGGCGCGGCGCTGGGGGCCGGGCAGAGCTTCGCCAAAGACCTGGGCAACCTGCCGAGCAACATCTGCACGCCGACGTATCTCGCGGATCAAGCCGAGCGTCTGGCACGCAGCCACAAGCTCAGATGCGAGCTGCTGGAAGAGAAGGACATGCGCAAGCTGGGCATGGGTGCGTTCCTGGCCGTAACAAAAGGCACCCGCGAGCCCGCCAAGCTGATCGTGCTCGAACACTCCGGCGCAGGCAAGAAGCACAAGCCCGTCGTGCTGGTGGGCAAGGGCATCACTTTCGACACCGGCGGGATCTCGCTCAAGCCCTCGGCAGAGATGGACGAGATGAAGTACGACATGTCCGGCGCAGGCAGCGTGCTCGGCACGCTGCGGGCCGTTGCCGAGATGGGGCTTCCGGTCAACGTCGTCGGCATCATTCCGACTTGCGAGAACATGCCCGGGGGCGAAGCGATCAAGCCCGGCGACATCGTCACCAGCATGTCCGGGCAGACCATCGAGATCCTCAACACCGATGCCGAGGGCCGCCTGATCCTCTGCGACGCCCTGACCTACGCAGAGCGTTTCGAGCCGGACGCGGTGATCGACATCGCCACCCTGACGGGCGCCTGCGTAATTGCGCTGGGCCACGTCGCCACCGGCTTGTACAGCAACGACGACGCCCTGGCGGCGCAGCTGCTGGCGGCCGGCGAGGAGGCTTGGGACCGCGCCTGGCATATGCCGCTGTGGGAGGACTACCAGGAGCAGATCAAGAGCCCGTTCGCGGACATGGCCAACATCGGCGGCCGCCCGGCAGGCAGCGTCACCGCGGCGTGCTTCCTGTCCCGCTTCGCCAAGAAGTTCAAGTGGGCGCATCTGGACATCGCCGGCACGGCGTGGCGTTCGGGCAAGGAGAAGGGCTCGACCGGGCGGCCGGTACCGATGCTCACGACTTTCCTGATGCACCGCGCCCCGCGCGGTTAAGGCGCTACCTCTCACCACGAAGGCACGAAGACACGAAGGAAACCCGTGAGAACCGCAGCTACAAGATGGCCCACCGATGCGTCAAACAGATCCCGGCAATCCGGCGATTGCGGCCGAGAGATCCTGTTCTGCTTCTCTTGCTTTTCTTCGTGCCTTCGTGTCTTCGTGGTGAGAGGTAGTTCGGAACGTGCCTTCGTAGTGAGCGGTTCTGTGGAGCAGTAGACAGTGACGCAGATAGACTTCTACACCCACGTCGACAACAAGCACCAGACGCTGTGCACGCTGGCGGCGAAAGCGCTGGCACGCGGCATGCGCATGATGATCCTCACGCCGGACAGCGACGCCACCGAGCGGATCGACCGGCTGCTGTGGACGCAGCCCCCCATCGGCTTCCTGCCGCATTGCCGTGCCCACCACCGGCTGGCGCCGGTCACACCGATCATCCTGGATTACGTGGCGGAGCCGGTCGTCCACGAGCAGGTGCTGGTCAACCTGTGCCACGCCGCGCCGCCCGTGTTCAGCCGCTTCGAGCGCTTGATCGAGATCGTGGGGTTGGACGAGGATGATCGCGGTCTTGCGCGCGAGCGCTTCCGCTTCTACCGCGAGCGCGGCTACGAGATCCGCACTCACGATCTGAGCCAATCGGGGTAGCGACGCATGGCCCAGGAGCCCCGCCACCCGCCCGACAGCTCGGAACAGGACGACCTGTTCGGCAAGCTCAACGAGCTGATCGGCAAGCATCAGGGGCGAGCGCCCCGGCGGCTTCTCGAGACCCCCCTCCCCACCCTCACGGAGGCAGTCTCTCCGTCCCCACAGCAGCTCGAGATCCCGGTGCTCAACGAAGTGGTCGAGATCCCTTCCCGCCCCGCGGGCGAGCCACCCGCCGTCAGCGCAGCCGACAGCTCACCGCCACTGATCGACAAACGCAAGCAGCTTCAGGTCGCGTTATACCTGCGCCTTCGGCAACGACTGGACGAGGAGCTGCAGGCGGCACTCGCCGCGCACAGCGCGGGCGCCGGCTCGGCCCTGGATCAGAGCCTGGCGCGGTTTTCACGCGAGCTGCGCAACGCCTTGCCGGCCATCGTGCGCGAGGCCGTCGAGCAGGTCTTCGCTGGCGAGCAGGGACAGGACGGCGAAGGCGGCAAGCTATAATCCCGGCTTTTCTCGCAACAGATTGAACCACGGAGGACACGGAGGAAAACCTCCTGCGAGAGTTTGTGTCTTCCGCAGCGAGCCCGTCTCGGCAATGATTCAATCCCGCTGTCACTTCCGATCCCAGCCTGCCGCCCGAACCTTGCCCGAGCAGAAGATCGGTTTTCCACCGTGTCCTCCGTGTCCTCCGTGGTTCAAGCTCTTTCAGGCATAGCTGCAGACTAATGACGCTGGCAAAAAGCTTCGAACCGCACGAGATCGAGCGCCGCTGGTACCCGGTGTGGGAATCGCGCGGCTACTTCCAGGCGAGCCTCGACCCGGATCGCCTGCCCTACTGCATCCAGCTCCCGCCGCCCAACGTCACCGGGACGCTGCACATGGGCCATGCATTCCAGCAGACGCTGATGGACGCGCTGATGCGCTACCACCGGATGCGCGGGTTCAACGCTAACTGGGTCGTGGGCACCGACCACGCCGGCATCGCCACGCAGATCGTAGTCGAGCGCCAGCTCGAAGCCGAAGGCAAGACCCGCCACGACCTCGGGCGCGACAAGTTCGTCGAGCGCGTGTGGGCGTGGAAGCAGGAGTCCGGCGCGACCATCATCCGGCAGATGCGCCGGCTCGGTGCTTCCGGTAACTGGTCCTATGCCGACACCGAGGGGCAGAAGGCCGGCTACTTCACGATGGATGCGCGCATGTCGCGGGCTGTCCTCGAGGTGTTCGTGCGGCTGCACGAGGAAGGTCTCATCTATCGCGGCAAGCGCCTGGTCAACTGGGATCCGGTGCTGGGGACCGCGGTGTCGGACCTCGAGGTGGACAGCGAGGAGGAAGACGGAAAGATCTGGGAGATCCGCTATCCGCTGACCGACGGCAGCGGCAGCGTGGTGGTGGCGACCACCCGTCCCGAGACCATGCTGGGGGACGTGGCAGTTGCGGTGAACCCGGGCGATGAGCGCTACCAGGGCCTGGTCGGCAAGCAGCTCGAACTGCCCCTGACGGGGCGCACCATTCCAGTCATCTCCGATGAGTACGTCGATCCCCAGTTCGGGACCGGCTGCGTGAAGATCACGCCGGCGCACGATTTCAACGACTATCAGGTCGGGCAGCGCCACGGCCTGGAACCGATCAGCGTGCTCACGCTCGACGCCAGAATCGGCGGCGAGGCGCCGCCCGCCTACCAGGGCCTGGATCGCTTCGAGGCGCGCAAGCGGGTCCTTGCCGATCTGCAAGTGCAGGGGCTGCTCGTGTCGGAGAAGCCGCACAAGCTCAACGTCCCTCGCTCGGGCCGCACCGGGGTGATCGTGGAGCCGATGCTTACCGACCAGTGGTTCGTGCGCATGGACGGGCTGGCCAGGCAAGGTCTGGAGGCCGTGGC